>CAZCRA010000013.1:22983-47649 GCA_964500945.1 uncultured Verrucomicrobiales bacterium | reverse complement strand
CTTGAAGTTCGCGGATTACTTGGGCATACCATTTCACCCGCAGGTGGGCGAAGTGGCGGTGTTCTGCATGGCGATTGTTGGGGCCGGACTGGGTTTTCTGTGGTTCAACTGCTATCCGGCACGCGTGTTCATGGGCGACACCGGATCGCTCTCGCTCGGCGGTTTGCTGGGGACCATTGCGGTTTGCTGCCGGCAGGAACTGATGTTGGTGGTGGTCGGGGGTGTCTTCGTGATGGAAGCGCTTAGTGTGATTCTGCAGGTGGGGAGCTACAAACTGCGCGGCGGGAAACGGATCTTCCGGATGGCGCCGATTCACCATCACTTCGAGCTGAAGGGCTGGAAGGAGACCAAGGTGATCGTGCGGTTTTGGATTCTGGCGATCATGTTTGCCCTGGCCGGGTTGGCGACGCTGAAGATTCGATGAAGAGGAGGGTGGACGGGGCTTTGGTGGCCGTTCTGGGCGCCGGTCGCTCCGGTCAGGCGGCTGCGAAGCTGGCGTTGGCTGAAGGGGCGCGCGTGGTCGTTCTGGACGGCGGGGATCCGGGCAAACTCCATGGAGCCGCCGAGGCACTTCGTGCGATGGGATGTGAGAAGGTGGTTCTGGGCGATGAAGCCGATGCGTTTTCTGGTGTCCTACCCGATCTGGCGATTCAAAGCCCTGGGATCAATCTGAGGCGACCGATCGTGCGACAGTTCACGGAGCGAGGCGTTCCGGTGATCGGGGAATTGGAATTCGCCGCCCAACGTTGCGGGGCCCGGATGGCCGCCATCACCGGCACCAACGGCAAGACCACGACGACGGAATTGGTGGAGCGCGTTCTCCGGGCCGGGGGACTACGCGCGACGAGTGCGGGGAATTATGGGGTGCCGCTGTCGGAGATCGTGGTTTCGGGCGAGGCTTACGACGCCATCGCGTTGGAGGTGAGCAGCTTTCAGTTGGAAGCGATCGAGACTTTCCGGCCGGAAATCGGTGTGTGGATGAATTTCGCACCGGATCACCTCGATCGTTACGATTCGGTGGCCGATTACCGGGCGGCGAAGGAGCGGATGTTCGAGAATCAGCAAACGGGGGATTGGATCGTGATTCAGGCACCGCTGGCGCCCATCGTGGCGAACTGTCCGGCGAACGTCGTGACTTTCAGCGCCTTCGAAACGGCGGATCTGATGCTCAACGGGACGGTCATCGAGCGTTCCGGAGTGGAAGCGCTGAATTATGGGGCGCTGAAGCTTCGGGGGGCGCACAATGCCGAGAACGTGATGGCCGCGCTCGCGGTGGGTGAAATCATCGGGGTTTCGGGCGACGAGGTGGAAGCGGCATTACGAGATTACACGGCGCCGCCCCATCGATACGAACTCGTGGGCGAGCACCAGGGACACGAATTCATCAACGACTCGAAGTCGACCAACCTGCATTCGTTGGAGAGCAGTTTGCGGGGTCAACCCGACAAGGTGGTGCTGATCGCGGGAGGGCGGAACAAGGGGTTCGATTTTGCCTCGGCGAGGGGGATCGTGGGTGAGAATGTTTCGCACGCGGTGTTGATGGGGGAGTGCGGTCCGGAGATGGCGTCGGCGTGGGAGGGAGCGGTGCCGTGCACGGTGGTGCCGGGTTTGGAGGAGGCGGTTGAAGAGTCGCTGAGAGTGGCCCGTCCTAAGGGGGCCATTATTTTCTCGCCTGGTGCGGCTTCCTTTGATCAATTTTCCAATTATATTGAGAGAGGTGAAGTGTTTAGAAGGCTTATCGATCGGCTTGGCTCGGGATAGCGAGCCGTCGCGGCCCTTCGTGATTGAACCAGGAATCGACATAGCAGGATGAAGGGCAGACAGAGCAGGAGATACGCGCCGGAATATCCGGGAGCCCGGGGTGCGGCACCAATGCAGGTGGACGAGGGGTTCGAGGTCGAGACGCCGCAACGAGGATTGGGGCGGGTTTTTGCCGTGGTGTTGCTGGTTCACCTGGTGGTTATCGGGGGCATCCTGGCGTTTCAGCAATTGGACGACGGAGGGATCGAGCGGAGTCCACTGGGAAAGCTGACGGGAAGCGACTCGAGCGGAGCCAACGGGAGTCAAGAGGCGGTGGACGATCTGCTGCCGCCGATGCGGACGAACGGGAAATCGATCGTGGTGGACCATCCCTACCTCGAGGGGCACAAGCGCTACCGGGTCGGCGAGGGCGAGACGCTGGTGCAGATCGTGAGGCAGTTCAACGCGAGCGTGGCCGAGGTGGAGCAGTTAAACGACCTGCGGCCGGGCGGGAAGATTTTCACGGGGCAGTGGTTGACGATCCCGGACAACACGGGCAATGCGCCGCGGGATCCGCTGGCCGATGACGGTCCGGCGCCAGTGGTGAAAGCCCGAGAGATTCGTCCTCAACCAGGCACGATGAAACCGGTGCCGATCGAGCGGCCGGTGGCGGAGGGAGCCAAGCCGGACGTTCGAGCAGCGACGGCGAGTTCTGGGCGGACTTACCAAGTGAAGCGGGGTGACACGCTTTACCGGATCGCTCAGCGTTATGGGGTGGGCGTTCAGGATTTGCTAAAGGCAAACAACCTGGACGATCCGAGGAAGCTGCAGGTGGGGCAGGTGCTTCGGATTCCTCAGGGCAGCTAAGCCATTTTTGACCTGGCAAAGTGAAAGGTCCGGGCGATCTCCGGCAGCGAAGTCCCTTGCTGCTGGTGTTTGCGGTGCTCAGCCTGTTGATGCTGGGAGTGGTGATGTTGTTGTCGACGGGGATCTACCACGCCGACGCCAAGCAGGAGGACCTCTATTTCGACGTCAAACGGCAGGCGGGCTGGATTGGAATCGGGGTTGGATTGGCGGGTGCGGTGTCGCTGGTTCACTATCGGGTTTGGCTGAGGTGGCGATGGGTCGCCTACGGTGGGTGTGTGGTGCTCTTGGGGCTTTGTTTCGTGCCGGGGGTGGGGCTGGAAATCAATGGGGAACGCCGGTGGGTGGATCTGGGCGTGCGGTTTCAGCCTTCGGAATTCGCCAAGCTCGTGCTCGTGGGGGCGTTGGCGGCCTGGTATTCCTGGCGACGCAGATCAGCGGAGGCCGTTTGGGAGGGGTTCCTCCTTCCCGGGCTGATGGCGGGGCTCTTAATCGGGTTGGTGGCGCTCGAGGTGGACGTGGGATCGAGTGCGGTGATGGCACTGGCTGCGCTGGCGGTCATGTGGTTGGCCGGGGTGCACCGGGCGTGCCTGCGCGGGGCGCTATTGAGCGGGTGCGTGGTTTTGGCGGGTTTGGTGATGCTGGTGCCGGGACGGATGGAGCGTGTGCTGGCGGTGGTTCGGCCAGAGCTTCACGAGCAGGGGGTGGGGCTGCAGCAGAAGGTGGCCAAAATGGCGTTTGGATCGGGCGGTGTGGAAGGGGTGGGGCTGGGAGCCGGGCGGATGAAAATGCTGTACATGCCGTATGCGCACACGGACTTCATTTTTCCGATGGTTGGGGAGGAGCTTGGGCTTTTGGCGAGTCTTGGGGTGGTTTTGTGTTATGTGACGATCGCGATGAGCGGGTTGACGATCGCGCTTCATGCGCCGGACCGGTTTGGGTTTCTGCTGGCGGCAGGAATGACCGCGATCGTGAGCATCCAAGCGGCACTGAACATGGCGGTGACGACGGGCGCCTTTCCGAACACGGGGCTTCCTCTGCCGTTTGTGAGTTATGGGGGATCGAATCTCGTGGCCTCGCTGATCGCCATCGGCGTGTTATTGAACATTGCATCGCGGGGATTTAGGGGTAGGGAGTCGCTTCTGCAGCCCTGACAGGTTGCCCATTCTCACGTTCGCACCATGCCGGAACAGCAAGGATTCTTGATTGCCTGTGGGGGTACCGGGGGGCATCTCTTTCCCGGGATCGCCGTCGGGGAAGAACTACGCCGGCGGGGGCACGAGGTGATCTTTGTGATTTCGGAAAAGGAGATCGACCGGGTGGCAAGCGGGGCCTATCAGCACCTGCGCTTCGAGCGGATGCCGAGCATGGCGATGCCGAAGCCGTATTCGCCGGCGATGCTGAAGTTCGTGAGCACTTCGAGTAAGGCTTACCGGTTTTGCACGCGGTGGATGAGGGAGATCGATGCCCGGGCGGTGCTGGGCATGGGAGGTTTCACGTCCGCGGTGCCGCTGTTTGCCGCCAAAGCGACGGGCCGTCCGGGTTTCATCCATGAATCGAATGCGGTCCCCGGCAGGGCGAATCTGCTGAACGCCAAGTTCGCGAAGCGGGTGTTGGTGGGTTGGGAAGATTGCGCCGACCGGTTTCCCGGAGCGCAAGTGGACGTCGTGGGAACGCCGGTCCGGCCTGATTTTCAGGTGGCGGTGACACCGGAGGAGGCACGGGAGCATTTTGGGCTGGACCCGTCGCGGCAAACGCTTTTGGTGATGGGGGGAAGTCAGGGTGCGCGCGGGATCAACGAATTGGCTGGCGGCATGCTGGAGACGCTGGAAGCGGCCGGGATTCAGGTTCTGCACATCGCGGGGCCGAAGGAGGTGGAATCGGTTCGAGCCGGGTACGAGGGGCGACAGCTCCCGTCGGAGGTGATGGATTTTTGTTCGGAGATGGACCGGGCCTACGCCGCCGCCGACCTGGCGATTTGCCGCTCGGGCGCGTCGAGTTTGAACGAGATGGCGGTGGTGGGGTTGCCGGGCATTCTGATTCCCTATCCCTTTGCCGCGGACGATCACCAGACGAAGAACGCGATGGTTTTCGTCCGAAATGAGGCCTGCCTGATGACGCAGGAAAAGGAGACCGATGCGGAGAAACTGGGGCGGATGGTGGTGGATTTGGCGAGTCACCCGGAGCGTCTGGCGGCGATGCGCGACCAGATGCTGGCGCTGGCACCCACGGACGCGGCGGTTCGAATTGCGGATTTGATGGAGGCGGAAGGACGTTGACGGAAGAACGACTGAATCAATTGAGGGACCCGGCGGGTCAGGCGCTACGCGTGCACCTGATCGGTGTGGCGGGATCGGGAATGAGCGGGTTGGCCAGCCTCCTGATGGGGATGGGACACCGGGTGAGTGGTTCGGACCGGGTGACGACCGTGGAAACGGAGCGTTTGGAAGGGCTGGGGCTGGAATTCATTTCCCCGCAGCAACCAGCGGAAGTGTTGGACCGGGATCTGGTGATCTATTCGTCAGCGATCAAGCCGGGGAACGTGGCTTTCGATTCGGCGCGCCGTGCGGAGATCCCAATGGTGCGTCGCGCCGAGGCCCTGGCGGCGATCTTGGAGCGGAAATCCGGGATCGTCATTTCGGGGACCCACGGAAAGACGACGACCTCGGCGATGGCCGCGCACGTTTTGCGGGGCGCCGGATTGAAACCCAGTCACTACGTGGGTGCGGAGATCCCGCTGTTGGGGACGAACGCGCACTGGGAAGCCGAGTCGGAGCACATGGTGGCGGAGGGCGACGAGAGCGACGGCACGCTGGCGTTATTCCGGCCAAAACACTCGATCGTGCTGAACGTGGAGGCGGAGCATCTCGATTTCTACGGGGGCCTGGACGAGATTCGAGCAGTCTTCGAGACTCTCCTGGATCAGACGAGCGGTTTCTTCATTTTCTGCGGCAGCGATCCGGGGGCGGCGGCGCTCAGTGAGGGAAGAGCCAATGGCGTTTCGTATGGTTGGGACGAGTCGTGCGACTACGCGGCTTCCGGGGTCGAGGAGAAGGGTGGCAGCAGCCTCTTTCACGTCTCGTGCCGCGGAGAGGAATTGGGCGAGATCGAGTTGGGGATCCCGGGTCGCCACAACGTGTTGAACGCGTTGAGCGTCGTGGCGCTGGCGACGGAGTTGGGCGTGAGCTTCGGGGTTATCCGAGCGGCGTTGGGGACTTTTCGAGGGGCCAAACGGCGGTTCGAGCGGAAGTTTCACAGTGAGCACTTCGAGGTGCTTGACGATTACGGACATCACCCGACCGAGATCCGGGCAACGCTGGACACGGCGCGATCGCTCCGGCCGAATCGGGTTTTGTGCGTGTTTCAGCCGCACCGGTATTCGCGCACGAAGCTGCTGAGGGAGGAGTTCGCGAGTTCGTTCGGGGCTGCGGACAAGCTGGCGGTGACCGACGTCTATCCGGCGAGTGAGATGCCGATTCCGGGGATCTCGGGACGGACCATCTGTGAGGCGGTGGAGGAGCAGGGTGGACCGGAGGTTCGATCGATTCCGAAACTGGAAGATGCGGCGCTTTGGGCGGGCAATCAGCTTCGGAGCGGAGATCTCTTGATTAGCCTTGGCGCCGGGGACGTTCACCGGGTCACGAGCCGGATTTCAGCGGATTTGGCCGTGCTGGAGAGGCTGCGGGAAGCGCTGGACGAGGAGGAAGCGGTGCTTCGGCTTTATGAACCGATGAGCCAGCACACGACGATCCGAATCGGTGGGCCGGCGCAGTTCTGGGTGGAGCCGGTCAGCGTGGCTGGGTTTGCGCGGTTGGTGAGTCATTGCCGGGGAGAGGGGTTGCCGATCCGGGTGGTGGGTCGAGGTTCGAACCTGTTGGTTCGTGACGGCGGCATCCGCGGAGTGGTGATTCACCCAAGGCGAGGGGATTTCGAACGGGTGCAGGTGCGGGATCATCACATCGAGGCGGGCGTGGGGGCGCGGTTGAAGCGACTGGCGTCGGTCGCGCAAAGCGCGGGGCTGGGAGGCTTTGAGTGGATGGAGGGGATTCCCGGGAACGTAGGGGGAAGCATTCGCATGAACGCCGGGGCGATGGGGGTGGAGACGTTTGATCAGATCCAGAGCGTGACGTTTGTGGATCAGGAAGGGGAGGTGCGCACGAAGCTGGCCGGCGAAATCTCCTCGAGTTACCGGAACGTGCCGGAGTTCACGGAGAACTACGTGGTTTCAGCCGTTTTTTCCGGTGAACCAGCGACAGGTGACGCGATTCAGGCGAAGCTGGATGCCTCCAAGCAGAAGCGGAAACAGAGCCAACCCGTGGCGGCGAGCGCCGGATGCATTTTCAAGAATCCGGAGATTTGTGGCGCGGGGAAACTGATCGACGAACTGGGCCTGAAGAACGAGGCGGTGGGCGCTGCGCGGGTCTCGGACGTTCACGGGAACTTCATTGTGAACGACGGTGGGGCGAGGGCGCAGGACGTGCTGGATTTGATCGAGCGGATCCGGGCCAAGGCGCGTGCGGAGCGAGGGGTGGAACTGGAGACCGAGGTGCAGGTTCTCGGGTCGGAAGAAGCATTGATCGTATGAGTAAGGTCGATTTGAGTCAGGTGCGGATCGCGGTTTTAGCAGGTGGTCCGGGTTCGGAGCGCGAAGTTTCGCTGGCGTCGGGTCGTGCGGTGGCTGAAGCGCTGGCGACCAGGGCCGGGGAGGTGGCGCTCGTGGAATTGAGCCGGGGGCGGGTCGAGTGGGAGCGGGAGCCGGATCTGGCGTTCAACGTCGTGCATGGGACGTATGGCGAGGATGGTCAGCTGCAGCGTGAGCTGGAGGGGTTGGGGGTGCCCTACACGGGAGCCGGGCCGGAGAGTAGCGAACTGGCTTTCGATAAGTTCCGGAGCAAAGCGCGATTTCTGGAGCAGGGGGTGCGGACTCCGTTTCACGAGAGGCTTCCCGTTTCGGAGGCTTTGAGCCGGGGGCCGTCGCTGGGGTTTCCGTTGGTGGTGAAGCCGCCGCGGGAGGGGTCGAGCGTCGGGGTCCACATCGTGGAGACGGAGGATGCCTGGCAAGCGGCGGTGGAGGACGCGGGACGCTTCGGGGATGAATTGCTGGTGGAAGAGTGCATCCGGGGGAAGGAGCTGACGGTGGGGATACTCGAGAACGAAGCCTTGCCCGTGGTGCACATCCAGCCCCGGTCCGGATTCTACGACATGAAGAACAAGTATCCGTGGCTGTGCGATGACGGAGGCACGGACTACTTCTGTCCGGCGGATCTTCCCGCGGAGGTGACGAAAGCGGTGCAGCGGGAGGCGCTCGCGGCGCATCGTGCGCTGGGTGTGGAAATCTACTCCCGGGTGGATCTTCTTCTGGACGAAGAGGGACAGGCCTTCGTTTTGGAGGTCAATACGATTCCCGGGATGACGTCCAGTAGTTTGCTCCCGAAGGCGGCGCGCGCGGCGGGGGTGGAATTCGATGCCTTGTGCGCGCAGATTGCTCAGGCGTCGCTGGACCTCCGATCCGGCAAGGCATGAGCGATGGTCCGGGTGAGAGCGGGGGTGGGGGCCTTGGCTCCATCGCACTGGGCACGGTCGTGGCCGTGTTGCTCGTGCTGGCCGGGTGGTTGGCATCGGCACCTAAAGCATCGAGGCCTGCGGAAGTTGGGACAGTGGCTCAACCCCTTGGCGCGTGCGGCTACCGGCTGCTGGAATCGGGAGCACGCGAGATCTTGAATTTTGACGGAACCTGGGATCGTGGCAGCGGCGCTCCCGGGGAGAGTCTGGAGGCGCTGCCGGAAGTGACCGGGCTTGGGCCGGGAAGGAACGACGAGACGTGGTTGTCGAACGAAGTAGCAAGCATCCTGGGCAGCCTGGTGAGCGAACGAGATTGGAAAATCCGAAGGGTGGATGCCGACGGGGCCGAAGTGTGCGAGCTTTGGTTCGAGGGCGGTCTTCGCGTGATTTGGCCGCTCGGAAGCGATCAAGACGAGGTGCGCCGGCGGTTGAAGAGCGTGATGCGTGAGTGCGTCGAACTGAAGGTCGAACCCCGCCAGGTGGACGTCCGGATGCGACGGAACATTGCGGTTCGCTTGACGCAAAGTCCAGCGCTCCCTCCGTCTGAACCGTGACACCGGGGCAGGGTTCCCGGACGGTGGACAGCGTCGCCTGGCGATGGGATAGTAGTTTCCCTGCTAGACGCGCCCAGGCGCCGGATCAACGGTGATGAGGCCGGTTCTAGCCGGCAAGAAGACTATGACGGGAGGGAAAATCTACGCGGGCCTTGAGATCGGGACCTCAAAGATCAGTGTCGTGATCGGGGAGACTCGCCCCGAAGGCGGAATCAAGATCCTGGGGATCGGGCAAGCGGCCTCCCGCGGCGTGCGCAAAGGTGAGATCGTGGATTTCGAGGAGGCGAAGGTGGCGCTGAACAAGGCCTTGGCGATGGCCGAGGAGCGCAGTGCGATGGAGGTAAAGGAGGTCTACCTGGCGATCAGCGGAGGCCATGTCTCGGGGTTGAACAACCGGGCCACTCTGTCGATCCCGCAGGTTCAAGGGGAAATCGTCCCGGCCGATTTGGAAGATTTGCGAGAAGCGGTTCGCAATGTCGAGATCCCCCAAGCCCAGGCATTCATCCACACCATCCTCCAGGATTACGCCATCGACGGAGAGCCCGTCGGGCTCAACCCGCTAGGCCTTCCCGGTCATGAGCTTTCGGCCGACTACCATCTGATCCACGGCAACCGGTTGAAAATTCAGAACGCGATCCGGTGTGTGCGGGAGATTCCCCTCGAAGTCGAGGAAATCGTGTTTGCGCCTCTGGCGTCGGCGCAGGTTTTGCTTGGACGGAGTCACCGGGAGCAAGGGGCGCTGTTGATCGACATCGGTGGAGGAACGACCGACTATCTGGCTTACTGCGATGGGGCGATCGTGGCGTCGGGCTCGTTGGGGATCGGTGGCGACCACGTGACCAACGATATTGCCACGGTCCTGGAGTTGCCTCTGCAAACCGCGGAGAATCTCAAGACGCAGCGGGGTTCGGTCTATTTCGATTCGTCAGTCGATGGTGAGCTTTTGGCGGTGCCGAGCTTTCAGAAGAAGATGGTGGATGTGGATTTGAACCAGCTGAACCACATCATCCATCTTCGAATGCGGGAGACTTTCGAAATCGTCCGGCGGGAATTGGAAGAAGCTGGTTGCCCGGAAGAGCTGGACTCGGGGATCTTTTTGACGGGCGGAGGGAGTCTGCTTTCAGGCGTGCCGGACCTGGCACAAGCGATTTTTCAGTATCCGGTGCAGCGCGGGGGTGCGGCGAAGTTGAGTGGGACGCGAACGTCCTTCGAGAATCCGCAGTATGCGACGTGCATCGGGTTGATCCGCTTCGCTCAGTTGATGAGCGAAGGAGGAGGGGCGCCGGCCGGGGCATCGCTTGGCGAGAAACTGAGCGGTTGGCTGGGAATGGCGTCGTGAATCCTTTGTCGCCCGTCCCGTCCCACTTTTCGCCAGAATCGACCCATGTTTGAGTTTCAACGTCAAGCCAAGGACCTTCGCAAGAGCACCAAGACCGATTACCGCGTGCTGATCGCGGGGGTGGGGGGAGCCGGATCCAATATTTTGGAGCGATATTTGGCGCAAGGCGGATCCAGCGAATCCACGGTGATGTTCAACACGGATGCGCGGGCTCTGCGATCCTCACCAGGCAAGAAGAAGGTTCAGCTGGGAGAGAGCCTCACGCATGGGCTGGGATGTGGAGGAGACCCTGAGTTAGGAAGGGAAGCGGCGGTGGCGGAAGCGGGCGAGATCCGCAAAGCCGTGGATGGAGCCGACCTGGTCTTTTTGTGTGCCGGGCTGGGCGGAGGCACGGGATCAGGCGCTGCACCGGTCATCGCGAGGGTGGCGAAGGAAGCGGGGTGTGCGGTGATCGTGTTCGTCACGCTGCCGTTTCATTTTGAAGGCCGGCGCCGGGTGGAGCAGGCGAGGGAAGCGCTGGCGGAGTTGCGCGAGAGCGCCTCGGTGCTCTTGACGTTTGAGAACGACCGCATGGGCGAACTGATCGTTCCGAAGGGCGGGGTCCAGGAGGCCTTCGCCGCGGCGGATCAGACGATTTGCCAAAGCATCCACGCGATCACGTCACTCTTGGAAAAGCCAGGAATGATCCGGGTCGGCCTGGACGAGCTATTGGCGGTGCTGGGGGGTCAGGACGCGCGTTGCCTCTTCGGCTTTGGTCAAGCGTCGGGCGAGAAGCGCGCCGAGAAGGCGTTGCATCAGGCACTGGACAATCCGCTTTGGGAAAGTGGCGAACGTTTGAAGGAGACTTCGAGCGTCTTGGTTCACATTTCGGGAAATCAATCCGTGACGCTGGCCGAGGTCGAAACGGTCATGGAAGAGCTTGGCGAGTTCACGGATCCTTCGGCACAGATCCTCTTCGGAGTGTCCGCGCGGGATGATGCAGGGGACCAGCTTTGTGTGGCATTGATCAGCTCTCAAGACGGGACGGCGCTATCACGTCCGGTCGAGAAGGCGAAACCTCGCCCGGAACCCTCGTCCCGCCCTGAACCCGCCGCAACGGTCTCCCCGACCGGAGAAAAGTCCGAAGCGACGGGGTCCAAGCCGGACTTGAAGCCGAAACCTGCCGAGCCCGCGATTCAGCGTCCGGCTGCGGTGCAGACCCCTGTGCCGGCAGAGTCTTCCACCTCGAAAGCAGCGACACCACCGGGGGAGGAAGACGACATGGGAGCGTTCGAGGAAACGCGGCCCCTGGCGATCCCACTCCCGCCGAAACAACCCGCACCGGCATCGGAGGGACTTTCCTTCGATCCATCCTTCCGGGCCTCGAAAGGCTCAACCGCTCCAAAGTCTTCGAGCACGCCGTCCGTTGACGATTCGAGCCCCGGTGCGCCACCGCAGCCTCCTGGAGGGGCGAATGCTTCCGCTGGCGCACTTCAAGCCGAAGAGCAGCCGGTTTTGGCGCCCCAAGCTCCCTCTCCTTCAGGCCCGCCCAAGCCCAAGCTGAAGAGCCCTTTGCCCGCGCCACCCGCCCCGGCACCCTTGCCGTCGAAGCCGCTGCGGGCAAAGCGAGAGGCTCCGGCTGGAGCCGTTTCGAATGCCGCCAAGGACGCGACAGAAGCCGCCGCAACACCGGCGGCGGAGAACGGGGTGAAGATCGACTATGGGACGGGTAATGGGCAGAAGCCACCATCGGGTGCGCAGCCGACCATCACGCTGCCCCAGCCTGCTCCATCGTTCACCAACAAGGAACCGGGTGCTCAGGATCCGCCGGCAGGAAAGATCGTTGCGATGCCGCATGGTTCACGATCGCCCGGTCCCGGAGGCCGTGGACGTTTCGAGAACGCACCGCCCACCGTCGTGAACGGAGAGGACCTGGACGTGCCGACCTTCCTCCGGCGTCGCGGGGGGAACGGAGGTTGATTCCGTGATTCGCGCTGAGCAAAGAACGGAGCGGACATAGGCGGCCAAAGGCAGAGCAACGCGTCCAATTCGGACCTTCCTCCTCCCGCCGCACGCCCCCACTCTGAAGTGTCAGTAATTCAGCTACTCTCAGAAGAGAGAGTGCCATTCCTGTTAAGGTGAGTCTTCCTCGCGAGCGTCGGCGGGTTTGAGATTTGGCAGTTTCGACTGGGCGCGGCGCAGGCCTTCGCCGGCTCCTTCGACCAGATCGCGCAAGGGTTCGCCGGGCAAATCGGGAACGTTTCGCGGTCGCCAAACTGGCATCTCGATATGGCCTTGGCCGCGAAACTCGAGGAGCTTTGAGACCGGGGCAAGGACGGTGGAGGCAGGGCCACGAACGTTGAGCGTGGAAAGCATGTCGATTTCATGGGTTCTGAGGTCGACGGTTCCCGAACCCTTCATCTGAAAGGCGGAGGTTCGCGCCCTGAACGAATCCATGATGAAGGATCCGTCGCGGATTTCGAAGCCGACCTGGGCCTCCTTCGCGACGCTGAGACCGCTGTGAAGCCTGGGTAGAGCCTCAGATACGGGTTTCGACAGGGGACCGAAGGCCGGGAAAGAGAAAACGTTGCCCTCGAGGACCGTGGCGGTGCCGGTGCCGCGAAGGCTCGAGACCTCCCCTGGACGCCCATTGAAGCGAGCGAACCCGCTGAGGCGGCCTCCGGTGTCCTTGTAGGTGCTGTAGAGCTCAGCGAGGCCCCTGAAATCGAGATCTGAAGCACGGATTTCGACCTGATAGTTGAGATCGTCGTGGATGCGTGTGAGGGAGGCTTCAGATTGGATTTGGCCGCCGAGAAGGTCGGAGGAGAAATCCGTCAATCGCACGGTATCGCCCTCAATGCTCACCAAGCCTTTCGGTGCCTGGAGACGGAGGGTTTTGCCGAAAAGTTCGTAGCGTGCCGGTCCGTCGCTGGCGAAGCCGATGGTGTAGTCGTGGTTGGGGTGTTCTCCTTTGAGAACCGACGGCGGCCGGGCATCGATGGTGCCTTCGAAGGATAGCTCAGGCGGGTTTTCGAATTGATAGGCGAGGAGGTAGCTTGCGGCTTCGGGGGCGAACCAACCCACCGCGTGGGTGGGAAAGACGCGACCGCTGACGCCTTCGAGCCGGAACAGGTTGGATCCGTGGTCCAGCGTGATCCGTTCGCCGGAGACGGCACCCTCGGGCCGGGTGATCACGACATTCCGGAAGCGATGATGTTCCTTCTCGAACTCGATTTCCGCTTGGAGTTGGCTGATGGGGTGTCCGTTGAGCTGGCAATCGCGAAGATCGATCATGCCGCGTGTCGTCCACTCGGTGGGCTGCATTCCGGGGCCGAAACCGGCGACCTGAACGAACACGGCGGAATTGTCGTGAAAGCTCCAGCGGTTCAAAAAGTCCCGGCTTCCCTCGAGCTTCAGGAAGGGAGCGAAAATGGTAGGGTGAATGCGCAGGTCGGCCCGGTATTCGACCCCATTACTGTCGCGAATCAAATCGCAATTCAGAATGCCCGTCTTGTGCTCAACGACGACATTTCTGAGGAACAAACGAGGGCCGCGGGCACTGAAATCGGCGGATAGCGCTTCAAAAATGACACCCCGGCTGGTCGTTCGATCGGCCTCGAGTTCGCCAACGACGTCGAGGGGCAGATTTTGCCAGTCGAAGGGCCGTGAGAAATCGAAGGTGCCCGAAGCGACGATTTGAGGGGGCATGTAGAAGACCACCTCGTTGAAGACTGGCGAACGCGTCAGATCGCGCAGCAAGCCCGGCAGATCGACCGTGGAGTCCAACGAGAAGCGCAATTGGCGATCCGAAAAGGCGTATTCGAACTCGGTGCGGAGTTTTCCGTAGGCATCGCGGACTTCGAGGTCGCGCACGCGGAGGGTTCCCTGATCGAGGTTCCACTGGCCGGTGAGGTTTTCGCCCCGGAAATGCGAGAAGCCGAGGGATCCGGCCCGTAGCGTGCCGCGTGCTTGAAGGGTCTCCGGCTTGGCGGTGTCTCCCTGGACGTGGACTTCGAGGACGGCGCGACCGGGTTCCCCGAAATCGGTCTTTTCGAGGAAGGAAAGGAATTTTTGGATGATTTTGTGCCGGCTTCGCAGGTTGGCTAGTTGAGAACCGGCTGCGGAGGTCTCGTCCGGTTCCCCGGACGGTTTGGAAGGGTCGTTTTCACCCGGGAGATTCCGCTGCAGTTGCCCGGAAAGGCGAACCTCGAGTCCCTGGATGGTGGCCACGGCCCGGACGATTTCGATTTCCCCAGGTGGAACGAGGACGCGCGCGCTTAGGTCATCCAGGACCAGGCGTTCGCCCTTGAGTTTCCGGTGGTTTTCCAGCGGAAGAGTGATCTTCGCGTTTCGAACCTCGAAAGCGTTGAGAGTGAGCCGTCCGCCAGCGAGAGCGGCGAAATTCACGTTTAGGGCGACGTCGTCGACCTTCATGAGCAGGATTTGGCGTTCCGGGTCCTCGTACACCAGCACGTCCTTCGCAATCAGGCCACGTAGCGGATCGAGGTTCAACCGCCTCATCGTTGCGTAGACCCCGCGCTGCTCGAACTCAGCTTCCACTCGCTGCCGCCAGTAGGCGGTGAACCCCTTGTCCTGGGCGTAATAGGCAAGCCAACCCCCGAACAGCACGAGCAGGGCGAAAAGAAAAACGGCCAGTTTTGAGGATCGTCTCATCCGGAGCGGAAGAAGCGTGTGACAGGGTTCTCGAAGCTATACTAGTGCATCATCAGGAAATTATCCAGGACACCAGGGGGTGAGAATGGGTGAGAGAGAGAGTGGCTCGCGGTGCTCGCGAGTGGTCTTGATCGCGGGCGTTTTACCCGGGCTCGGCGTTGCTCGGTCGGTCATGAAGCTCGCTTCACTCCAGACCTTGCGCCTTGATCCCGGGCAAAATTCCTCGCGAGATGCCCTGCCTACTTTCCGGACGATGCACTAGCACTATTTGTCACGGATTCGAAGGTTGCGCGCGTCGAGAATTCTGTGGAGGGTGCGATTCGCGGTCTTAATCAAATCATGGAACGGATTCCCCTTGCTGGTGTCTCGATCATTCTCTGCTGGAGTCTGTTTTCTCCCTTCGCTTCGGGCGAGGATGAGCTGAAAAAGGAGGCCGTTCTCGAGGGGGTGGACAAAGCGAGGACGGCGATGCTGGCCTTCTTTGAAGCTGAGACATTGGAGAAAGCTTCGGAGCACATTCTGAATGCGGACCGTTTGGAAGAGAGACTGAAGACCCACTACGAGTCCTACCCCTGGACGGCCTTTGAGGTGCTGGCACTGCGATACGGTGGGGGATCGGAGGTCAAAGGGAAGGAGACGTATTTCGTGCACAATTTCGATGTGGTCCTCGATGGCGGCGACCGGGGGATCGCGGTGCCCGTGAGCCTGGTGCAATTCGGTGAGCGGTTTCTGGTGGATTGGGAACTCTACGCTCAACTCATGTACAACACCTTCGAGCGATTCCTCGAACAGAAGCCCGAGGGTGAGCAGACGTTCCGCTTGAATGTGCACCGAGGCGTCGCTTTGGACGAAGACCGGGCACTTCCGCTGGAAGGAGACGTTTTGCGCCTGCGGGCGGGCTGGAGACCGAGTGTGTTTTTCCCCGGCAACCTCTACGCAGGTTCGGAGACCGACGCAGGCCGCACGATTTTGGAATCGGTCCCCTGGGAGAACGGTATCGCCTCGCGCGCGGTAGTAAAGTGGAGCGCTGCCGGTGAGCGCGCTTACATCGAGGTGACGGGCCTCGAAGTCATTGATTTCTCCACGCCCTCGGTGTTCGGCGAAGAAGGCTTGTAGCAGGCCGTGGAAACCCTGCACGGCGCCGGAGGGCGGGGATCTCCTCCCTGGGCGAACGCAAGTTCCTGACGAGCAGGGCGGCGGCCGCAACGAAAGGCGGCAGCCACTTGGACTGCCGCCGTCGCTAGAAGATCTGGGGATTACGCTTTGCCTTCAGGCGGTCTCCTGGGTCTGCATCCCACCTGGAGGGTATTCGGTTTGTCCTGGGATCGGGGCAGGCCGGACCGGAAGGGAGCCGTTCCAATCGATTGAATCGGGGACGAGCTTTTCGCCACTGTTCAGCACCTCGTCAAAGGTGAGCTTTCTCCCGGTGTAAGCAGCCATTCGGCCCACGATGCCGTGCATCGTGGCGGTGGCGACCCACTCCTCATCAGCATGGCGTTTGCCCGCCCGCATGTTGGCGAAGAACTCGTCGTGTTCGGTCTGATACATGTTCCGGGGCTCGCGAGGTTTCCGCCATTTCCAGGGGTTTTTCCCGGTGATTTGAGCGCTGCGAATATCGAATTCGGCCACTCCATCGGTCCCGATGATGTAGTCGCGGTTTTCTTTGTAGGTTCCTGCCCCGTACTGGCTCCAGTCGACATGGCAGCGGACGCCGCCCTCGAATTCGTAGACGATGCTGTAGTGGTCGTAGGTGTTAGCCGCATTGTTTGGGCGCTGGCGTCCGCCCATTCCGTAAACGGCCACGGGCATGGGATCGCCGAGAGCCCAAAAAACTTTGTCGACGGTGTGGATGCCTTGCTCGACCAATCCATCACCGCTGAGCCAGGTGAAATTGTACCAGTTCTTGATCTGCCATTCGGTATCGCTCATGCCGGGAGGCCGATTTGATTCGGGCGGCATGGGTTTAACGACGTTCGTCCAGTAGGTGCCGTGGATGCTGCGGACTTCGCCGATTTGACCGTCCTGGACGCGTTCGTAAAGCAGGCGCCCGTGATCGGAGTAGCGGTAGCAGAAGCCGCCGAGGACGGAGAGACCTTTCTCGCGGGCTTTGCGCCCAGCCGCCATGAAGCGCTTGACGCCGGCGACGTCGGTGGCGCAGGGCTTTTCGACGAAGCAGTGTTTTCCGGCTTCCACGGCTGCCTCGAAGTGTTCCGGGCGAAAGGCCGGGGGGGTGGCGAGGAGGACGATGTCCACTCCGCTATCGATGACCTTCTTGAAAGCATCCAACCCGACGAACTTGCGATCGCCGACGTTGACTTTGGTGGCGGCTTGATCGCCGAGGGCGCCGGAGATGTTTCGAAGCTGATTCTCGACCCGCTCCGGGATGATGTCCGCGACGGCGTAGAGCTCGCAGTTGTCGTCGGCGAGGCAGGCCTGGCGGGCCGCACCGCTTCCTCGTCCGCCCATGCCGATCAGTCCGATCTTCAGCCTCTTCGACTCCTGCGCCTTCAAGTTGATGTAGGGGGCAGCAAGAGCCGAGGTGGCGGCGATGGCGGTCGTGGCCTTGACGAAAGTTCGGCGGGAGGAGGGATTTTCGCTGTTCATGATGGGAAGATCACGGGAGTAAGGCAGGATATCTTTCCGGTCGAGGCATGGCTTTCGCCCGGGTTTGCGAGGTAGGAAGAGACGTGATTAGCGCCCAAAAAGGTCTTTCAGCAGGTCTTCTGCACGCTCTTTCAAATCGTCCAGATCGCCCGTGCCATCGATCAAATTGCCGATTTCGCCGAATGGGGTGACCGCCACGACGTTGGGATCCCCCATGTCGCCCTTTGAATTGAAGCGGAGAACGAGGAAATCTCCCTGCTTGATGTTCTGCATGAGAGCCGCCTTGATGGGGCCGGCCCCGATCTCGCCAATCTTTTCGAGCAGGAACTTGTCGATCTCGCTTTCGGCTTTTCGGGTGAGTCGTTCCGAGCCGATGAACGTGACGAAGAACTCGTGGTCGTTTTCGGCGGTGTTCACCCAACTGGACTCCTCGAGGATGAGGAAATTTTCGTCGATCGGGATCATGAAATCGGAAGTCATCCGAACGAACTTTCGGGTGGCGTTGAAGCTGGCGGTGGTGTCTTCGGAGAAATCACCGCGCAGGCGGACGGCCTCAAAGCTGACGCCGTAGTCTTCGAGCTGCTTCAGAAGCTCCTCCATGTCGTCGATGATCGGAAGGGCATCGATCCACGAATCGCGCCGAACGGTGACCGAGGCGGAGAGGCTGGGGTCCAACTCGGATGTGTCGGGGTTGAAGGGCTGGATCGCCCCGTTCCCGTCGAGGGAGAGATCGAGATAGCGGGTGTTCCGCTCCAGGCTGTCCACGCCGACCCATGCGGACAGTTCGAGGTTGGCCGCGTTGTGCAGGGCAAGATTCCCGGGATCGATGTCGACGTCGGAGAAGATGGCGATGGCGTCGTGGATTTGAACCGTCGTTTTGGAACGCTCGACCGTGGCCAAGACCGTCAGGCCTTCGATCGCGATTCGGCCTTGGATGGCGGAAACGGGAAGTTCCGACGCCTTCACGATCCGGGGCGACTTCGGTTGATCCGGCTCTTCCCCAGCGGGATCGGGCGATTCGTCTTCCGATGCCGGTTTCGCCGGGGGACGGATGATTGAATCCAAACTGGTGGTCCCGTCTCGAAAAATCTGGAGTTCGACATGAGGCCGCTCCAAAATCAGATTCTTAATCACCATGCGTCGTGCGAGGAGTGGTCCGGTCTGCAGCTCGAGCGCAAGGTAATCGATGGCGACCGCGGGGGTGAAAGCAGGCCGGTCCTGGATGGGGATGCCTTCCTCGGCGTATTGATCGCGTTTTCCCAGGTAGAGACCCTGGATTTCCAGCCTGGTCGGTGAACGAAAGCCCTGTAGCCGGACCGAATCGACCATGGCGCGACAATTCATGGCTTTCTCCAGCTCCCGGACGATGTAATCCGGGTTGGAGAGCTTGGCGACGAAACTCTGGTAGACAATGCCCCCGCCGATGACGACCAGCGCGATGGCCAAGCCTACGAAAAACAGGGGACGCTTCATTGGACTCCTACCTGGAAACCCTCTATTGCCTCCATGCAAGGGGATTTCAGTGCGGGGTGAACCGCCGTTTGCTGCATTGTTAGGGTGGCGTTTCTCCCGGTAAGACGGATGAAGGCCGGAATGCAGTCATGGAAAGTCGCCGATATGGCCGGGTCTCCTCCGGCTGGGAAGCCTTCCAGCCGGTGGCGATCGTTTTCGGCATTGGTATGAGACCGGAATGCGTCTATCTTCGGCGCCGAAGACCCACTGGCATGCTTTCTTTCCTCCGATGCGTGGCGATGCTTCTGCTGGCCTTGCCGCTGTTTCGCCCCGCGAACGCCGTGGCGACGGAACCGTGGCTGCTGCAGGACGGGACGGAGTATTTCGGGAGTGCGGAGTCCTACGATTTCGAGACGCGAGAATTGACGATCCGGAAAGCGGACGGCAAACCCTTCAGTTTCCCGGCGTCGGAGTTGGCGTTTGGAGCGAAGCTGCGGCTGATTGATTCGCCGGTTTTTCAGGAAGCGCTGCGGGGCTACCGGCCGCCATTGATCCCGCTTTTGGCCCTTTTCGGGGCTTTGGGATTGTGGCTGGCGATACCTATTTTGTTGGGGGTATGGGGCGGTGCGCACGTTTTGGGAACTGGGGCGACGGTTGCGGCGCACTTTATGGGTTTCGCGAAGTTGCTTCTCGTCAGCGTCCTTGCCATCGGGGCGTGGCTGGGCGGCTCGATTTTCCTGGATCCGAATCGCCCGATCCTACCGGACAAGCATGTGGACGGCGTCTTGATTTCGACGACGGCGGTTCTCTACCTCCTGGTCGGTGGATTCTGGTTGGCCAGCCACTACCGGGTTTCATTCAAGCGTGGCATGGCCACGGTGATGTTGGCCACGCTCTTTGCTGGGATCGTCGGGGCCGCTCTGGCTTTGGGCGGACTTTTCACGGCTAGCCGAATGGATGCGGAAGTGCTCTTGACCCGGGCCGTGTTTGAGCCGTTTAAGTGGTTCTAGCCCCGCCGCAAGTCATGGAATGGATCATCAACAATGAATGGGTTTACCAGTGGGTCGAGCGAATCGCTCTGCTGACCTTGTCGATCGGCGGGTTGCTGATCGCATTGGCCCGGTGGAAACGCTACCCGCGCGCCTCACGCTTCGTGGCGATCGCCGCCGGGTTGTTGTTGATTCGAACGGTTGGACTGGGGGCAATGGAGCGGGCGGGAGTGGTTCTGGCCGTCTATCAGGTGCGCGCCATTGCCGGGATTTTGGAGACGCTCGCCTTCGCGGTGCTGTTCAGCGCCGCTTTCGCGTTTCCAAATGATCAGCACAAGTCGTGAGAAAGGGGTTCCGGCGCGGCAAATGGCTGTCAGGAGGCGGGCTAAGGATGCGTGTGAGATGGTGACCCAGGTCATCCAAACATGAAGCTTCCTTTTTTTGTCGTCGTCGCCACTATCCTGCTCATTCCCTCTTTGGGGTGTGCTGATTGGAACCAATGGAGGGGTCCAGACCGGAATGGCATCGCTCCCGGGGTGGATTTGCCCGCGGCGTGGCCTGAGACGTTTGAACCGAAGTTGATTTGGGAGAGCGAGACCATCCCGTCCGACCAGTATGGTGGCCATGGCAGTCCGGTGATCTCAGATGGACGGGTGTTTCTAGGTTTGGTCTGGCACCGGGACGCTCCAGCGGTGGAACGTGAAGTCACCGGCCAGGTTTTGAGCCGTTTGGGGCATCGGCAAACGGATTTGGATGCCGAAACGATGCAAAAACTCGAGGAAGCCCGATTGAACCTCAACCCGCGGCTGAGGGGGCAGCGTCTTTCGGAGTGGGCGGAGGCCTGGACCAAAGAACATCTCGATGAGGATGCGCAGCTCCGCTACTCAGGATGGGTGGAGCGACGGCTTGCCGCAGGCAAAACGGCACTGCCGTGGGCGGACCTGGAACGGATCGCGGCCATCCGGGATCGAGTGTTTCCCAACGAGGACGAGCTGAATGACTGGGTGGCCTCCCAGGCGTGGGAAGATCCCTCCTCGGGGGGACGCTTTCTCGAGGCCGTGCCCAACACGCGTCGAGAGGCCGAGGACACGGTTTTGGCCCTCGATTTCGAGAGCGGGGAAACGCTCTGGCGCTGGTCCTTGCCAGGCGAAGCCGTCGGGAGGAATGCGTCGAGCACCGTGGCCGCGGTGGACGGGAAAGTTTACGCGCTGCTGAGTGAGCATGCGGTCTGCTTGGACCAGGCGTCAGGTGAGGAGCGTTGGACGACGGATCTCGGAGAAAAGGTAGCCACTGCATGGTCGCCGCTCGTCGAGGAAGGACGATTGTATGTGTCGACGCGAAGAGCAGTGAAGGCACTCGACGCGGAGACTGGGGAGGTTCTTTGGGAAAACGCGAATGTGCGGACCACCCATGGTTCGCCCGTCGTGTGGAAGGATCTTTTGATTTTCAACGGGGCCAGAGAGCTGGTGGCGCTGGAACTCGACGATGGGGAGTTGCGGTGGTCGATGCCTTCCGGTGGCGATTCGACGCCCGTGATCGCCGGCGACATGTGCGTTCTGGCGAGCCGGGACAAGCAACGGAGCCTCGCCGGCTTCCGCCTGTCGATCGAGGGGGCGCGGGAGGTCTGGAGCCATTCGTTCAAGGCGCGGCGGTATGGATCCAGTCCGGTGGTTGTCGGGGACGCGGTCTACTACTTTGGGAGCAGCCGTCACCTCTGCGTCGACCTGGAGACGGGCGAGGAGCGCTGGGAGGTGGAACGGGTGTCGGAGCTTTCCTCGCCAGTTTTGGCAGGCGACAAGCTGCTGATTTTCGAGAATCGGGGAGGCTTCCTGGCAGCGGTCGCGGGCCGGAGCGACGAATACCGGCCGGTCGGTCGTTTCAAGACGGGAGCGTTGGGCTGCACCACGCCCGCGTTGAGTGACCACCGGATGATCGTTCGCAAGCGGGACCGAGTGGTGGCTTACGATTTGAGGGTGCCCGAGGGATAACCCCCCGGCACCCGACGCGATGCCATCGGAGGGCCGCCGGGGTCACTCGAGCCCGACGAGCGGGTAGAGGTTTTCGCGGCACCAGGCGCCATTCTGGAGGGTGACTCCATCCGGGTCGCCAATGGCTTCGTGGGCCTCATCCTCACAAATGATCCAACCCTCATACTTCCGGAGGGTGAGCCACTCGGTGATTTTGTGAAAATCGAGCTTCCCGGTTCCCATCTTTGCCCAGGGTTCCGGTCCGTTTCCGGAAAAGTCCTTGTAGTGGATGTGGTTGACGAGGTGCTGCCATTTGTTGAGCGTCTCAATGACGTCCATGCCACCCCGAATGATGTGACCCACGTCGGGCGTCCAGCCCGTGACGGCGGGATCCAGCGAGCTGAGCACCACGTCGTAATCATACTGGGTCCGGACCAACGAATCCGGCGGACTGTTCGGGTGATAGGAACACTTGATGCCCCGGTCGGTGGCGCGGGTGGAGACGTTGTTGACGTTGCGAGCGATGTTGAGGCGACGCCGCTGCAAACCCGGGTTCCGGCCGCTCGGGAGGGTCACGGTGCCGAGCATGGCGCCGGGAAAGTGCTCCAGAAAATCCATCGTGAAATCGGCCGCCTCGCGTTCAGCGGGGGTTTCCTCCTCATTGTCCCAGGCGCAGACCAGGGCGAGGCCAGCCAGTTCCATGTTGTTCTCCTGGAGGGTGTCCTTCAGTTTGATGGGGTCGCAGAAGTCGCCCAGCCAGTATTTAGAACAACCCAGCGCACTTTCTGAAATCTGGAGCACCATCGGCTCGATCCCGGTGAAGCCGGCCTGGGCCGCCACGCGGATCATGTGATCGAGTTTGTTGTCATAGCCTTTCCCGGTCTCTTGCATGAACCAGGTGTAGACCTCGGAACCGAATTTGATTTTCGACATGTGGATAAACGATCTGATTTTGGCTTCGGAAGCAAGTCTCAGTGTGCCAGGAGCCACTGGCGGACGCGGGGATTGAAATCGTCCATTTTTTCCCAGTGAAAGGCGTGACCGGCGCCATCGTAGAAATGGGTTTCGGAGTTCGGGATGGCGGCAGCGACTTCCTCACCCATCCAAAGTGGGGTAAAGATGTCATTTTTCCCGCCGATCACGAGGCAGGGGGCCTGAATCGACGGCAGTTGAGCCAAGGTATCGTGGTTCACGCAAGCCGCCGCTTGCCCTTCGAGCCCGTGGAGGGGTTGGGGCGCAGGATTGACCCGGAAATCGGCACGGCCATCAAGGAGATCCTGGTAGGCCGGGTCGTTGTCCCAGTGGGGTTTGGTGAAGATCAGGAGCTGGATCCACTCCATGAAATCTTCGGGCGAGAGATGAGCTTTGCAGGCCACCATGTGAGCAAAAACCGACTTCGCATAGCGGTCGCACCTCGCCCAGGGACACATGAGGACCGCGCTACGGACCTTGGAGGGGTGCCGCAGGAGGAGCTGTTGGGCGATGATCGAACCCATGGAGACGCCCACCACTCGGACCTGTCCCAGTCCAAGTGCATCGATGAGTCCAGCGTAGTCGTCGGCCATCATCTCGCTGGAATAATCGCCAGGGGGCTTGTCGCTGGCCCCCACGCCGCGGTTGTCGGCCATGATGCAGCGGAAAGACTGGCTCCAATCTTCCTGGTGAGCCTCCCAGACCGCTCCGGGTGCGGTGATTCCCATGATGAGAATCAAGGGGTCGCCCGAACCATTCTCTTCATAGAACATTTGGATTCCATTTGTGTCGATGTAAGGCATAACTGCTGGGTAGTGGATCTTGCCCTTGAGCCATAGCGTACGGGTCGGGGAGCACAAAGTGAAACCGCCGCCAAACCGGATTTTCCATCGACCATGCCCGAGAACCCCATTTTTGCTTCCGACGAACGAACCGTTTTGCTTCCCATCGATCACGGGACGGCGATCCCAGTTCCTGATCTGTATGAGCTCGACGATCTGACGTCACAAGTCTCCCCCTGGGTGGACGGGTATGTTCTGAACTACGGGATGGCCCGGCGATTTGGCTACTTGTTCGAAGGGAAGAGGCGTTGCCTGCGAACGGACGTTTATCAGCCGAGTCTGCGTGGGGGTAGCATCCGTGTCTTCGGGCCGGATGAAGCGGAAGAGTGCGGTGCGGGTTCGATGATGCAGATGCTTTATCCCGGGCATGAGAACGAGGAGGATCTTCTGCGGGAGTGCGCGGAGCTGATCGCTGAAGGGGAGGAGGCTGGCCTTCCGGTAATCGTGGAGGCGCTGCCGGTGGGGCTTGGGCAAACCGACGCCTACACGCCGGAAGCGATTGAGTTTGCGGTAAGGCAGGCTGGTGAGTTAGGCGCGGTCGTGGTGAAAACGGCTTTTCCAACGGGAGGAACGGAGTCGGACTTCGCACAAATCGTCCGGGCCAGCCTCGTGCCGGTGATCGTGCTGGGCGGGGCGGCGTCGACCGATGATCGGGGACTCCTGGAAACCGTCGCCAAAGCGATGCAGGCGGGAGCCAGTGGCGTGGCGATCGGCCGGAACGTCTGGCAGCACGAGGCGCCGGGACGGATGGCGCGGATGCTTCACGGGCTCGTGCATGAGGGGAGCACGGTGGATGCGGTGATGGAGGCTTCTGAGACGTGAAGGAGCCCTGGAAGGAGAAGCAACCCTGGCAGCACGAGGAGATGCGGCGGGCCATCGCCCGGCGGTCTTTGGTGCTGAAGATCAGGTGGATGTGGATGCTGGCCAGGGATTGGGGCACGCGGGAATGTAATGGACGGACGACGGTTGTCCCGCCCTTTCAGGGCTGGGGTGATAGGGGTTGTGGACCCAGGGTTCCGGCCGCTGATCGCGGCCTGCACCCTGGGCTAGGTTGTGCCGGCCCGTTGGGCCTGGGGGAGGACGGCGGAAGGACCGAAGGTTCCGGCCGCTGATCGCGGCCTGCACCCT
>CAZCRA010000013.1:0-22883 GCA_964500945.1 uncultured Verrucomicrobiales bacterium | reverse complement strand
GCGGCCTGCACCCTGGGCTAGGTTGTGCCGGCCCGTTGGGCCTGGGGGAGGACGGGGTGGTGACGGTTTTGGACCTCATCCCCGGGAGGGCTGTTCCGTGGAAAGAATTAAGAACAGGGTTTTTCAACCTAGAATATCGGGACAGCAACGTAATCGTGAAATCCCGGCTGTTCCCTGAACGTTATGGGCAGGAACACCCTGTCCCTGTCCGCTTCACTGGCGGGGCGGGGACGCCATCCCGGAACGAAAGCACTGAAGAGAGGACTGGAACCGGCTGCGTCGCGTCCCGGCTGGCGAACGCCGCTTCACCCACTCATTTCGAAAGACTGGGCCCGGCCGGATTCGAACCGGCGACCAAGGGATTATGAGTCCCCTGCTCTAACCGCTGAGCTACAGGCCCGGTAGGGATCGCGGACGGGAGTCTACTCCGCGGGTGAGCGGGGGTCAACGGGAGGCTACTCGCCGCAGGGGTTGACCACCAGGTAGGAAAGCATGAGGTCGACGCTCTCCGTGAAAGTTTGGGTGGCTTGGGGTTCGTCGAACTGCGCCTGAACCTGGGCCAAATTCGCGGTGAGGAGGCTGACGGGCCATCGGGCGGAGGCGTTCGTGGCTTGCTGGCGACGGATCGCCGTCTCATACCACTGGGCAGCCGTTTCGTAGTGGGCGTGCTGGGTGTAGACCGTGGCGAGGGTGGCCTCCAACTCGACCATTCCCTGTTGGCTATCGATTTGTTGGGCGAACCGATAAGCTTCCAGGAGGTGACGGACCGTGGCCTCGAGTTCGCCCTTTTTGAATGCGATCGATGCCAGAAGCTGGAACATCCGCATTTTCTCGAGGGGTGATTCGTCGGAAGATTCTTCGAGATAGGCCAGTCCCTCGAGAACGATTTCCATCGCTTTATCAAAGTGCTCAGCTTCCGTGTAAACGGTTCCGAGGTCGAGGTAGAGGCGGGTCAAGCGAGCTGCTTCCGGTTCGCAGTCGTTTTCATAGGCGTTGATGGCATCGATGAGGTGGCGTTCCGCCGTCACCGGATCGCCTTGGGCAATGGCGAGCAGGGCGCGATGCGAATCCAGGTCGACTCTTTCGAGCGCGAGGCTGGGGCCAAAACCCCCATTGATCAGGTCCTCCGCCTTGCGAAATGACTCCTCCGCGGCGTCGCAGTCGCCATGCTGTTGCAAAACGGAGCCGAGATGAAGGTGGAGGCGGATGAGTTCGGCGGGGTTCGAAGAGCCGGTGTGATTGGCCAAGCGAACGGCTTTATCGAGTTCCTGGGCCGCCGTCTCGAAGTCGCCGTGCTTTCGGGCCCGGTCCGCCCGGGAGCGGCACTCTTGCAAATCGGTGCCGCTGGGAATCGGCGCGGAGGTTGAACCATTCAGCAGGGGCCGAGCGGGACGTTTGCGCTCCGCCAAGCGCGACCGGTCGCGATCCTCGTTGAGGATGCGATCGAGAATCGCGGTCCGGTGCTGGCGTTCAATCATTGGCATGGTTCAAAGCGACGCGAAGGCCCAAATGGCGAAGCAAGAGTCGCGCCGGTTGGACTGTCGAGAGCGAGATAGCCTTCAACGGGCGCAAGATGGCGCAAAGTGGAGGGGTTGAGAAGGGGCAACCGAGGGAAACTGCCATGGAGATGCAAAAAATCAAGAGCTCCAAAGGATCTGTCGAATGAATACGAGTGGTTCGGATCGAACGGCATTGGCCCAGGTAGATCGATGAGTGAAGGAGGGGAGGCAGGGGAGAAGGAGCACGTTCGTGCGAACGCGCCTACGGAGGAGGAGAGAGGTGAGGGCCGAACGGTTACCCGTCCGGCTAACGGGGAGACGTGAACGGGGAGAGCACGTTCTGGCGAACGCGCCTACGAGGGGAGGCTTCGGGTTCGAAGGCCCTCGCTAAAAATCCCGGTGCGGCATCGGCGATTCCCGCATGGAGACGGGTGGATCGAAGATCTCCTTCAAGACAAAAGCGTTCTGAAGGTCCCGCTGGTCGGCGAGGAGCGCGGCATAGCGGGGCGAGAGCACCGCTTTCATGTCCGGGGTGGTGTAGAGGGGCTTCGGAAGGCGAGCCTTGGGAATGGAGCGCGCCGGGGGCGCCGCTGGAAGAGGTGGCGGGGGTGGCGTGGGTTGGGCGGTTTCCTCGACTAGGACGGGAGCGGGAGGTTCCTCAACTTCTGGTTCGGCCGGGGGACCTTCGCGCAAGGATTCCAGAAAACGGCGGAGCTCGTCTTGAGGATCCTCGTAGGAAGCCGGCCGGGGAGGGCGCGGGGGGCGCGCGGGCGCTTGCTGATCGGGTTCCAGTTCAAAGTCCGCCTCAAAATCTTCGGGACCCCGATTCCCACGGTTGAGCCGGTCCATGAGCCATCGCACGAAGGCGATGAAAATCATCGCGACGATGATCCATGGGAAATCGGAATTCATTCGAGGTCAGGCGGGCGGGGATCGGTTCTCAGTGCTTCGGCTCGTTACCCTCGCCTCCGGACGGTTTGCCGGCGATCGTCTCCCGCATGTTCGTGTCAGCGCCGATGTTCTTGTAGCGCATGTAGTCCATGATGCCGAGGTTGCCGGACCGGAAGGATTCGGCGATGGCCATTGGAATTTCGGCCTCGGCCTCGATCACGCGGGCGCTCATCTCCTGGGCGCGGGCTTGCATTTCCTGTTCGGTGGCGACAGCAGCCGCCCGGCGAACTTCGGCCTTGGCCTGAGCGATTTCTTTGTCGGCCTCCGCCTGTTCGATCTGGAGTTTCGCACCACGGTTCGTTCCGAGATCGACGTCGGCGATATCGATGGAGAGGATCTCGAAGGCGGTGTTGGCATCGAGCCCCTTTTGCAGCACCAAGCGCGAGATGAAATCGGGATTCTCGAGGACCTCTTTGTAGGTCTTCGCCGAACCGATCGACGTCACGATGCCTTCACCGACACGGGCGATGATCGTCTCTTCCGTGGCACCGCCGATGAAGCGATCCAGGTTGGTCCGGACGGTCACCCGGGCGCGTGCAAAGACTGAAACGCCGTCGAGCGCAACGGCCTCGATCTTCCGATTGGCGCCACCTTCTTGCGGAGGACAATCGATGACGGCGGGGTTGATGCTGGTCCGAACGGCCTCGAGGACGGTCTTCCTCGTGCCTTTGACCGCGAGGTCGATGGCGCAGGCGCGGTCGAACGAGAGTCCAAGGCCTGCTTTGTCTGCTGCGATCAGGGCGAGCACGACATGAGCCACTTCACCCCCAGCAAGGTAGTGGGCTTCCAGTTGGTCCGTTGAGAAATCCAAGCCCGCTTTCACGGAGGTGATGCGGTTATCGACGATGAGTTCGACTGGGACGCGCCGGAGCCACATCGCGATCAGCTTGAGCATGCTCACCGGGGCGTTCGCGACGCGAGCCCGAAGCCACACGTTGAAGAACTTGATGAAGATGAGCAGGAAAATGAACGCGATGACGCCGACGACGGCGATGATCACGAACGAGAAGGGTCCTTCGAGGAGCTCTTGGATTTCAGGGGGCATGACGGTTGCGTATAAAGGGTTGGAGGTGGGATGAGTGGATGTCTGAGATTCCGGTCAAGAAGTGGATCCAGCGGGTTGAACGACGATGCTAATGCCGTCAACTTTCACCACTATAATTTCCGTATCTTTTTCTACCACCCCAAATTGCGAGGTGACGTCGAATTTTTGTTCATGGATCAAGGCTTTGCCCGATGGACGGAGCGGCGTGGTCGTCACGCCCCTCTCCCCAACCAGGCTCGGGATTGATTCGATGAACTCGTCATCGCCCACCGCGTTGGCATTCAACATGCGCTTGCCAAAGAAGGTCGAGCGGAAGTGGGTCATCCAATGCGCCAGGAATCCCCCGACCACAATCAAGCAACCCAAGGCGGAAACGCTCCCCCAGAGCGGGCCGTAGGTGAAATAAACAGCCGCCACTCCGGCCACGAGTAGAATCCCGCCGCAAATTCCAAGGACGCCTCCGGGTAGGAAAAACTCCAGCCAGACGAGCGTGACGCCCGACAGGAATAGGAAACCGATGACCCACGGCGAACTAAGCGTTTCCATGGTCAATCACGCGGCTCGCCCGCAGCACTGCTTGTATTTCTTTCCACTCCCACAGGGACATGGCTCATTCCGGCCTACCTTTGGCAATTCGCGCCGGACGGGGAGTTGGATGCGTGGCCCTTCGGCTTCCGGATCCCCGCCGCCCGAGGCCACGGCCCCAGCCATGGCAGGAGCCTGGGGTTGGTTTGGGCCATCACCAAAGAGTTCGGACAGGTCGGATTTCCGGCTGGAAATCTTACCGAGGAAAAGGTTGAAGCCCTCGAGATTGGTCGTGCTCCGGAAGAGTTGGGTGAGGATGTCGGCTTTGATGTTGCTCATCAGGTCGACGAAGAGGTCGTAAGCTTCCTTCTTGTATTCCACCAGGGGATCCTTCTGGCCCTGAGCGCGTAGTCCAATGCCCTCACGAAGTCCGTCCATGGCGTAGAGGTGCTCTCGCCAGAGGTTATCGATCGCCATCAGGATCACGAAGCGTTCGAGTTCATCCGCGTGGGCAGGGTCCTCGTGTTCCATCTTCAAGTTGTAAGCGCCACGGATGCGATCGCTGAGGAAATCGACGATCTCGTCGTGCGATTTGGAATCAAAGCCGGCCTCCTCAGCGTCGACATGGATTGGAAAATGGTGATTGGCCCACTGGATGAGGCCATCAAAGTCTTTTTCTAGGCCGTCCTCCTCGAAGCCGAGGTATTCCTGGACCTTCTTCGGAACGCCTTCGTCGATGACCTCGTGAATGAGTGCCCGGGGATCTTCGGTTTGGAGCACTTCGTTACGGTAACCGTAGATGACCTCGCGCTGCTGGTTCATCACGTCGTCGTATTGGAGGACCCATTTACGGCGAAGATAGTTCCGTTCCTCGACCTTCTTTTGCGCCATCTCGATGGTGCGTGTCAGGAGGGAACCCTCGAGTTCCTGACCTTCCTCGAGGTTTAGACGATCCATCAGTTTCGTCATGCGCTCCGAAGCGCCGTATTGCCGCATGAGATCGTCCTCGAAACTGACATAGAAGACGGAGGCGCCAGGGTCGCCCTGACGGGCTGATCGTCCCCGGAGCTGGCGGTCGATCCTTCGGGAGGGGTGGCGTTCCGTGCCGATCACAAGGAGACCGCCCAGGTCCACGACGCCTTTGCCCAATTTAATGTCCGTTCCGCGGCCAGCCATGTTCGTGGCCACTGTCACGGATCCCTCCAGACCGGCGCGTGCAACGATTTCCGCCTCCTGCCGGTGGTGACGGGCGTTGAGGACGGTGTGCGGGATCTTTTCCCGCTTCAACATCTTCGCGACGAGTTCGGACGACCGTTCGCTGGCGGTCCCAAGGAGGATGGGTTGGCCGGCGCCATGGGCTTCCCGCACATGATTCACGACCGCGTTCAGCTTCTCGCGTTGGGTTTTATAGACCCGGTCGTTTGAATCGATCCGCTGGACGGGCCGGTTGGTGGGGATGACGACGACGTCGACCTTGTAGATGTCCTTGAATTCGGCCGCTTCGGTCTCGGCTGTTCCGGTCATGCCGGCCATTTTTTCGTAGAGCCGGAAGTAGTTTTGGATGGTGATCGTTGCGAGGGTCTGGGTTTCCTGATCGATTTTGACGCCCTCCTTGGCCTCGACGGCCTGGTGCAAGCCATCGCTCCAGCGACGCCCTGGCATGGGGCGGCCGGTGTTTTCATCGAGGATGACCACCTTGTTGTCGGAAACCATGTAGTGGACGTCCTTTTCGTAGAGGCAGTAGCCCTTCAGGAGCTGGCTGATGCAGTGGATCTTCTGCGCCTGGCTATCCATCTTTTTCTGGATTTCCTGCTTGGCGGCTTCTTTGGCGGACGGTTCCAGATTCGGATCGACGTCGATGTCCGCGAAGGCGGTGGCCAGGTCGGGAAGGACGAAGGCTTCGGGGTCATCCGGGTCGAGGAAGAGGCGGCCCTTATCGGCAAGGTCCGCATCGTGCTGCTTTTCGTCCATCGTAAAGAAGAGCTCTTCTTTCAGGGCGAAGAGTTCCTTCTTTTGAGCGTCCTGATAGAATGACAACTCGGCCTTATCGAGAGCGCGCCGAAGTTCCGGTTCCTCGAGCAAACGCTGAAGCTGGCGGTGGCGGGGTTGACCCAGCTTCACGCGGAAGAGGTACAGTCCGGCCTGTTCCAGATCACCTTCTTCCCAGGCCTTCTTCGCGTCGTTGGCAAAGCCGTTGCAAAGGGAGATCTGCTTTTTGACCAACTGGGCGACGAGCGGCTTGAAGCGTTCGAATTGCGGGGTGAGGGGAGAAGCCACGGGGCCGCTGATGATGAGCGGGGTGCGGGCTTCATCGATGAGCACCGAGTCGACCTCATCAATGAGGGCGTAATAGTGGCCGCGCTGGACCTGATTCCCTGCCGTGGTGGCCATGCCGTTGTCCCGGAGGTAATCGAACCCGAACTCGCTGGCGGTTCCGTAAGTGATGTCGCATTGATATTGTTGGCGACGGGTTTGCGGATCCATGCTGTTCTGGATGCAACCCACCGTGAGGCCGAGGCGGCGAAACAAGGCGCCCATCCACTCGGCATCCCGCCGGGCGAGGTAGTCATTGACGGTGACGACATGGACGCCGAGGCCCGTCAGGGCGTTCAGGTAGACGGGGAGGGTGGCGACGAGCGTTTTGCCTTCACCCGTGGCCATTTCCGCGATGCTTCCCTGGTGCAGAGCGATGCCGCCGATGAGCTGGACATCGAAGTGGATCATTTCCCAGGGCGCGTCCTGGTCGTTGACGCGGACGCTGGTGCCGACCATCCGCCGGGCCGTGTTTTTGACGACGGCGAGGGCTTCCGGAAGGATCTTGTCGAGGTAGGCCGCGCGGAGCTTCGGAAAGCCCTCGCGGACATCGGCGTAGGAGGTTTGCGCCTCGATAATGGCTTTGGCCCGGCTCTCCGTCGTGCCGGAGGCGATCTGCTCGGCCATGCGGTCGCGCCAGGTGGCGCAGGCGGGGAAATCATCGATCAAAAGATCGAAGCGGTTCTGCCAGGTCTCGAGGAGCGGCAGGAGGTCACTCTCTTCGCGGGTCTCCAGCCATCGCTGAGAGTAGTAGTCCGGTTCTTCTTCGTAGCGCGCGAGGTGTGTTTTCCACTCCTCGGTCTTCCGGGTCAGGATGTCCTCGGGTTGATTCTGGAGATCTTCCTCGAAGGCGTTGATTTCCTGGACCATCGGCCACAATCGGCGCAGACGGCGCTGGTTTTGGTTGCCGACGATTTTCTTCAGAATCCAAGTGACCATGACTAGAGTAGCAGCGAAGGGGTTATCCCCGCCTCATACTCCAGCATGGAGCCGGTCTCAAGGAGAGTTCAGGTGGGGATTTGTAGCGCCCCGGAGCGCGCCGGTTTCGGAAAAGGCGGAAGGAACGCGGTGCGAGGAGGGGGAACGCGGGCTTCGAGACCTGGCAAGGCGGAGCCGATCACCCGTGCCGGCGGAGGAATTCGTCACAGAGGGCCTTGTAGGCTTGGGCTCCGGAAGAGTCGGGCGCGTACTGACAGATGGCCTGTCCATGGCTGGGTGCTTCGCCGAGCTTGATGTTCCGTGGGATCACCGTTTCGTAGGCGACCTCCTTCATCTGCTCGCGAACGTCGTCGATCACGTTCTGGGAGAGATTCGTCCGGCTGTCGGCCATGGTGAGGACAATGCCCTCGATGTTCATCTCCGGGTTGATGCCGGTTTCCTTCACGCGGAAGAAGAGCTCCGTCATCTTCGCCAACCCGATCAGGCTGAGGTATTCGCACTGAACGGGGATGATGATCTCGTCGACGGCGGCAAGGGCGCAGGTCATGAGGACGCCGAGGGAGGGGGGACAGTCGATCAGAAGAAAATCGTAAGGGGCACCGGGTCGATAGCGTTCGAGCGGGTCGCGAAGCCGGAGCAAGCGATGGTCGTCGGCGGCCAGTTCGACTTCGATGCCGGAGAGATCGGTGTTGGCCGGGATGAGGTGAAGGTTTTCGTAGGCCGTTTCGATGGGCAGACCCGCCAGATCGCCTTGGCCGAGCAGGGCTTCGTAGATGCTCGTGTGATCATCGGGACTGAAGCCCAGGGCGCTGGTGGCGTTCGCCTGCGGATCGAGGTCGAGCACGAGCGTTTTGACTCCGGCCAAGCCGAGGTAGGCTCCGAGGTTGACCGCGGTGGTCGTTTTGCCAACGCCACCTTTGTGATTGGAGAGAGCGATGATTTTCATGGAAGGCGTATTTTCGATGGGCGGGGGGTTCGCGCGGGCCGGGATCATCTGCCCTAACATATTCTTAACCGTTCAGACTGAATTGCCAGCTTTTCTTAAGGAAATCTTAAGGAAGTCTCGCCTCCGCCCGGTGAGGCGCGGCGGATTGCCATCCGGCAGATTGAGCTGGGAGGTTTGATGCGCTCGGCTTCGGGATCCGGCGCCTTCCTACCAAGGACTTGCCTCGCAGCTGACGCTGGCTTTTAGAGGTCCCTTCAAACATGAAACTGACCGAGGAGTGGTTGAACAATGCTGCGGGCTGGAAGGTCATGAAGCAGGCGCGGATGCTGCACCAGGGCAGGGCGGTAATCGAGGCGACTTTCGACGGGCGAACCCTCCGCGGCGTGGTGACCTCGCGTGGCAAACCGCTCGCTGCCGGGTTGCGCATCGATTCTCCGACGGATGTCGAAAACCTCTGCAACTGTCCGGCGTCGCGGCGCACCGGAGAAATTTGCGAGCACTCGGCCGCGGTGGGGCTCGGGGTGACGCGGGGAATCGCGACGCCGAAGACGGCTCCAGGTGACGCCGCCAAGCGGGAGGAACCGGCGGCGTCGAAAGCGGTGGAGCCACGGCGCCTACGGCTTCGGTTCGATCCGCGCTTGGGAGAGATGTGGGCGAAGGGACGGATTCCGGCGCGATTGGAGGAGGGGGAAGAACCCATGGCGGGCCTGACGTCCTGGGCCGAAAAGGCGGGGCTGGCGAAATTACCGGCACAACTCGTTTTGAACCCGGCGCAGGCCTCGGAACTTCTGGCGTCCGTTCAAGGTGAAGAGTCGACCTGGATCGGAGACGAGCCGCTCACCGTCACGGAAACGCCGGCGGCACGAATCCCGATTCGTCTGGAGGAGAAGGGGGACGATTTCCGATTCGTGCGGGAAGGCGACTTTGCAGAGGGACAGCGTTTTCTGACTGGTGAGGGGAAGATTTGGGCATGGTATGCGGCGCGCCGCGTCCTGCAACCGTTTCGCGAGGCCCCTCCTGGTGGGGCGGAGGTGCTGGGACGTTTGGTTCAGGAGGGTAGCGCGGACGTCAGCGCGATTCAGCTGCTGCTTCATCTCGACGGCTGGCAGGATTGCCTGGGGCTTCCGGATGATGCCGGCGAGGGGGTGACGCTGCAGGCCGCCCGGCCAAGGTTCAGAGCGCATTTTGAAGGCTCGATGAATGCGCTCAGCGGTCAGGTCACGGTGATCTACGATCAGACGAAGTTTCGCCTGGGCACGGAGCCGAAGCCGAACCCGTTCCCGGCGCGCCCTTCCCCCAGGGTGTTCGTCACGCGCAACGCCGGGGCGGAGAAGGCGGCGATCGCCCGGATGACGGAGGATTGGGGTTTTACGGGGCCAGACGCGGATGGGCAGTTCCAGCTCCGTGGCGAGGATGCGATCGGGCGGTTTTACCTTCGAGGGATTCCATCGCTTAGCCGGGAGTGGGAAATCGATTTGGGTCAGCGGTTTCAGCATGTGACCCGCCAAATCGAGGTGGTTCGCCCAGCCTACGAGCAGACGGGCTCGGGCGAGGACTGGCTGAGCTTCACGGTGCGCTATGCCGGTGGCGGAGGGGTCGAATTGAGCCGGGAGGAGGTGCAGCAACTGCTGAACAAGGGTCAGCGAAAGGTCCGGCTGGCAGGCGGGAGGACGGCGCTACTGGACGTCGAGGCCTGCGAGGAGGTCGCGGAAGTTTTGTATGACACGCAGCCTCTTCAGGAGGGTGGGGATTTCCGGGCCGACCGACGCCAAGCCGCCTACCTGCGCCGGGCTTTGGGAGGCGAGCCCGAGCGTTCGGAGGAGGTGGACCTTTCCGGGATGGAGGCGGTCGGCGCCACGCTCCGGCCCTACCAGGAGGAGGGGGTTCGCTGGCTGCTGGAGGCGTTGAACCGTCAAGAGGCGGCGCTGTTGGCGGACGAGATGGGGCTCGGGAAGACGTTGCAAAGCCTGGCCGTCGCCGAATGCCTCCTGCGCGCCCGGGGCGGCCCGTGCCTGGTGGTGTGTCCGACGAGTCTGCTGACGACGTGGCGGCGGGAAGTGGCGCGATTTCTTCCTCATCGGCGGCTTCACGAGTTGCACGGACCGAATCGCTGGAAGGACGAGACTGGGATCCGTGGCGCCGATTTTCTCACGACGAGCTACGGACTCATGGTCCGCGATTTGGAGCGGTTGCGAGAGCACGAGTTTCCTCTTGTGATCCTGGACGAAGCGAGCGCCATCAAGAATCCCGACACGCAAAACGCGAAGGCGGCCTGCCGGCTGAACGCCGGGAACCGTTTGGCGCTCACGGGAACGCCGGTGGAGAATTCGATTCGCGAGCTCTGGTCGATTTTTCAGTTCCTGTCGCCGGGTTATCTGGGCGAGCGGAAGGAATTTCAGGAGCGCTACGAGAAACCGGTGCAGGGCGGGGGGGCGCCGCGGCCGGTGTTGGAACGCCTGCGTCATCGAACCGGTCCATTCATGCTGCGGCGAACGAAGGAACTCGTGGCGCCGGACCTGCCCGGGAAACTCGAGCAAGTGCGCTTCTGCGAACTCTCCGGCCCCCAGCTGCAGCTTTACGAAACGATCCTGCGGGAGTCGCGGAAGAAGGTGGACGACGCGATGGCGGATCGATCGGAGGGGCAGGCGCGCATGACCATGCTCACGGCGCTGCTACGGCTGCGCCAGGTTTGCTGCGATCCCAGGCTGCTCGAACTCGAGACGGCCAAGAAAATAGGCTCAGCCAAAACGGGCCTCTTCTTGGAACTGTTGGAGGAAGCGATCGCGGGAGGGCACCGGATCCTGGTCTTCAGTCAGTTTACCCGGATGCTGAAGCTTTTGGGGAGCGAGCTGGATGATCGCGGCTGGAGCTTCTGTTATCTGGATGGGGCGACCCGGGACCGTAAAGAGCCGGTGCAACGTTTTCAGGCCGATGGAGGTCCGCCGCTATTTCTCATCAGCCTGAAGGCGGGCGGCTATGGACTGACCCTGACCGCGGCGGACACGGTGGTGCATTTCGATCCCTGGTGGAACCCGGCCGTGGAGGCTCAGGCCACCGACCGGGCGCACCGGATCGGTCAAACGCGGGCGGTCACGAGCTACAAACTGATCGCGGCAGGAACGGTGGAAGAGAAGATCGTGGCGCTGCAGGCCCGCAAGCGTGCGGTGATCGATGCGGCCTTCGATGAGGATCAACCCCTGATGCAAGGGCTGACGACGGAGGAGATTCGGGAGGTGCTGGGGTAGTCCATGCACGTTTCGGGGCAGAGAAGCGGCTGGTTCACCAAATCTTCAGCACCTCGGCTTCGGCGGCATCTTCTCGCCACTCGAAGTGGTCCCGGCGAAAGCGGTTCACGAGCTTCTCGCCGAGTGGGCTGGATGGGTTCAGCACGGTGATGGAACGGCCGTCGTGCTCGATCTCGAGACCGCCGGCCCGGGGAAGGAGGAAAAACGTTTGGGATTCGCTCCCCAACCAGACCTCCACCACCGCCCCGGTCTCGGTCATCATCGAGTCACCCGGCAGACGGAGGGCTTCGAGGATCGCGATGTCGGTGGCGAGTTCCTCGACCTGCATGGCCTGACCACGCGCCAGGTAGGAGGCTTCGGTGGCGCGAGTGTCATACTTGTCCTCGGCGCGGGATTCTTCGTCGGTGGCGCTGCTGGCGGCGTCGCGAGCGGCGGCGGTTTTCTGGGCGTGACGGGCGCGGAGGGTGTCGAGCACGGCTTCCAGGAGAGCGGATTTGTCCATCGAAACAAGCACCTCGCGTCGGGCTGCGGCCTATCGTTTGGGCGGGGGTTAGCCGCCAAAAAAGCCGCGAGAGACCTCGAGCATTTGCTCCGGCGGCACCTCTTCGATTTGGGAGGCGACGGACCAGATGTGTCCGAAGGGGGTCTGGAAGCGGATCAGTTCCTCGGCGCCGAAGACGTCTTTGTAGAATTCGATGGCCGCCACGGCGTCGAAAATGGCGAGGGTCGGGGTGAGCTGCGGTTCGCCTTCGGGGATGCAGGACATTTTTTCGGCTCCTATGGTTCGATGAGGAAAATCGTGTTTTGAGCGCTGCACTGGGTGGAACTCATCATGGCTACAAGCACTCGTCGAGGACGGAGAGGAGAAACTCGGCGTCGGCTTTGCTCAGGCACATGGGGGGCTTGATGCGGAGGACATTTCCGTGGAGGCCGCCCTTTCCGAGGAGGAGGCCGTGTTCGCGACAGCGCTCCAGGGTATCGAGCGTCTTTGCGCTGGCCGGGGCTTTCGTCTCGCGGCTTTCGACGAGTTCGACGCCGATCATGAGGCCGCGTCCCCGGATGTCGCCGATGGATTCGTGGCGCTCCGCCAGGGTGTGGAGGCCCTCGCGCAGGATTTGGCCGATTTGCTGGCAGTGTTCCTGGGTATGCTGGCGAAGGAGGATTTCGAGCGTTTTGTGGCCCTGCACCATGGCGAGCGGATCGCCGGCAAAGGTGTTGATGTGGAGGCGCCCGGTGAGCGTCTGGGCGATGGCGTCCGTGGTGACGACGGCGGCTAGCGGGTAGCCGTTCCCGATGCCCTTGGCCATGACGACGATGTCAGGGGTCACCTCCTGGGTTTGGAAGCCCCAGAAGTGCGATCCCAACCGGCCGAACCCGGCCTGGACCTCGTCGGCAATGCAGACGCCGCCGGCCTCCCGGACGCTTTGGTAAACGGCCTGCAGGTAGCCTGGCGGATATTCAACGGCGCCCCCGACACCCTGGATGGATTCGGCGATGAACCCGGCGACTTGGCCGGAGGTGCCATGCTGGATCAGATCGGCCACGTCTTCGGCGTAGCGGCGGCCGGCTTCGGGGTCATCGAGCGGCCAGGGGCCACGATAGGGGTAAGGCGTGCGGGCGTGGTGGATGCCTGGGACGGTGGGGACATCGAATTTCCAGGTGCTTTGGCCGGTGAGGGCCATGCAGGTGCCGGTGCCGCCGTGGTAAGCGTTTCGCAGGCTGATGACGTCTTGGTGACCGGTGCTGAGCCTCGCCATGAGGACGGCGAGTTCGATGGCTTCGGAGCCGGAGTTCGTGAAATAGACTCGTTCGAGCGGTGCCGGGAGGGTGCTGATGAGGAGTTGGGCAAACGCGCCGATCTCGGGGTGGAGGTAGAGGGTCGAGGTGTGCTGAAGCCGGCGGGCCTGCGCCACGAGGGCGTCGACGACCTCCGGATGGCAGTGGCCGGCGCTGATGGTGCAAAGGCCGGCGAACCCGTCGAGGTAACGTTTCCCGTTCTGGTCCCAGACATACTGCATATGGCCCTCCACGATCATGAGCGGGTGCTCGTAGTAGTGAAAGACGCCGGGGTTGACGTAGGTCTGGCGAGTCCGCCGGGCCTCTTCATAGGAGGGGCCTTTATAGGCCTGGGGCCGGTGGGAGCAGGGCGGGAGCTGGGGTTTGGGATACTGGGACACGGCGACGGTGGGGTAGTGAAAGGGAACGATCACGATTCGGGCGGGGAAAGGGCGGGCGCAAGGCAGCAGATGAATGGGTAAGGATTTGATTTGCGCACGGGTTGACAGGTGGGGCGTGCCGGGACTGTGGTTCGGGCATGTGGAAATGGATGAAACCGCAAAGTGCCTGGGTGGCACTGGCCATGCTCGGCGCCGCTTCGGCCATCCATGCACAGCCGTGGAACGTGCTGTTCATCGCGATCGATGATTTGAACGACTGGACCGGGGCGCTGAAGGGGCACCCCCAAAGCGTGACGCCGAATCTGGACCGGCTGGCCTCCCAGGGAATGCTCTTCGCGAATGCGCACTGCGCGGCGCCGGCCTGCAATCCCTCGCGCACCGCCCTCATGACCGGGATTCGGCCCTCGACCTCAGGGATTTACCTGAACCCGCAGCCCTACTTCGACCGGTTTCCGCTGGAGGAAATCGTGTTGCCGGGCGTGCTCGAGGGCGATTTGAGCGATGTGCCCGCGCCGGGCCTGGAGATGGCCAAACCGGAGGGCGACCACGCGACGATCGTGAAGAATGGGCAATGGAAAGCGGCGGTGCAGGGTTATCTGGCCTGTATTCACTTTGTCGACCGGTGCGTTGGGCGCGTGATGGACGCCCTGGACGAGGGGCCCAACCGGGGGCGGACGGTGGTGGTGCTCTGGAGCGATCACGGGTGGCATCTCGGGGAGAAAGAGCACTGGCGGAAGTTCTCGCTTTGGGAAGAGGCCACGCAGGTCCCCATGATCTGGCGGGTGCCGGGAATGACCGAAGCGGGCTCGGTTTGTCATGCACCGGTCAGCTTGCTGGACATTTACCCGACACTGCTGGACGTGTGCGGTTTGCCGCCGAATTCGAGCGTCGGGGGAAAAACCCTGCGCCCGCTTTTGCAGGATGCGAACGCTGCCTGGGAGGGGGTGGCGTTGACCACGCATGGCAAAGGGAACCACACAGTGCGCGACCGGCGCTACCGCTACATCCGGTATGCGGACGGAAGTGAGGAGCTCTACGATCATCTCCTCGATCCAATGGAGTGGCGGAATCTGGCGGGGGAACCCGGCTTGCAGGTGGTGAAGGAGCGGTTGGGCGCGGCGATGCCAAAGTGAGGAAAGCGATCAGCCGCCGTTTGCGCATGCGACGCGGGTGGGTTTGGTGACGGTCATGAAGGAAGGGATTTCTCGCAGGCGTTTGATGGGGGCCGGGGCGTTGGGCGTGGCAACCGCGCCGTGTTTGATTCGTGCAGACGAACGCGGAAGTGGGTTCCGGTATGCGCTGAACACCAGCACGATCCGGGGTCAGGAGCTGGATGCGGCGGAGGAAATCGAAGTGGCCGGGCAAGCGGGTTACGACGGGCTGGAACCGTGGCTTCGAAAGTTGAATGCTTACGTCGAGGGCGGCGGGAAGCTGTCCGACTTGCGGAAGCGATTGGAGGATCACGGGCTGACGGTGGAGAGCGCGATCGGGTTTGCTTCCTGGATCGTCGACGACGACGCGCAACGGGCGGCTGGGTTCGAGGAAGCGAAGCGCGACATGGACGTGGTCGCTCAATTGGGCGGGAAACGCATCGCGGCGCCTCCGGCGGGAACCCGGGACCCGGTGGATTTGGACCGGGCGTCGGAGCGTTACCGGAAGCTGCTGGAATTGGGCGAGGAGATGGGCGTGGTGCCGCAAATCGAGATGTGGGGCGGGCATCCCGCCATCGGGACGGTGGAGAAGGCGATCTACATCGCGATTCGAGCGGACCACCCGATGGCGTGTTTCCTGGGCGACGTCTACCACACCTACAAAGGTGGGGGCGGCTTCGAAGGGTTCAAACTGCTGGGCCCCCAGGCGTTGCAGGTGCTGCATCTGAACGACTACCCGGCCGATCCGCCGAGGGAAACGATCAAGGACGAGCACCGGGTGTATCCGGGCGACGGGATCGCGCCGGTCACGGAACTGCTGCAGGGCTTCCGGGCGGTGGGAGCGACGCCGGTGCTGTCGCTGGAGCTATTCAATCGGGCCTACTGGGCGCAGCCGGCGCTCGAGGTGGCGAAGACGGGACTGGCCAAAATGCGTTCCTGCGTCGCCGCGGCAGGGTAGGGGCGTGTTTTTGCTGCGCGCCGGCGGCGGGAGCGAGCTACGTCAGTTCGACGACGCGGGGGAACCCAGGGAAAAACGTCGAAATTTCCAAAGTTTCGACGGGTGTCTCGGCCGAAAAGAAGTGCATCGTCCCGGCGTCATCGCAAATCCAAACCTCGGTCGCTCCCGAGGCGAAGTAGAGCGCCTTTTTCTCATTCAACTCTTCCCAGGAGTTCGCCGGGGATTTGACTTCCACGCAGAGAGCAGGGGCAAATGGGACGCAGGCGAGGTCTTGGGCCTTCGCTAATTGTTCGCTGGAGAGCCAAACGACGTCGACTCCCTTCACGCCGTCGGGCGTGGATACGGGGCACTCAGTGACGACGTCTCCTTCGCGCGCTTGGTCGTGCAGGAGCGTGGCGATACGGCGTTGAAGCCGCCCGTGCCGCAAAGAGGGTGGGGGCATATGAATGACGTGTCCAAAACGGTCGGTTTCAAAGGTTCCATCCAACTTGGCGTAATGGGCGTCGGCCAGGATTTCATCCCAACGCCGAAGATTGAAAGCGGCTTGGTCCGGGCGAACCGGGAGCTGGATGGTCAGGGGCATCACGCGAATTCAACGATAGCACAAGGAAGAAGGCATAGGTAGAGCGCGCTCTTCGGAAGCAGGGTAGGGCATTGGCACCATCGGCAACACGCTCGCTTCACCTCTGAATCGTCAACCCCTCGCCGTTTTGGAGGGTTCGGAACGGTTGGTCGAGGCGGTGGCAGGAGGCCTCGAATTCATCTGATTCTTCGGTGTTGAATTCGAACATGTGGTAGTGGCAAGGAACGACCAGCTTGGCTGAGACGGCTTTGGCGAGCGCGGCTGCCTGGAGGCCATCGAGGTTCCCGGCCACGCGGCGTTCCGGTTTGTTGCCGTTGATAGGCAAAAACGCCAGGTCGATGGGCCAGCGGCGGACTTCCGCCACCATGTCCGCATGCCAGAGCGTGTCGCCGGAATGATAGACGGCGAAGTCGCCAAAGGTCGCGACGTAGCCCAGGTATTTGGAACGGCCCTGCTCGTCGAGTTCCACCTCGTTGTGCGCGGCGTGAAGGGCGTGGAGGGTGAACGGACCGGACGTGACGCTTTGACCGGCGTCAACGGGGAGCAGGTCCGGCGTTTCGGGACCGAACCGCTCGCGTGCGAAGGTTTCGTTGGCAACTGGCACGACGAGCTTCAGCGCGGGATTGGCCTGGCGAAGCGGGAGGAGCGTTTCGGCGTCGAGGTGATCGGTGTGATTGTGGCTGGAGGTGACGACGTCCACGTGGGAGGCGATCCGTTCCGGGGCGATGACGCGCTTGGTCATTCTCACGTGGGGTTTGTCCGTTTCGGCATACTTTTTGGTGAGCGAATCGGAGAGGTAAGGATCGAAGAGGAGGCCCGCGCCGTTCCAGCGGATCAGGAAACCGCTTTGACCGAGCCACCAGGCGTGGAGGGTGTCCGGCGAGGCATCCGCTTCGGCCCGCTCGAGCGCCTGCAGGAAGGCGTCGTCCTGGAGGTAAGGTTCCCGCATCGGTTCAGGCACTGAGTCCGTGCTCTTTTCGGACGATTTCGACGCCCGCGACCATGTTCTCGAGCTTCCGTTTGGCCGCCCAGCGCGCGGTTTGGCTCAGACCACAGTCCGGGGCGAAGACCAGCCGGTCAGCCGGGGCGTGCTCCAGGCAGGCGCGGACTTTGTCGGCCACGAACGCGGGTTCTTCGATGAAGTAGCTCTTCACGTCGATGATTCCGACGGCGACATCCATGCGCTTCGCGACTTCGCCGATGGCTTCGAGTTCGGCATATTCCCGGTTCGCCATTTCCAGGTGAAGTTCATCGACCTTCAGATCGAGGAAATCCGGGAAGAGCGGCGCGTAGCGGCGGTAGCCGACGGGGTGGCCTTTGAAATTGCCGAAACAGAGGTGGGTGCAGAGCCGGGTTTTGCCCACGACCGGTTCCACGGTGCGGTTGAAGATGTCGACGAACCGTTTGGTGTCCTCCTTGTAGCCGTAGCAGGACATGGAGGGTTCATCGACACAGATCTCCTCGCACCCGGCGGCGACGAGGTCTTCGAGTTCTTTTCGGATAAGGGGCAGGAGTGCTTCGGTGAGGGCGTAGCGGTCGGGATACCGGGCGTTCGGCAGCAGGCGCCCGCTCATGGTGAAGGGGCCGGGGACGCTCATCTTTAGGCGTGGGCCGGAGGGAGCGAGGCGTTTGAGGCGTTCGAACTCCTCCACCGTGCCCAGACCGCCAGGGGCCGCGATTTCACCGGTGACCTCGTGTTTGCCCCGCTGATCGTGAGCGGGTGGGCCGAAGCGGCGAGGCGATGCGGGTTCGAGTTCGATGCCCTCGAGATGGCCGTAGAAACTGAGGTTGAAATCGAAACGGGTCTGCTCGCCGTCCGTGATGACGTCGAGACCGGCGCGGACCTGATCCATGATGGCGACGGTCGCGGCGTCGTCTTGCATTTCGGCGAGGTCAGCGGAGCCGAACTCGGCGAGGTTCTGCGAGGCGAATTCCAGCCAGGACGGGAAAGGGTAGCTGCCGATGACGGAGGTGCGGAGTGGGGTTTCCTGCATGGTGTTGTGATGGTGGTGGGATTTGGGTGAGTGCAGCGTCAAACGGTGGCGTAGAGCCGGGAAAGACGGTGGGCGTGCTCGTCGTAGGCGGCTTCGAAAAGCTCCGCGGCGCGCTCCTTGCCGACCTGATTGGCGGCGGCGAGGACCTTTGGAGGTTGTCCCGCTTCGGTGAGCCGCTGGGCGACCTCGGCTTTGATGGCGTTGATGACCATGGCCCCTCCGACGGTGGAGAGTGGAGCGACCTTTTCGTTCAGCCCGTCGATCGAAACGGCCGCATCGCCGGCGGGGGCGCCGGTGTCGAGGACGATGTAAGCGAAGTCGGTGAGCTTTCTGCCGTCGGGCCGTTTGGAGTCGCTCACCACCGAGTGCGCCAGGCTGACGAGGGCCACGGTCTGCACGCCAAGGCGCTGGAATTCCTCGGCCATCTCGACCGGGACGAGGTTGGTGCCACTGGACGAAATGACGAGGGCGGCATCGTCCGGGCTGAGATCGAAGTTTCGGAGAATGCGCGGTGCGAGGCCGGAGACGTTCTCGAGGAACATGGCCTGGCGTTGGCCGTTCGGGCCGACCACCTGGTTGTGGAAGGTCAGCGACAGTTCGACGATCGGGTGAAACCCGGGAAACGAGCCGTAGCGGGGCCACATCTCCTCGACCATGATGCGGCTGTGGCCGGAGCCAAACAGGTGGACCATGCGGCCGGCGAGGATGGATTTGGCGAAGAGATCGGCGGTTTGCTCGATCTGGGGAAGTTGGGCTCGGACGGTCTCGACGGCCTTGGCGCTTTGGTCGAGGAAATCGGTGGCGGGGCGTGACATGGGGATACTTTGGGAAGGGACGGCGGGTTAGCCAATCGCTTTTTCAGCAAAGGACGCCGCGCCGTAAACGCCGGCCCATTCCCCGAGGCTCGCGCGCCGGACAGCGACCCGGGCTCCACCGGGACGCCATTCGAAGGTGTCGAGCCACTGGATCAAGCGGGGTTCGATCTGTGGCCAAGCCTCCCCGATGCCTCCGCCGATGACCACGGCTTCGGGGTCGAGGACGTTGATGAGGGAGGCGATCCCGGCGGCGAGAGCGCGCATGGATTCGTCCCAGATGGTGCCAGCCTCCGGATCGCCGGACTCGAGCGCCTGGACCAGGGCATGGGTCGAATCAAAACGCCCGCCGGATCGCTCGCGGATGTTGTGGTTTCCGATGAGATCTTCCAGCGAGCCGGGGGTGCCGCAGATGTCGGTTGAGGCATGGAAATCCAGGCTGATGTGCCCCAGGTGACCGGCCCGGCCGAGGTGACCCCGCAGCAGGTTGCCATCGACGACCGCCGCTCCACCAACGCCGGTGCCCAGGGTGAGGAAGATGACGTTTCGCAGGTCTCGTGCGCTGCCCTGCCAGATTTCACCCCAAAGCGCGGCATGGGCGTCGTTCAAAACGCGGACCGGTTTCTCGAGCAGCGCGGCCCAGTCGAGGTTCTCGAGGCCGTCCAAGCGCCCGGGCATGAAGGCGATGGCGCTGGCATCCGGACGGGCTAGTCCGGGAGCGGAGACGCCGATCGCGCCTGCGCTTCGGCCCGCTGCGGCTTCGAGGGAGTGGACGAGTTTGCGTGCCTGGTGCTGAAACGCCGGGCGGCCCTCGACCTGTTCGCCATCGCGCGTGGGGACGAGATCCTGGTGGAGGAGATCGCCGGATTCGAGGTCAAAGATGGCGCCCTTGATGCGGGTGCCGCCGAGATCGAGGCCGATGGAGAGCAAAACGCGCGGTGGTTTGGTGGTTCAGGGTCAGGCAGGGGCGGGCGGGCGGCCTTCGGACACGGTCCAGCCGCCATCGACAGCGAGAACCTGGCCCGTGACGAAACGCGAAGCCGGGCTCAGGAAGAAAACGGCGGCTTCATCGAGGTCCTCAGGGTTTCCGATCCGGCCGCCATCGAGGGGTTGCTTGTGCCGGATGAACTCCATGATCGAGTCGTTCTCACGGGCGCGTTTCGACATGGGCGTCTGGACGAGGGCGGGCGCGATGACGTTCACGCGAATGTTGTCTCGTGCGTAGTAGGCGGCGATGGACTGGGAAAACCCGATCGCGGCGGATTTGGTGGCGGCGTAGGCGTGCGAGGCGAAGAATTCCGGGGAAGGAGAGTAGCCGAGGACGCTTCCCATGTTGAGGATGGCCCCGCCGGATTGCTGGAGCCGGAATTGTCGAAGGGCCGCGCGGTTCGAGTAGACGAGGGAGGTGAGGTTCAAATCGATCGTGTGCGACCAGCCCTCGTCAGTGAGTTCATGCAGCGGGCCATCGCCCTCGGAACGTCCGCTGCCTCCGGCCACGTGGTAAAGGCCGGTGAGCGGGCCGAACCGGTCGGTCAGGCGATGGATGAGAGCCGGGGCGGTTTCGGGATCGGCCGCGTCGCCAGCGAGGCCCAACGCGCGACTGGGGTCGAGTTCGCCGAGCGCCGTGGCCAATGTTTCCGCCGAACGCCCGCAGATGCCCACGGTGGCGCCCGCTCCCAGGAGGGCTTTTGCGGCGGAAAACCCCAGGCCCGAGGTGCCTCCGATGATGGCGATGTTCACAGGAACGACCCTGGCACGGCGGCGCGCGACGCGCAATGCTCGTTCCGGCGATCGGGAAGGTCGTAGGCGTAGGTGGTGGTGAGTCCTTCGGTCGCGGGGGCGGCGATGGGGAATTGGTTCACGTCAGCCCGGTGACCCATACCCCCACATCCATCACGGCCCCCGGATTCCCGGAGAAGGAGCCCTCAATTGGCGGCACCGATTCAGGAAGTCTCGCCACCGCCACGGCAATGTGATCGCTACCGACAATACTGCCAAGGGTCGGGTCAAAGCCCTTCCAGCCGGCGCCCGGCAGGTAAACTTCCGCCCAGGCATGGGTGGCCCCGTAGTTCGCCGATGAAGGGGGAGCATTGAGGTATCCGCCCAGAAAGCGTGCGGCTAGCCCGAGGCGCCTGGCCGCGGCGATGAACAGAGCGGCAAAGTCACGACAGGATCCCGATCCTTTTGCAAGGGTTTCGGAAGGGGACTGAACCCCTGGTTCTTCGCGGATCGTGTAAACCAGGGATTCATGGATGTGACGGCTCATTCCTTGCAGCAACACGTAGGTCTGGATTTGGTCTCCCTTGGTCCAAAAATCCGCAATCCAACCGTCCAGTGGGTCGTCTTCCGGTTGCCCGGTTTCCTCGAAATAGGGTGTGAGGACCTTTCGTTCTTCGGGTGCATAGTCGAACGGGTAATCAACGGCGTAGCCGGCGACGAGGAAGTCTAAAGGAGCTTGGTTGAACTGCTGAATGATGACATCGCTCTCAATCGAAAGCTGGCTGGCCGGGGTCGCGAAGGTCGCGGTCGCAATCGAGTTGTCCTCCACGTCGCGATGCCAGAGCAGGGTTGCGGCCGGGGAAATCTCCAGGCTCGAGGATTCGATGCGCAATTCGTGGCTCTCTCTCGGGCGCAGGCGCAACACGTGAGGGCCGAGCGCCACCGCCCCGGAGAAATTGTAGTAGGTGCGGTGAAGGATCCGGTAACGCTGCATGAACGATTGTCACCTTGATAGGGACCAGGGGCAACGATGGAAAATCGAGAAGGCGATTCCGAGTCAAATCCGGGCCCCTTCCATCACACCAGTCGCTTGTCGTGCAGAGAGCAACCAACTCTGGGGCTGCTTCCAGGAGAGTAACAGTGGGAAAAGCCAATGTGAAGTGCGGGCGAGCATCTCCGCCGACCACGGGTCAGTCGTATCATAGGCCCACGGGCGAGCCAGTGCGGTGGCAGCGCCCCAAGTGATCATCTAGAGAAGGGGCCAGCGGCGAATGGAAGAGAACCACAGCCCGGCGCAATGCAAGCAGATCAAACCACCCCACGATCATCAGGAAACTCAGGGCCGTCGTTCGTTCGCCGGCGGCGGACGCCCCTGGACCTCAGTCCGTTCGGACCTATTTCGAGTCCTCGCAGGCTTGGGCGGTGGTGGAGCACGGCTTTGAGGAAAATCTGAGCGGGCGCTTCTCTCCAGGCACGGGCCGGCTGCAAGCAGGGTCAGCAGTCGATCAAAGCGGAGCCAAACCACAGATCTTGAGGATTGAGGGATAAAAATACCGCACCCGAGCACGCCCCGCCGAAAATCTCGGGCGCGCCCCTCTCGTGAAGATCTAGGGCCGAAACGGCCAGGTTTCACGGGGAACGCGCTCCTGTTTTTAGCGCGAATTGTGAAAGCGGGGTAGCGGGGGAGGGGCGATGAGCCGATCACTCTTCTTCCGTGAGGCTGCCGTGTGGGATGAGTCTTTCGTAGTCTTCGACCGATCCCTGGTTCATGCAGCACTCGATAATGTCGCGGAGTTCCATTTCGCCTCCCGCCTTCGCCGAGGGTTCCGGCTTCGCTAAAGCTTCGACGGACAGGTCGGCGAGACAGGCGCGCCTTGATCTCGAGGAAAAATCCTCGCGCCGTATGCCGGTTACTTCCCGGACGATGCACTAGGATTTCGCTTACGCCAGCCGGTCACTGCCAGGCCGGGCCAGGCCAGTCGTAGGAGCCGGGTTTGATTACGAGGAGGGGGCTCGCGGTGTTCAT
>CAZCRA010000012.1:0-52012 GCA_964500945.1 uncultured Verrucomicrobiales bacterium | reverse complement strand
GAACCCGAACCCGAACCCGAGCCCGAGCCCGAGCCCGAGCCCACCCCGCCCTCACCTCCGGAGTAGACCCGGGCGTGGCGTGCCTTTCCCTCTCCCGTTTTGTCCTCTCACGGCATCACACCGCATCCCGAAGGCGGCGCCACACTCGCGGTTTGGGCCCCAAACCGTCACGCGATGGCGGTCGAAATTGATCCCGCATCGGGTTCCACCTTCCGGGTCGACCTCGCCGCCGCGGACGGAGGCTGGTTTCATGGCACCTTGCCGGCGACCGCCGGAGACCGCTACCGGCTCATGTTGGACGGATGGATTTCCCGCCCAGATCCCGCTTCCCGCTTTCAACCTGAAGGTGTTCACGGCCCTTCGCAAATCGTCCACCTGAGCGCGCATGCGTGGAACGACCACACCTGGAGTGGCATCGCGAAAGAGGATCTCGTCCTGTACGAGGTCCACATCGGCGCGTGGACCAATGAGGGGACCTTTCAGTCCGCCATCGATCGCCTCGACGAAGTCGTTCGCCTGGGAGCTTCCACTGTCGAACTCCTACCCCTCGCCCAAACCCCGGGACGTTGGAACTGGGGATACGACGGCGTCGGGCTCTTCGCCCCGCAGCACGAATATGGGCATCCCGCGGACCTCCAGCGTTTCGTCGATGCCTGCCACGCGCGCGGCCTGGCGGTCATTCTCGATGTCGTTTACAACCACCTCGGGCCGGAAGGAAACTACCTTGGCGACTTCGGCCCCTACTTCTCCCGGCGCCACAAAACGCCTTGGGGCCCTAGCTTCAACTTCGATAGAGACTTGGCCCAGCCCGTCCGCGATTTCGTGATCCAAAACGTGCTCTATTGGCTGCGCGAGTTCCATTTCGATGGGCTTCGCCTCGATGCGATCCGTTTCATGCGGGACCGCAGTCCAAACTCCATCTTCACGGAGATCCGCGAGGCGGTCGATGGGCTTTCCCGCGAACTGGGCCGCCCCCTTCACCTCATCGGCGAGACCAACGTCCACGACCCGCAGCTCGTTGCCCCGCCTGAACGCCACGGCCACGGCTTTCCCCTGCTTTGGAACGATGAAATTCCGCATGCCCTGTTCGCCCAGGTGCTCGGCCAGGAACGCATCGCCAGCCGGACCTACCACGGCGCCGAGGATCTGCTGACGGCACTCCAACGCGGTTACCTCTATCAGATCGACCCCGCCACGGGCGACCCCTTCCGCTCTCCCGCCGGGGCGCCACCCGCTGCTCATGAATCCACCCTCCAAGGCCTGCAAACCCACGACCAGGTCGGCAACCATCCCGAAGGCCTTCGCCTCCACGCCCTGAGCTCCCTCGAAACCCAGAAGGCGGCCGCGGCACTGATCCTCTTGCACCCGGCGATCCCTTTGATGTTCATGGGCGAGGAGTTCGCTTCACCCACGCCCTTCTGCTTTTTCGTCGACTACGGCGACCCCCATCTCCGAAACGCCGTCGTCGAAGGCCGCCGCCGGGATTACGACCACCACGACTGGGACCGCATGGTCTCTCCCGTCGCTGAAGAGGCCTTTTACCGTTCCAAACTGCCACCCGCCGGCCAAGGAACACCTGGCATGCTCGCCTGGTACACCACCCTGCTCGCCCAGCGACGGCAGTGGCGAAGCTCGGGGTTGCTCCGTTCCGCGCATCTCCGGGCCGGACTCGACGAGACCCGGACGGTCTTTGCTCTCGAGTATGCTACCCCTGCAGGAGCGACGGCATGGGTCGCGGTGCGCCTCGATCCGCCCCAAAACGCCCCCCAACAACCCGTCCAGATCGAGTTCGACGGCGAACTCCTCGTCTGGTCCGAAGAGAAACGCTTCGGCGGCGAAAGTTCCGCTCCGGAGCCCGGCGCCACGTCGCTGCTAATGACACCCCAAACCGCCGCCGCGGGTGGCGGGCGGCTGCTCAGCCCACTTTTTTCCGCTCCGGCATGAGCGCACACGCTTCCTTGCACCCAAACATCCGGCTCAGCACCAGCCGGTTTCTGCTGACGGCCAGATAAACCTTGTCCGCCAGCCACATCACGCCCGGACACCACATGACCACCGCCGCCGGCATCAGAATGGGCATCCGCATGCCGAGAAATCGAAGTGCATACGCGCCTCGATGAATGCGACCGTCCCTGCTCAAACAGTGAATCTCAGTCAGCAGATCTTCCCGCGAGATCCCGGCGGCCTCCGCTTCTTCGCTCGCCTCCTGCAGCGGTTTCAACTCGGCCTGATCAAACCAGTCGAACCACGTCAGTAGCTTCATCTGAAAAAGACAAAGCGGACACTCCCCATCGTAAAGCAGCAGGTGTTGAGCACGCGTCATCATTAAAACCTACGCCGGCATCACCCAATCCGCTACCAGGACCCGGTGCCTTCTACCCGGCGAATGCGATTTCACCCGCTGATTCTTGATCCTTCTGCACCTTTCGGGTTAGGTCCAGTCGCTCGCTCGAATCCCCCCGCTTCCAGCCATGAAAGCCACCAAAGCGGTCGTTACGGCCGCCAGCCCCACCCACCGGACCCTGCCCTTGCAGACCCTCGTGGATCGCGACGGAGAGGTCCGGTCGGTCCTCGACATCCTTTTGCGCGAAATCCAGTCGGCCGGCATCGACGACGTCTGCCTCGTGATCCATCCTGGCGACGAAACCGCTTACCGGGCGGCGGCCTCGCAGTTCACCGGAAATCTCCGCTTTGTCGAGCAGCACGACGGCAGGGGCTATGGCCACGCCCTTTCCCTCGCACACGACTTCGTCGGCACCGATCCCTTCTTCCACACCGTCTGCGACCACCTCTTCATCAGCCGCGATCCCGAGCGTTCCTGCGCCCGGCAACTCGTCGAAAACGCGGCGCGGGAGGACTGCGCCATGTCCGCGGTTCAATCCACCCGTGAAACCGAGATCCACCTCTACGGCGCCGTGGCGGGGACCCTCAATCGTTCCGCCGGCACGGAGACCCTCTATCAAATCCGAGATGTCATCGAGAAACCCACTCCGACCGAGGCGGAGCAGAAGCTCATCGTGCCTGGCCTGCGGGCGGGCCAATACCTGACCTTCTTCGGAATGCACGTGCTCTCACCTCTCGCCATGGACCTCCTGCTCGCCGCAGTCGAGAACGCCGAAAGCGATCCACATGCCAATATCCAACTCTCGCCCGTCCTGGCGGAATTGGCCCGCCGGGAGCAATATGGCGCCGTCCTGATCCAGGGCTCCCGCCATCACATCAGCCTCAAATACGGACTGTTCTACACCCAACTCGCCCTCGCTCTCAGCGGCTCCGATCAGTCCAGCGTCCTTACCGGCCTGCTCGAACTCCTTGCACGCCACTCCCAGTCCTGACGCGATGGATAGTGCCCTCCTCCCGCTGATCACCTCGCCGGACGAATCCGTCCGGAATCAGTCTCTCGACCGCCTGTGCCGGGACGCTTCCCTCGATGAGCTCCTGAGCGAAGCCGAGCACCTCGACCAGTTTCGCCGGAAATCCGCCAATCTCTACGAGACCGTCCGCACCTGCTTCTTTCTCTACGCCCTCTACCGCTTTCATCTCCCTTTCAAAACCGGCGTGAACGCGGCCGGCCTCGTTCCCTACGCCGGCTACGTCCATCTTCTCGAGCGCCGCTTCTCGGAGGCCATCGACGAATTCCGCGGCACCGTCGCCTCCGGCGGCTTCAATGGCGCCCTCTCCAGCGCTCTCGCTTCGGCCTACCACCAACTCGCCTTCCAGATCCTCGCCGACCAAGTCCGCTCCAGCGTCCGGTCCGTGGCGGGAAATCGCTGGATGTTCCGCCTCGGACACCCAAACGACCAACCCCTCCGGATCCGACCGGAACTGCAGGCGCGCGGTGACGATTCCACCGGACTTTTTCCCTTGCTCGTCGAGCGCACCCCGGTCCGGATGGACCTGACGCACAGTGCGTGGAGCGATATCTTCTTCCTGGGGATGGACTTTCCCGAAGGCGCCCGCGTCATCAACGTTTCCGTCGATCTCGGTGTGCGCGGGCGCGACGAAACCCCTGAACCACCGATCGAAACCACCTTCCGGATCATCGACGAACCCGTCATCCGCCTGGTCAGCGTCGATCTCGAGGCCGAGAAGGACCTCACCTCGCTCGACGAGGTTTTCGATTATGCGGCCGATCACCTCGGCTTGCTCAAGGCGGCACTGGTCGCTTCCGGAATCGTTCCACCCGGACTCGAGGGCTCCGGCCAAAGCCTCACTTCGCTCCTGGAACGGCTCGCCGGGCCAGGAAAAGGCTTCGAATTGACCAGTTGGGTCCGCGGCATCCCGAAGGGATCACGCCTCGCCGTATCGACCAACCTCCTCGCATCCCTCATCGCCCTCTGCATGCGCGTCACGGGACAAACCCGCGCCCTCGAAGGACCTCTCGAGGAGGAGGACCGGCGCCTCGTCGCAGCTCGCGCCATCCTCGGCGAATGGCTCGGCGGCTCCGGTGGCGGATGGCAGGACTCCGGCGGAATTTGGCCCGGAATCAAACTCATCGCGGGTCAGCACGCCACCGAAGGCGATGTCGAACACGGAATCAGCCGCGGCCGCCTGATGCCCGATCACGAAATCCTCGTTCCGCCTGCGGTCGAAACGGGCATTGCCCAGAAACTCCAGGACAGCCTCGTCGTCGTCCATGGTGGCATGGCCCAAAACGTCGGTCCCATCCTCGAAATGGTCACCGAAAAGTATCTCCTGCGCGCCGAAGCCGAGTGGGAAGGCCGCAAAGAGGCCATCGCCCTGCTCGAAGAAGTCCTCGACGGGCTTCGAAGCGGCGACATCCGGAAGCTCGGTGCCACGACGACCAAAAACTTCTTCGGTCCCATCCAAACGATCATTCCGTGGGCGAGCAACCTCTTCACGGAACGCCTCATTGAGCGCTCGAAGGAGCGTTTTGGCGACCGGTTCTGGGGATTTTGGATGCTTGGAGGCATGGCCGGCGGCGGGATGGGCTTCATCTTCGATCCAACGATCAAACCCGAAGCACAGGACTGGCTCCTCGAGGAAATGCGGAGCACGAAGCGGAATCTGGAACGCGCCTTACCCTTTGCCATCGACCCGGTGGTCTACGATTTCACCATCAACCCCGACGGAACGATGGCCTCTCTGCGGAAAGGGCGCGAAGCGCTGCCAAACCGCGCCTACTACCGCCTCATGCTCCCACGCTTGATTCGCCGGGAGCCCAAATCCCTGACCGCCGCCCGGCGCGAGGAACTGCAGCGCATCGGTCAGCTGTGCGAGGAACGGGACGAATACCGAAACCTCGTGCCCGACATCTTCCAGCGTCTGTTCCCTGAAGCCGGAGCCGAACAGCAGGGCGCCTCCTCGCTTTACGACCTGCTTCAAGCCAACGGCTTCGACCCCGTCCAGCACGAGCAAATCCGCGCCGACCTCCGTTCGGGCCGCATTGGCCTGGCGCAAAACCGGCTCCCCGCCCGCACCGTCATCGAGGACGTCGCCCCCGGCGAAATCACCGACCTCACCCAACCCGAAACTTCCGCCACCACGGAGACCGGCAAGAAAGCCCTAAAGAATGGCGAGATCGCCGTCGTCACCCTGGCCGCCGGTGCTGGAAGCCGCTGGACCCAGGGTGCAGGCACCGTCAAGGCCCTCCACCCCTTCTACCGGTTCGACGGCCGTCACCGAAGCTTTGTCGAAACCCACCTCGCCAAATCCCGCCTCACCGGCGAATCGTGCCACGCGTTTCCGCCTCACGTCTTTACCGCCAGTTATTTGACGGAACGCGCCCTTCGAGACGCCCTCGAAGCCACGGCCAGCGACAGCTATCCCGGCAGCGTTCTCGTTTCGCCGGGACGATCGATTGGCCTACGTCTCGTCCCGATGGAGCGCGACCTCCGTTTCGCCTGGGAAGAACTTCCCCAGCAGACCCTCGACGAGCAGGCGCAAAAAGTCCGGGAAAGCGCTCATGCCGCCCTTATTGGTTGGGCCCGGGAACGAGGGGAAGGCAGCGACTACACGGACAACCTCCCTTCCCAGTGCCTTCACCCCGTCGGGCACTGGTTCGAGCTTCCCAATCTCCTCCTGAACGGAACCCTCCTCCAACTCCTCGACGAGCGCCCCCAACTCAAATACTTGCTCCTGCACAACATCGATACCCTGGGTGCCAACCTCGACCCGGCCGTGTTCGGCCATCACATCGAGTCCGGGGCGGATCTGAGTTTTGAGGTCATTTCGCGCCACATCGACGACCGCGGCGGAGGGCTCGCCCGCGTCGACGGCCACGTCGAACTCGTTGAGGGCCTCGCCATGCCACGGGAAGAAGCGGAATTCCGTCTGTCCTACTACAATAGCATGACCACCTGGATCAGCATCAACCCGCTCCTCCAGCTCTTCGGTCTCGACCGTTCATCTCTCCGGGACAACATTGCCGTCCAAGATGGCATCCGGCGCGTCGCGGCCCGCATGCCCACCTACATCACTCTCAAGGATGTCAAAAAACGATGGGGAAGCGGTCAGGAAGATATTTTCCCCGTGGCCCAGTTCGAAAAACTCTGGAGCGACATGACGAAACTCAAGGAACTCGACTGCCAGTTCCTGCTCGTCCCCCGCCTCCGGGGCCAGCAGCTCAAGGAACAGGCCCAACTCGACGGCTGGCTGCGCGATGGCTCCGCCAGATACGTCGAGAGCCTCTGCCGTTTTCCTTCCGCCGGAAAGTAACGGAGCACGGCACAGTGACGCTTCACCTCAGTGCCCGCGCCGAATCTCCGAGCCCGGGAACGTCACGATGAAGTGCCAGACCTTCTTCGGCTCGCACTCGATCTCGAACGTTTCCCGGTTCACTCGGACCGGAATGTCATAGCGCCGCACATCCACCACCGCGTGGTAGCCCCGCTCCGAGAACACGTCCACGAGCATGGCCAAAACGTGCTGCTCGTTCAGTAACGGGCTCTCCGAATTGATGTAGGCCATGCCGGAAATCGCATGCGTCCGGATGATCGGAATGAATTTCTCTTCGATCAGCGCCACCACCTGCTCGAACAGCTCCGGGAAATCGCGGTTGTAGGACTCCAGACGAGTCACCAGATCCTGACGCGCGTGGATCCCAAGCCTCTGCGCCACCGGAATGTGCGCGATCCGGTCCAGCGTCTTCTGGTCCAGCTCCAGTGAGCTCTGATACCTCAGCTCATCCTCGATCCGCCGCCTGACCTCTTCCACGCTGCCTTGAGCATCCACGAAGTGGTAAAAGAACACTTCACGCAGCGTCTTGAGCGATTCGTAAGTGACCTCCTTGAACGTCTGATACCGTTTGCGGGCCGTCTGTCGCGACAAATCCGTGGGCCGGATTTCGATCCTCTGTCCCACGCCCGAGGCCTCCACTGCCCGGTTGTGATCCAGTGCCCGCTCGCCACGGTAAAGTTGACGGCGAACCGACTCCGCCTCGTCGACGAACAGCACCACGATGTGGAACATCGGTTTCTGAAAAATATGCCCCAGCGCCGAATCCAGGTGCTCTCGACGAAGCGACGTCAGCTTTTCGTAGAGCAACTTCAAACAGATCACCTGCACCTTGGTCCGGGGATAGCCGTCCACTACCACCCCGGCTTCGTTTTTCGGATCGATCAGGGCCCGCAGCACCAGCTCCGTCACCTCGCGGTCGCCAACCATCATCCCCGAATCAATCAAAGCCTTCGCCTCGGGACTCCTCAGGAGCGCACTCACCACGATCGGCTTCGCCGTCAGTCCCCGAAACCCCTGAATGAAACGGGTCTGCGTGCCCTTCCCTGCTCCCGGCGCCCCATTCAGCCAAATCACCTCTTTCGGAAAGCGCAGCGCCTCCAGCCCCAGTTCATCCTCCAGCTGCTGCCAAACCGAATTGAAGATCAAATTGGCATCCTTGACCTCCAGGTCCAGGCGTTCCAGTTCGCTCCCGGCTTCCACCTCTTCCGTCGCCAATTCCTCGGCCCCGGCCTCCACCTCACTGCTTTCCATTCGCGCTTCTGACATACTCGCTCGTGCTGCTCCCTTCCCTCCCTTCACTCCACCGGGTATGCAAGCATCTCTTTCCCCAGCTCGCACCGTTCTCCTTCTCCCACCCGACGCATCGCGCCACAAAAAGCGCCCGCCCCCAATCCATCCTGCGGATACAGCCGGTAGCATGGAAAATCGGCCAAACCGGATCTCCAGGGATCCAAATGCCGCACCGCGACCGGCTCAAAATCGTCTCGGCGTCCCAAAAACCAGCGCAGCACCCGCTCGTTCTCTTCGGTGGCGAAGGTGCAGGTGGCATAAACCAAGATCCCTCCCGGTGCCACCGCATCAGCCGATCCGGCCAGAATACGGCGTTGCCGTTTGGCGTTCCCATTGATCACCGATGGGTGGAAACAACCCGGATTCGCCTGCCCTCTCGCCAGCAGCGACTGCCCGGAACAGGGTGCGTCCACCAAAACCGCGTCGAACCCAGGACCCGCCGCGGTTCCCAATTCGGCCGGATCGACTCGCTGCGTCCAAACCCGTGGAAGGCGACACCGCGCCAGGTTGTGGCGAAGCATCCCCAACCGCTTCCCGATGACCTCGTTCGAAACCAGAACCTCGGGTGAGAGCGCCCGGGAGGCAAAGACGCTCTTCCCTCCCGGGGCCGCGCACACGTCGAGGACATGGCCTCCTCGTGTCGCCTCCAACAAGGCGGAAGCAGCGAAGATCGACGAGAAATCCAGCAGGTAATAGTCACCCGCCTCATGCCGCCGATGCCGGCCCGCCCCGCTCTCCGGAGCAAGTGGCCAGACAAAATCCGGTGCCCACTCTGGCAAGTCACCGCCGCCCGGAAGCCCAAGTGCCTCCGGCGATCCCGATGACGCGCACCAAATCAAACACGGCCGCTCCGCCTTTCCTCCCTCGATCTCCCGAATGAACGCGCCCCTCGCAGCCTCATCCTCGAACAACCGGGAAGCCTGCCGCTCCAACAACCGCCCCGCCATGGGTCCCCTTCACCGTACGCCTGAGACCACCCTCACCCGGCTTCTGGCCTCGGACTCCGGGACAGCAGGTGAACCGCCGCCTCCGCCGGGTGCATCCGTTCGTTCAGCACCTCGTGGAGCAGGTCCGTGATCGGCGTCCGGATCCCATGCTTTTGCGCGAAGTAATACACGCTCTCCGTGTTCGGCACGCCCTCAGCCACGGTCGTGAGTTTCCCACGAACCTCGGTCATGGTCAGCCCCTGACCCAGCATCCGGCCCACCCGCGTGTTGCGGCTGTGGTGGCTGAAACACGTCACCATCAGGTCCCCGACCCCGCTCAATCCCATGAAAGTCTCCTGTTTCGCCCCCATCGCCACGCCAAGCCGGACCATCTCCGCGAGCCCGCGCGTCACTAGCCCCGCTTTGGCGTTGTCGCCTAACCCTAAACCTTCGACGATCCCTCCAGCGATCGCCGCGATGTTCTTCACCGTGCTTCCAATCTCGATCCCCGTGACGTCCGTCGAAGTGTACGAACGCAGCCACGGCAGCATGAAAACGTCCTGCACCTTCACCGCCACCTCGCTGTCGTCACAGCCCACCACCAACGCCGTCGCCATTCGCCGGGCCATCTCCTCCGCGTGCGACGGCCCCGCCAGCACCGCCACCGGATGCGCCGGAAAGACCTCCTGGAGAACCTCGCTCATCCGCATCCCCGTTTCGCATTCGATCCCTTTCGTCGCCGACAGCATCACCGCCTTCTCCCGCAGATTCACTGCGGCCACCTGCTCACACACCACCCGGAAATGCGTCGACGGGATCGCCACCACGATCAGTTCGACCTCTCCGCAGGTCGAAATGTCCGTCGTCGCCTGAATCCCCTCGGGCAGCTCCACCCCCGGCAGAAAAAAGGCATTCGTCCGCCTCTCGTTGATCTCGGCGATCACCTTCGCGTTCCTCCCCCAGAGGTGGGTTTCCATGCCGCGATCCGCTAGCACGACCGACACCGCGGTGCCAAAACTCCCCGAACCCAGAACTAACACCGATTTCATCACGCGTCGAAACCCTCCATCGAAGTCGCTTTACCCCTAAAGGACGCCCGGCACCAAACGCAACCCCCTTTCGGTGAATCCCACCCGCCGGCTCAACCTTTCGCCGCCGCTGCCTTGCCCTTCGGCTCGAACCGGTTCTCCGTTCCGGCCATCAGCCGCAGAATGTTGGTTTTATGACGCCAAATGGCCAGCAAACACACCACCAGCGTCAAAACCTGGTAGGGCACGTTCCACACACCCGTCCCGATCTTCTGCAGAAAAATCGAGGTCGGCAACGTCACCGCCGCCACCAATGAGGCCACCGACACATACCGGGTCAGAAAAAACGTCGCCACCCATAGCACCACCGCCGCCACGATCGTCACCGGGATCAGCGGAAAAAGCGATCCCGCCGAGGTGGCGATCCCCTTCCCGCCCTTGAAGCCGAGCCAGAAAGTGTAGTTATGACCCAAAATCGTCGTGACGCAGGTCAGCACCGGAATCAAGCCCTCCACCGGCCCCGCCTCCGAAGCAAACACCCTGGCCAGCAAGACCGGCACCACCCCCTTCAACACATCCAGCGCAAACACCGGATACCCCACCCCTTTGCCCAAAACACGCAGCACGTTCGTCGCCCCGATGTTCCCGCTGCCGTGTTCCCGGATGTCGATCCCCTTCAGTTTCCCGGCGAGGAAACCGACCGGCGTCGAGCCGATGACGTAACCAAGTGGAATCCACAGGTAGGGTAGCCAGGCCATATTGCCCACACGCTTAGGACACCCGAACCGGTTCCGCAAAGCGAATCTCATCCTCCACTCCCCAGCGCCGTTGGTTTGGAAGATCCAGCGCAACAATCCCGTGCCTCCTTCCGATGCCTCCCCTTTGGATCGCAACCGCACTCACCGCCGTCTCTCTATTCGCGTCTCCACCGGTCTTCGCCCGCGAACCCTTCCTGCGGGAGGGATTCGAGGAAACGATCATGCCGGTCGTCGACCGCTTTTGCCTCGACTGCCACGACTCCCTGTCCTCGAAAGGCGGAATCGATCTCGAACCTTTCCTCACCGTCGAGGATCTCTGGCGGCACAGAGCCCCCTGGGAAAAGGTCCTCAAACAGCTCCGCGCCAACGCCATGCCGCCCGACGGAGAGGACCGGCCCTCCGATCACCAGCGCGAGGCCGCCATCGCCTGGCTTCAGGAAGCCATCACCTACATCGATCCCTCCAAACCCGTCGATCCCGGACGCGTCACCGTCCGCCGGCTGAACAAGAACGAGTACAACCGCACCGTCCAGGACCTCTTCGGCATCGCCCTCGAACCCGCCAACGATTTCCCGGACGACAACGCCGGCTACGGCTTCGACAACATCGGTGACGTCCTCTCCATCTCCCCACTCCGCATGGAGCAATACCTCCAGGCCGCTGAACTCGTCACTTCGAACCTCTTCTACCGCCCCGACGAACTCCCGCTCGATAACCAGTCACTCGCCGTTTTCTTCGACAAGAGTCGCGTCGTTCTCAATGCCAGCGATCGCGGCGTCGAACTCGCCCCCGGCTACGACATCCATTACCCCTTCGTTTTCCCCGTCGCTGGCGAATACGAGGTGACCCTCCACGCCTGGGGCGTCCGCGATCCCGACCCCCGCCGGATGGGACAAAACGAACGCTGGCTCGATCGCGACCGCGACTTCCAGCCAAATCCGGACCTCCCTCCCCCCGTCGCGGCCCGCCTCTTCTGGGATGACGAACCCATCGGAACGGTCGAAATCGACGAGGGCACGCCCACTCTCGCCCGCCAGATGGCCTACCGCCTCCGGTTTTCCGCCCAGGCCGGCACCCACCGGCTGCGCGTCGCTTACGCTTTCCCGGATCATGTCACCCCTGAGGAGCGCCGGTCCTTCGAGGAACGACGCCTTCACGCGCCCCGTCTCGGGCTGCGGACCATCCGCCTGCAGGGTCCCTTCGGCCCCGGAGACGCCGAACTCACGCCGCTTCACCGTGAACTCCTCGAGGCATCGCCCGAAACCGCGCGCGGCGTTCTGCAGTCGATCGGGTTCCGCGCCTTCCGCCGTCCAGTCTCCGCTTCCGAACTCGATCAGTGCATGACCTTCCTCGCCGCCCAACGCGACGCCGGCCACGATTTCAGCCGCGCCCTCGAACTCACCGTGCAAACCCTTCTCGTCTCCCCACACTTCCTCTTCCGCACGGAGCATCCTCCAGCGCCGGGCGACGCCGGCACAATCGTTCCCGTGGACGATTTCGCCCTCGCCTCCCGCCTCTCCTACTTCCTTTGGGGGTCGATGCCCGACGCCGAACTGCTCGACCTCGCGGAGGCTCGCCGCCTGCGTGACCCGGACGAAATCGCTCGCCAAGTCGAACGGCTCCTGGCCGATCCCCGCAGCGAGGCTTTCGTCGAGGATTTCTTCGGCCAGTGGCTCGAACTGCGAAAACTCGCCGAGGTCCGCCCGGATCCCGATCTCTTCCCCGCCTTCGGTTCCGAACTGCGTTCCGCCATGAAAGAGGAAACCCTGCGGTTTGCCGAATCCATCCTGCGTGAGAACCGCAGCGCCCTCGACCTCCTCACCGCCCGCTACACCTTCGTCAACGGCGACCTGGCCCATTTCTACGGCATCAAGGGCGTGCCCCGCCACCGCGACGCCTTCGAGCGCGTCTCCCTCGACGGCCTCCCCCGGCGCGGCGTGCTCACCCAGGGCAGCGTCCTCATGCTCACCTCCTATCCGAACCGCACCTCCCCGACCCGGCGGGGCAACTGGATCCTCACGACGATTCTGGGCGACGAACCCCCGCCACCGCCCGCCGACGTCCCGGAGCTGGAGGAAAATGAAGCCGTCCCTCACGACCTCCCGCTTCGGGAACAGCTCGTCCTGCACCGGACCAAACCGACCTGCGTCTCCTGTCACGAAACCATGGACGCCATCGGATTCGGCTTCGAACACTACGACGCCATCGGAAAATGGCGCGAACGCGATGGGGAAACCCCGGTCAATGCCAGCGCCACGCTCCCGACGGGTGAAGCCTTCTCCGGAGCGATGGAGCTGGTCGACATCCTCGCCGCCCGGGAGGAAGCCTTCGCGGGGCACCTCGCTTCGAAGCTCCTCACCTTCGCCCTGGGTCGCGGCATGGAATACTACGATCGCATCGCCATCGAAACCATCGTCGCGAATACCGCTGATGACGGTCATCGCCTCAGCGACATCATCCGCGAGGTCGCACTCAGCCGCCCCTTCCGCTTCCAGCGCGGTGAGAACTGAGCCGTGGCAGGCCGCTGCTCAGGCGTCCTGCCACCTCAATTCACTGCCAGATCCTGGCAAATCCATTCGTGTATACCATCACCATGCCTTCGAGTCCTCTCCCCCGTAGAACCGTCCTCCGAGGTGCCGGCGCCGCGATGGGCCTGCCTCTCCTCGAAGCGATGATGCCCACCGGCCGCGCCTTGGCCACCTCGAGTTCGCCTCCCCCGCTCCGCCTGGCCTGGATCTTCCTCCCAAACGGCGTCGTTCAGAACCACTGGCGCCCCGAGGGAACCGGTCGTGATTTCCGCTTTAACCGCACGAATGCGCCCCTCGAATCCGTCCGCGACGAGATCACGATCATCTCAAATCTCGCACACGACAAAGCCCGCCCGAACGGCGACGGCCCGGGAGGACACGCACGCTGCGGCGCCACCTTCCTCACCGCCACACAGGCCAAGAAGACCGGCGGAAAAGACATCTTCCTCGGCACTTCCATCGACCAAGTGATCGCCCGCCGGATCGGCTCGGAAACCCGCCTGGCCTCGGTCGAGCTCGCCACCGAACCTGCCAAGAAGGAAGGCCGCTGCGACTCCGGCTACAGCTGCATTTACATGTCGAACATTTCCTGGCGAAGCGCCACCCAGCCCAGCGGCGTGGAAGTCTCGCCACGGCGCGCGTTCGACCGCATCTTCGGCGCCACGGGCACAAATGCCGAACGCTTCCGCCAGCGCTCCGCCGCCCGCCAGAGCGTCCTCGATTTCGTCGCGGACGACGCCAAACGCCTCCAGAACAAGCTCGGAACCACCGACCGGCGGAAACTCGACGAGTATTTCGAAAGCGTCCGCTCCGTGGAAAAGCAAATCGACCGCATGGCCAGCATGCCACCCATCGATCTGCCCGAGGGCACCCGCCCTGAACGCGATCCCGAGGACGTCGTGCATTACCTCCGCATGATGTACGACCTGATGGCGCTGGCGTTTCAAACCGACGCCACCCGCATCGTCACTTTCATGCTCGCCAATGCCCAGACGAACCGCGTCTACGAGCACCTCGGGCTCACTTCCGGTCATCACCAGCTCACTCACAGCAGCGGTCAGGCCGAGAAGATCCAGAAAATCGACCAGTTCCTCGTCGCGGAATTCGCCCGCTTCGTCGATCAGCTTCGCTCGATTCCCGAGGGTGAGGGCTCCCTGCTCGACCACTGCCTCATCACCTTCGGAAGCGGGATGGGCGACGGTCGCCGGCACGATCATGGAAACCTCCCCTGCGTCGTCGCCGGACGCGCCGGAGGCGCCATCCCCCAGGGCCGTCACCTGGCACTCGCGCACGAAACACCGATGGCCAACCTCTTCGTCTCCACCGCCCAGCTCGCCGGCCTGCCCATGCAGCGTTTCGGCGACAGCTCCGGCCCGCTCACCGCCCTGACCTCGCCCTCCGCCTGACGGATCGCGCGGCACCTCCCACCCCTCGCATTTGCACCCCAGGGTTTTCGCTTTACCCTCAGCGGCGTGACGGATCTGTCATCCGGCGTCGCGCCATCCGGCCCTCGGCTTCCCCTCTCGGTCTTCGTCGTCACCTTGAACGAGGAGTCGAATCTCCAGCGCGCCCTCACCAGCATCCACGATCTCTCTCGGGAAGTCGTGGTGGTCGATTCCGGCTCCAGCGACGCCACAGAAACCGTCGCCCGCTTCTTCGGCGCCCGCTGGCATCACCAGGATTGGCTCGGATTTCGAGAGCAAAAAAAAGTCGCCCTCGGCCTCTGCACCGAACCCTGGGTCTTTCTCCTCGATGCTGATGAGGAACTGTCCCCAAAACTCCGCTCTTCCCTGATCGATTTCTTCCAGAGCAGCGCCGCCGATTCCCACGATGGCGCCGCCTGCAATCGCTGCACCCGCTTCCTCGGTCGCTGGATCCGACACGGTGATTGGTATCCCGACCGGAAACTCCGCCTTTTCCGCCGTGACAAAGTCACCCTGGGCGGCAGCCCCGAACACGAAACCGCCGAAGTGCCGGGTCCCGTCCTGAGACTGGAGGGAGATCTCCACCACTATTCCTTTCCCACCATCAACCGCTATCTGGAGAAGATCAGCACCTTCGGCGACGTCTTCCTGGAACGTGAACTCGAAGCTGGCCGCGAATGGTCCCTGACCAAAAACCTGACGCGCCCCGTCTGGCGCTTTTTCCGAAGCTACATCCTGCGCCTCGGATTCCTCGACGGCTTCCCGGGCCTCTGGATCGCCGTCGGAAACGCGTTCATGACTTTCGTCCGCTATTCCAAGACCTTCGAGCACGAACGCGCAAAGCTCGAGGCGACACGCAAAACGGAATCGTCGTGAAGCGGCTCGCCCTCCAGCACCGTCAGTTCGGCCGGGGCGGCGGACTCGAACGCTACCTCGGTGGATTCGCCCTACATCTCGCCGAAGCAGGTCACGACGTCCAAATCGTGACCTCCCGCCTCGGCCCGGACGCTCCCACCCATCGTCTCCTCACCGTTTGGCGCATCCCTGAACTCCCTATCTTCCGCGCCGCCCGCCTGCTGGCCTTTTCCCGCGATGCTCGACGCCTGGGCGCCAAGCTGTCACCCGATCTCGTCCTCGGCTTCGGTTCGACCGCCGCACAGGACATCCATCGCGCGGGTGGCGGTTGCCACGCCGTCTACTCCCGCACCTTGCCCTTGCACAAGCGCGGCTCTCTCATCAATCGAGCCGATCTCCTCCTCGAAAAGCGAATCTACACCGGTGGTTTGACCCGCCATTTCGTCGTGAACGCCACGAAAGTCGCCCAGGAAATCCAACTCGAATACGGCGTCCCCACTGATCGGATCACCGTGATCCATACCCCCGTCGATTTCGAAACCTTCCACCCTCTTCCGGATGCCTCCCCCGAAGACCGGGCATCCCTGAAACAAAAGCTCGTCCCCGAAGCTGACCCGAACCGGCCCGTCTTCCTGTTCGCGTCCCTGGATCATCGTCGAAAAGGCATCGAAATCCTCCTCGACGTCTGGCCGCAGGTGAACGCCGAACTCTGGGTCGCCGGCCCTCCTCTCGCCAAATCCCACCAGCGAACCGTCCACGACCGGGGACTCCGCGACCGCATCCGCGAATTGGGTCCTCGCCCCGACCTCCCGGACCTGTTTCGAGCCGCCGACTGGTTCGTCCATCCCACCCGGTACGACGCCTGCGCCAACACCGTCCTGCAAAGCCTTGCGTGCGGCCTGCCGGGCATCATCTCGACCCGGGACGGTGCTTCTGAATTCGTCGACGATGGGAAAAACGGCTTCCTCCTTCGGGATCCCGAGTCCGAGACTGAGGTGCTGGATCGAATCCACACCGCCCTAGCGCTCTCACCCGTCGAGCGGCGCGCTATGGCCGAGGCCGCGGCTCAGCGCGCCGCTGCCCTGACTTGGACCGCCCATCTCCAAAAATGGGACACGCTCTTCCAGCGACTGAGCCGCTGACTCACCCTCCTTTCGCGGTTTTCGCCCATCAAAGCACGCCAACTGCGCCTTCTCCTCGAATCAGCTTCGCCGCCACCCGGCAGGCTTCGAACATCGCTTCCGGATTGGCCCGGCCCTGCCAGGCCATGCTCAATCCGGCCCCGCCCATAGGTCGAGTGTGCGGCACCGGTAGCCCGCTCGTGAACTCGACGCCCGCATTGCCGGCATTGATCAGCCCAAACGCCACCCGTCCGACATCCCACAGCGGGCTGACCACCACGTCCGCCCTCTCCCTCTCGTCCGGGTTGAACACTTCCTCCGCAGGGAACGGTCCGTCGCAATGCATTCCGCTCCCAAACGCCGCCCGCACGGCCGGACCGATGATCGCTTCATCCACCTCACCACCTCCACGGGGATCGATCCCGCACACGATCACGTCGGGTTCCCGGTCCCACACGACTCGCACGAACTCTGCCACCCTTTGGATGAGCGACTGCATCCCTTCTTCGGTCAGGGACTCCATGGCCTCCGCTGGGGGAACCGGACCGCTGCCGAGCGCACAAACCATGCGTTCCCCGATCAGAATGGAGGACACTTTCGCCTCGTCGAACATAGCGGCCAAAAAATCCCGTTCGTTGGCGTAATCCACCTCAGCCGCCCGCCACGCGCTGGCGTCGATCGGACCAGAGACGATGCCCTGAACCTGACCGGCCCGCGCCGCCTCCACCGCCTGGACCAAATACTCGAAGGACGTTTGACCCGTCTTGGCATCCGTCGACCCGCAAACCAGTTCGTCAGGCGTCACCACACACAGATCCACCACCACGGGCGTCTCAAAATCCGCATGGCAACTCAGCCACTCCTCGATCGGAACCACCAATTCCGGCGGCTCCAGCCCCGCCTGGCTCGCCACTCGCTCGAGAACACTCGCGTCGCCAAACACAATCGGCGTCGATGACTCCGAAACTTCCGGATGCGTCAGCGCAAGAAGGGCCTGCTCCGGTCCTGTCCCAGCCGGATCCCCCATGGTGATGGCCAGTTTCGGTTTTTCCATCATCTTTCAGCCATAGAATGAAACCAGCCCGGCGCACGCGGAATTTCACCGCGCCCTCTCGAGATGCATCTGCAGCCTCGAGACGATGCGACGTCATCGAATCGAGAGCGCAGGCAAAAGCGGGGTTCGGTTGAACGTCGTGGCCCGCCCGCGGCGACGGGACGTTCGATGATTTCAGTCGGGGCGAAACGCCTTGTCACGAACTCGCTGGGGCAGGGCTTCGTCAGGCAGCATAAGAAGGGCTTTGACCCACGGGCCCAGCTCGGCAAATCCACCCTGAACTTTGGAGATCAGGTCCGCCTCACCCCGCTCCCCGCTGAGTCCGGTAAGCTCCTCGATCAGCCTCTCCCGCTCCGCCGCGAAAGCTTCCGCGGCTTCCGCCCGGTCTTTGGCCAAATGCAGTCGCGCCAATTCGAGCCGGGCGCGAAACCGGCGCCAGCCCTGTTGAAGCTCGCTCCCTTCCTTTTCCCATCCGCGCCGCTTCTCGATGGCGACCTGTTCCAAACCGTCCAGCGCCGCCTCGATCTCCTCGAGAACATCGTCTGCCACCGCCTGGATTTCTTCCGGGGTGCGAACGGCGTCCTCAGCAAGGAGGTAATTCATTTGCCCGAGCCGCTCTTGAATGCCCTCGAGCTGCGCATCGGCCTCATCCGCCACTCGGTTCAGGGCTTTCACCACGTTCGAGTAGGCGACACCGAGCGACTCCCTTTCGCCTCGGAGTTCCTCGAGCGCCTCATCGCGACCGAGGGCTAGGAGACGTTGAGCCTCGGCAGCACGCTTCTCGAGGTCGCGCTCGAGATCGGTCAATTCTTCGTTCGTATTCATCTCAGCCATCTTACCATCCCAAACTCTTCGCCCACAAATGAATACGACTGAAACTGCTTCGTCGTCTGGAAAGATTCAAGGCGCTGCCACGGAGGCCTGTCACGAACTAGGTCTGCCAAAGATGCGCAGAGGTTTTCCCTGCTGCCAAGGCGCACGAAGCGATCTGGGTCGGCCTAGTGAGCGACAAGCAACGCTGCCGTGGGTTTCAGGGACTTGCGCCGTGAGCGCCGAGCAACGCCGAATTCGCAGAGAAAGACCGTGCCTTCCTCGAAGGCCTCGATCAACTTGCACCATCCGGCCTTCTGAAGCGTGAAAGTCGGGCTAGCGCCCCCGCTCCAGGCGTCGGGCAGGGCAAACCTTCGACTAACCCCGCCCCGCTTCGACGGCCTTTGCACGCGGCCCCATCCCCAGAAGGTAGGGTCGAATCGGTCCCTCCTTGGGCAGGACCTGCACATCCCGGCTTCACCCACCCAGGACTGCCTCCTTCCGGCGTAGCGGAATTCGTAAGAATTTCGTCCGAACCAACTTTTCCGGAAATAACCGCCGAAATTGGACGCTTCGCTCTGCCCTTGGCAGCTTTTTCCGCTTCGGTCCCGTTCTTACGAATCCGGCTACGGCCAACAAAGATTCTCGACCAGGCCCCTTAACCGAGTGCCATTCCGTTACCTGACCGGGCGTTCAACCCAGGCAAGGTCTTGATCCAGGGAAACCCATCGATGGCACTCTGAACTGGCACCAGGATGGGTTGGCCCGATGCCAACCGGATCGCAGAAACGAGGAAGTTCGACTTCGCCTACTCGTTATCCTGCTCCATCCGTTTCATCGGATCATCGAAGGCCAGCTTCGCTTCCTCGACGTCCAGCGCTTCCACGTGCAAATCCGCAAATAGCACGTTGAATTTCCCATCCCGTCGTCCATCCGGCTCTTCCGCCGTCAGCGAACGGCCAAAATTGATGTTCCATCCCGCGCACTCCGCGAACAAGGGGATCGCATAGGCCGGCTGAACCTGCGAGAGCTTGAAATCCCCGGAGTTCTTCCCCCGAAGTCCCTCGGCATCAATGTTTCGCGAATTGAACCGAGTGCCCCGTCCTGCCCCCGAAGCCTGGGCGTTCGGTTGCATGTTCATCCCGAATCCATACTTCCAAACCTGGAATCCGACGTCGGAAAGCTCACCCGTTCGCACCTTTCGAGCATAAGTCGGACAGGTGTATACCGGACTCCCATTATTGCCGCGCTCACCGTCCATGTAGGGCGAGAGATCCCAATACCACATCCCGAAAGAGCCAGCCACGGTCTTGTCATCCCTCTTGGCGTAGACCAGTCGCCCCCCGTTCTCATTCGCGTAGTTCAGGGCAGCGAGCCCAATCTGCCGCAAGTTGCTCATCGAAGTCATTCTCTCCGCTTTGGATCTGAAAGCGCCGAGAAGCGGAAAAAGCAGGCCGGTGAGAACGGCCACGATGGCGAGGACAACGAGCAGTTCGAGAAGGGAAAAAGCTTGGCGGTTGCGTCCGGATGAGGTGGTTCTTTTCATCAAATCGGTGGGTTAATTTGCCCGATCTTCTCAAAAATCCGGCTTTACCGTCAACCTCAATCGCCCAAATCTACTCTGCGCCAAGCTCTAGGGCACCTCCACTCAGTTCAGCCCTCGCTTCGAAATCAAATCGCTCGCTTCGCTGAAGTCGAGATTCAGGCCCCATCCCGCTTTTCCGCTCCCCTCGGAAAGTAGCCGGCAAAAGGAGTGAAGCACGTCCCGCCGAACGCCGAACTCCACTCCTTGCCCAGCCACCGTGTGCAGGCACAACACCGGAACCGGTCCCGGCCCCGACTTGATACCCACCTTCACGGCCAGCAACGGCTCCTCGCCGAGCGGAAAGACCTCGCTCTCCTCATACGATGAAGTGAAATCGGCCTGTGAAACCGCCGCCTGATGCTCGATCGCCATGGCCATTGAGGACGGGGCACCCCCACCTCCTCCCGGCGGCGCATCGACCTTTCTCAACAACTCGAGAATCGCCCGCCAAACCAGTTGCACATACCGCCGCGTCAGCCAGAGGCGAAACTCCGCGCGCGGCGCACCTGCCACGCTCACCCGGAAAAGCAACCGGTCTTCCTCCGGCACAAAGGTGATTTGCATCTGGTGGAGTGGCCCCATCTTGCCGGATACTCCTCCTCCGCCCGATTGACTCCCTGTCCGAACCCGCGTTCAGGCCGCATCGAGCTTGGTCTGAACCAATTCTTCCAGCTTCACCATGTCGGCCGAAAATCGCCGGATCCCTTCAGCTGTCTTCTCCGTGGCCATCGCATCGTCGTTCAACAGATACCGAAACCGCTTTTCTTCCACCTCCAGTCGCTCCAGATCAGCCATCGCCGCCGCTTCAGGACTCAGCTTCCGTTCAATCGCCCCCTCGCCGTTTTTCAGCTCCTCCAACAAATCCGGACTGATCGTCAACAGGTCGCAGCCCGCCAGCCAGACGATTTGATCGACCTTGCGAAAACTGGCACCCATCACCTCGGTCGCATACCCAAACTTCTTATAGTAATTGTAGATCGTCTCCACCGATTGCACGCCGGGGTCATCCGCCCCGCCATACTCCTTCCCCGTCTCCTTCTTATACCAGTCGTAAATCCGTCCGACGAAAGGCGAAATCAACGTCGCCCCCGCCTCCGCACAAGCCACCGCCTGCACCAGGCTGAACATCAGCGTGAGGTTGCAGTGAATCCCCTCGTCCTCCAGTTGATCCGCCGCTTTCACCCCTTCCCACGTCGATGCCAGTTTGATCAAAACGCGTTCCCTCGGTACGCCTTCCCGCTCATAGAGATCGATCAAACGGCGCGCCTTCTCCAGCGAACCCTCCACATCAAACGAAAGACGCGCATCCACCTCCGTCGAAACCCGCCCGGGCACGATGTCGAGGATGGCTTTCCCAAAGAGGATCAGGATCCGGTCGATCGTCGCGTGAACCTGGGCATCACCACTCAGGGAACCGCCTTTGACCTCTGAAACAGCCTGATCCACGAGGTGAGCGTAGGCTTCCTGACTCGCAGCCTTCAGAATCAGCGTTGGATTCGTCGTCGCGTCCTGCGGTTCATAAGCCCGCATCGATTCAAAATCGCCCGTGTCGGCGACCACCTTGGTGAACTGCTTCAGCTGGGCCAGTTGATCCATACCCACACGTCTACCACAGCCCTTCCGCCCCTGCAAAATGACAATCTCGCCATTCGTCTCGCGCCTCAGAACCCGTGTCGCCAGAGATAGTCATACCCGTAGTCCGGATAGTAGGAACTGACGATCTGTGCTACGAGGAAGAAATCGACGATCAGGTGGACGATGAGCACGAAAAGCAAATTCTCCGATCGCTCATACATCGCACCTTGCGTCCACGCGAAAATCAAAATGATCACCGGGCCGATCCCAATGAAGGCCATATCAAACAACACCGAAGTGTACACCACAGCCTGCAGGGCGTTCGCCCACCGGTAGGCAAACAGACTGCGCAACACCGCGAACACGGTGTTGACGAAAAACAGCTCGTCCCAGATCCCCACCAAGTTAATGCCGATGAAGAGACGCTTGATCTCTTCCGGGTCGGCTTCCGGCGGCATCGTCCACTGCCGATGCAGATCCGGGTTCACCTGCCAATAAAATTCGAGAACGGCCCAGGCGAGCGGAATCGAAATCAGCGTGTAGATGATGTCTCTCGCACTGAACCGGCGCGGCCAGAAGCGGTAGCGAATGACCCCCGGATCCGTCCGCTTCAAAATGATGATCGGTAAGCAGACCACCAGGAAAAAGAACCCTCCTAAGTAAAGAAAATTCTCATTCTTCGTGGAGCTGTTGATGTCGCAGATCCCAAGAAGCACCACGCATCCCAACAGCACCGACATTCGCCGGCCCACCGCGGACTCCGGATCCTTCCACGCCACCACCGCACACCCCGCCGCGGCCAGGATCCCTAACGCACCGGCCAGCACCGCCCAAACGCCCGTTGCGTAGCCGTGAATGGCAATCAAAGCGATCGTGGCCAACGCAAAACACGCCAGCATCATCACACGCTGCCGGTTCAACGGAAGCCTCTCTACTCCCAAGGCATCGCCCTTGCTCTCCATCATGCGCTTCGACCGCTGCCCCGTCGCCCGGCAGACATTTCACACTAGCCTTGCAGCTTCACCAGGAGATCGTCGCTCTCCACCGCTTCTCCCTCCCGGACCAGCACCTCCAATACCACTCCGTCCTGTTTCGCCGCCACCCCCGTCAACATCTTCATGGCTTCCAGCGTCACCAGTTTGTCCCCCTCTTTGACCTTCGTCCCAACACTCACGTTCACCTCCGTCACCATCCCAGGCATCGGAGCCGACGCATGCAGCGGATTCCCAGGATCCCCTTTTGTCCGATCGACCTTCTTCTTGCCGAGCGACTGATCCTGAACCGTCGCCTCCCGCGGCGTGCCGTTGAGTTCGTAAAACACCGTCCGGATTCCTTCGGGATCCGGTTCTCCAATGCTGATCATCCGGATGAACAGCGTCTTCCCCAGGTCGATCTCCACCGCGATGTCCTCGCCCACCTTCATCCCGTAAAAGAACGCGGGAGTGGGCAGGCAGCTCAGGTCATCATACTGCTTCCGTGCCTTTTCAAATTCTTCGAAAACCTGCGGATACATCAGGTGACTGTAGAGGTCCCGCTGCGTCACCTTGCGCCGGACCTTTTTCTCCAATGCGTCCGCTCTCTGGCGCAAATCGACCGGCTCCGCCACCTCGCCCGGCCGTTTGGTGGTCGCCTTCTTCCCGGCCAAAACCACCTTCTGCAGCCTCTTCGGCCAGCCTCCGTCCGGTTGACCCAATCCGCCGGCCAGCATGTCCACCACCGAATCCGGAAAACTCACCGACCCCGGCTCGAGGTTCGGCACATCCGCCGGCTTGATTCCTCGTGTGATGAGGAAGATCGCCATGTCTCCCACCACCTTCGATGACGGCGTCACCTTCACGATGTCGCCAAACAATTGATTCACCTCCGCATAGCAGCGCGCCACCTCGGGCCAACGATGTTCCAACCCCAAAGCCGCGGCTTGCTCCTTGAGATTGGTGAATTGCCCACCGGGCATTTCGTGCTCGTAAACCTCGGCTGAACCCGCCCGCGGCGCACTGAGAAACGGCTGGTAGTAGTCGAGCACCTCTTCCCAATAGTCGCTGAACTCGTTTAAACTCAGCAAATCCAGTTTCGGATCCCGATCCGTCCCTTGAAGCGCCGCCACCACCGAGTTCAAATTCGGTTGGCTCGTCGACCCCGACATGCTGCTGATCGCCAAATCCACCACGTCCACCCCGGCTTCACTTGCCGCCAGCACCGAGGCCGCGTTGATCCCGGAGCTGTCGTGCGTGTGAAAGTGAATCGGCAGCCCGATCTCCTCTTGAAGCGCCTTTACCAACCGTCCAGCCGACCCCGGACGGCAGAGCCCGGCCATGTCCTTGATCGCCAGAACGTGGGCGCCCATCTTCTCCAACTCCTTCGCCTTCTCGACGTAATATTTCAGCGGATATTTGTCCCGCTGCGGATCATCGATGTTGCCCGTGTAACAGATCGCCGCTTCACACACCGCGTGCGTCTCCTGACAGGCCTCCATGGCCACCTTTAGATTCGGCAGGTAGTTCAGGCTGTCGAAAATCCGGAAAATGTCCATCCCCGCCTCGGCCGATAGCTTCACGAAACCCGCCACCACGTTGTCCGGGTAGTTCGAGTAACCAACGGCGTTCGAACCTCGAAACAGCATCTGAAAGCAGATGTTAGGTATCCTCTCCCGAAGTTGATGCAGCCGCTCCCAGGGATCTTCCCGAAGGAAACGCATCGCCGTATCGAACGTGGCCCCACCCCACATCTCCAGGCTGAATAACTCCGGCGTCCGCTGCGAGATCGCATCGGCGATCGCCAGCATGTCATACGTCCGCATCCGCGTGGCGATAAGCGACTGGTGGGCGTCGCGAAGCGTGGTGTCCGTAATGAGAAGACGCTTCTCCGCCTTGATCCATTCCGCGAAACCAGCCACTCCCAGCTCGAGCAGCTTCTGCCGCGACCCCGGGACCATTGGCTTCTTTGGCTCGAAGTGCGGCAAACGGGCCGACGGAAGGATCTTCGCCGGTTTGTAGCCCTTCGCGTGCGGGCTCCCATTGACGGTGACCTCGCTCAGGTAGGCCAATAGCTTTGTCGCCCGGTCTCTCCTCGGCCGGAAATGCAACAAACTCGGTTCCGTATCGATCAGCTTGGTGTGCGCCTGACCATCGAGAAAACTTTGATGCAAAATGACATTCTCCAGAAACGGAATGTTCGTTTTGACCCCGCGAATCCGGAACTCTCTCAACGCCCGGTTGACCCGTTGAGTCGCACCGCGGAACGTCCGGGCACTCCCCGTCACTTTCACGATCATCGAATCGTAATAGGGAGTGATCACGGAGCCCGCATCTCCCGACCCCGCGTCCAACCGCACCCCGAAACCCGCTGCGGAGCGATAGGTCACAATCCGGCCATAATCGGGCGCAAAGCCCTTCTCCGGATCCTCGGTCGTGATCCGGCACTGAATCGCATAGCCGTTCTTCGGCATGTCTTCCTGCGCCGGGATGCTCATTTCCTCGCCAAAAAGGGAATACCCCTTCGACACCAAGATCTGCGAACGCACCAGGTCGATCCCTGTGATGACTTCGGTCACCGTGTGCTCCACCTGAATCCGGGGATTCATCTCGATGAAGAACCAGTCCTTCCGGTCGAGATCATATAGGAACTCGACTGTCCCCGCGTTATCATACCGCACCGATTGCGCTATTTTCACCGCCGCCTCAGCCATCTCCTCGATGAGCTTTTCATCCAAACCGTAGCTCGGCGCGAACTCGATGACTTTCTGGTAGCGCCGCTGCACCGAGCAGTCCCGTTCGTGAAGGTGCACCACGTTCCCGTGCTGATCCCCCAACACTTGAACCTCCAAATGCTTGGCTCGGGCGATGTACCGCTCGAGGAACACCGCCGGATTCCCAAACGCGCGCTCCGCTTCTCCCTGCGCCTCCGCCAAAAGCCGCTCCAGATCCGCTTCCTTCTCCACGACGCGCATCCCGCGACCTCCGCCCCCATACGCCGCCTTGATGATGAGCGGGAAACCGATCTCACGAGCGATCTTCATCGCCTTCGCCGGATCCGACACCGGATCGTCGGTCCCGGGCAGCGTGGGCACCCCGGCTTCCTTCGCCACCGCCCGAGCGGCCAACTTGTCGCCCATTCGTTCCAGAATATCGGGCCGCGGTCCAACGAACGTCATTCCAGCGCACTCACAGGCACGAGCGAAATCCGGATTCTCGGACAAAAAACCGTAGCCTGGGTGCATCAGCGTGACGCCCTTGTCCCGCGCAATCGAGATGATCCCTTCGATGTCGAGGTAGGCGCCCACCGGTCCCTTCTCACGCCGCAGCATGTAGGCCTCGTCTGCCTTGAATCGGTGCCGCGAATACTTGTCTTCCTCGGCGTAAATCGCGACCGTTGGAAGGCCCACCTCATTGGCGGCTCGGAAGATCCGGATCGCGATCTCGCCGCGATTGACAGCCATCAACTTGCCATCGGAAATCTCGGGGTCGCGCAGCAGGGCAGTGGGATCGGAAGACATAGCGCGCCAAACTTAGAGTAGCGCCCGCCCCTGTCCAGAGGGCGTTCGAAGATCAGAATCACCTGCCACTCCAGGCCGCCCCTCCATTTCCCCGCTCCCTCCACTCCAACCCCATCCGCTAGGGCGCGATCTCCGAACGCGCCGCTCGCCCCTCGGCCTGTCCTGACCTCACTCCCCTTCCAGCTTCCGAACCCTCTCCATCAGCTTCGGCAGGCGTTTCAGGAACATCTGGGCCCGCGTCCACTCCTTGATCGGTTTTGCCGGGTAGCCGAAATAGGTTCCCTCCGCTTCCAGGTCGGCGATTGCCCCGGTTCGTCCTCCTAACGTGGCTTTGTCCCCGATCTGGACGTGTCCTGCGATTCCCGACTGGGCCGCGACCGTCACGTAATCCCCGATCACGGCGCTGCCGCTGATGCCTGTCTGCGCCACGATCAGGCAGTGTTTCCCGACCTTCACGTTGTGACCAATCTGCACGAGATTGTCGATCTTCGTCCCGGCGCCAATCACCGTCGCCCCAAAACGCGCGCGGTCGATGGTCGTGTTTGCCCCGACCTCCACGTCGTCTCCCAACTCGACGATGCCTGCCTGCCGGATCTTTTCGTGCCGGCCCTCCTGAAATTCATAGCCATATCCATCCCCACCGATCACCACGCCGCTCTGCAGCAGGACACGCTCACCGAGCACACTGCCCTCCCGGATCGACACGTGAGAGTGGATCCGGCAGTCCCGCCCCAGCCTGACTTGCGGGCCAAGAACGGTCTGCGAACCGATCCAACAGCCGTCCTCGATCACACACCCGTCCTCGATCACCGCGTAGGCGTCCACTCGAACCCGCTCCGGATTCAGGCTTGCCGAAGGCGCGACGACGGCGGTCGGATGAAGCCCTGGCGTGAAGGGAATTTCAGGTGCGCCGAATCGCCGGACGACCACGTCGAAGGCCACAACCGGGTTCTCCACCGCGATCCATGCTGCGCTTTCCGGAAGCTCTAACCCCTCACGCTGCTCCGGTTCCAAGCGCGGAAGCAGCACCGCACCCGCTCGCGAAGTCGCCAGATCCCGGGCATACTTTGGATTCCCGAAAAAGCTCAAATCCCCGGGTCCGCTGTCTCGGAGCGCGCCGAAGTTCCGCAGCACCCGGTCTCCAGGACCGCGGAGCACTTCCCCGTCCACCATCGCCGCCACCTCCTGGACTGAGATTTTCATCGCTCACACTCAAACAAAAAGGGCGGTGATGCCACCGCCCTTTGAGAATCATTCGGCCCAGATTGGCTGGACCCTCCGGTCTGGAAATTACTGACCGCCAGGATTGATCTCGGCCGAGGCGTCCTTGGGAGGTTCCCAACCTTCAGGAGCGTCCGTGTTGAGTCGCTCCCGCACTTCGTCCGTGTAGTCTTCAAGCTTACCCGTCGAGCTGTAAGCCAGCGTGGGAACGCCGTTGATGCCGAAGGTGCGGTTGAAGACCAGATCGTATCCCTTCTCCTGAGCGATCGTTCCGATCATGTCGTAAATCTCTTTCGTGAGCGAACGCTGGATTTCATTCGCCATCTTGGCCAGCTCAGCGTTGATCCGGCTCTCCATCTCGATCGACTCTCGCTGCAGGCTCGTGATCTGACCTTGACGCTCCTGCGCGGCCTTGAGGATTTCCTCCTTCTTTGCGTCGCTGAACGTGTCCTCCTGAAGTTGCTGCGCCGCCGCCTCCTGCTCCGTCAGCAACTCCTTGAGCTTGTTGCGGCGCTCCTCAACCTTCGTGCGCTCCTCTTGGCGCTTGGCTTCAAAGTTCTGCCGCTCCAGGTCCGTCCGGTAGAATTCCCGCTGAAGACGCGCGAAGTCGATGAGACCGATTTTGACATCCTGCGCCTGGCTGGGGGCAGCGATGAGCAGCAGGCCGGCAATGAAGAACGTGGTGTTCCGGAAACGTTTGATCATTTCAGTGTTGTGTTAGGGGATTAATTGCGGCGCCGACCTTAGGACGGCTTTCGCGGAGTTCAAGCCAATTTCCTGGTCGCACACTTGCCCGGAACCAGACCGGACCACACCGCACGACTCAGAAGCGGTAACCGATGTTGAAATGGAAACGTCCAGTCGAATCGTTGAATTCATCCGAACTGATCGGAATACCGTAATCGAGCCGAAGCGGCCCGACCGGCAGGAAGAGGCGAATGCCGAAACCAAAGTTCGAATTCACGTCTCCACTGAAGGAATACTCCTCGCTGCTCACGACGCCAATGTCGTAAAAAAGCGCTCCCCGAAGATTCGGCATGACCGGGAAGGTGTATTCCGCCGTCGCATACGCGGACGTCAATCCACCGATCGGCTCGCCGGTCGCATCCTTCGGCCCCACGTCGCGGAAGTCGAAGCCCCGAAGATTGTTCGCCCCACCCAGGAATTGACGCTCAAAGATCGGAACGTCGTCCCCCGAAACCGCGTGAACATGCCCCTCGATGCTGAAGATCGTGTCGAATGGCAGGTGGAAATACTGGATCGCTCCCGCTTCGAGATGGAAATCCTCGACGTCCCCGCCCAGCCCCGAGTAGGCGATTCCCGCATTGAGCCGGTGTCCCGTGCGAGGCACGAACAAATCGTCCCTGGTATCCCGGATCACGTCGGCTCCGATCAGGCTCTGGAGGTAGTCTCCCTCCTCCGCCCGAATGATGTCCGAGGCGTCCGACGAAATCCCTCCGATCTCCACGTTCTGAAGCTTGTAGTTCGCCTGAATGTGCGTGTGCTCCCCGATCGGTCGGCGGGCGTTCAGGCTGAATCCAAAGTTCGTTTGCTCGTAGTCGTCGCTAAGGAACAGCAGGTCCCGGTAAAACAACTCACCTCCAAACGAGAGCGGACGTCCCAAAAACCAAGGCTCCGTCAGGCTCAAGATGAAATCCCGGCGCTCCGTTCCGACTCGGGCCGCAGCCCGAAAACGCTGACCGCCCCCAGTCAGACTCGGCCAGTTCCCCAGGTCGAAGTTTGTCTGGGTCACCTCGATGAATCCGACGAAGTTGTCGATTGAACTGAACCCGGCTCCAAAGTTCAACGCCCCTGTCGGCTTCTCGGCCACAGTCACCGTCAGATCTTTGAACTCGGGATCCCCAGTGTCGATCGGCAAGATGTCCACCGAGCCGAAATAGCCCGTGTTTTGCAGCCGCCGCTGACTCGCCTCGATCCGCGGCGTGCTGAAAACGCCCCCAGGTTCGACCGCCAACTCCCGGCGGATGACCTCGTCCTTGGTCTTGTTGTTCCCCTCGACGTTGATCATCCCGATGTAGTACTTGTCGCCCTCGCGGATGTCGAAAATCACGTCGACCTTCGTGCCACCCGCACTCTCCAACCTCGGAGTTACCCGAACTTCCGCATACCCCCGCGACCCGTAGTATTCGCGCAACGCAGCGATATCCTGCTCGACCACCTCCGCCGAAAACACCGAACCCGGCGCCGTCTTCACGAAATTCCGCAAGTCCCCGACGTTGAACGCCCGTGCTCCGCGAACCTCCACGTCGTTCACCGAGTAAACCTGCCCCTCGTCGATGGTCACGACCAGGTCGACCTTCTTGTCGTCCACCCGGATCCGGCGCGTGTCCACGATCTCCGCGTTCAAATACCCGTTGTTCCGGTAGTAACGCTCGATCTTATCCAGATCGCTGGCCAGTTGATCCGAGCTGATCTTCCCGGCTCCCGTAAAGGCGGAAAGCAAAGACGCGTCTTTCGAGTCCATCTGCTTCCGCAATTCCTTCGACGTAAAAGCCGAATTCCCCACGAAATCGACGTTGCGGAGCAGACTCTTGTCCCCTTCCCTGATCTTGTAGACCACCTCCGAAAACCCTTCCGTGCCCGTCGGACGAATTTCGTAGGCCACCGAGGCGTCCGTGTAACCCCCATTGTCATACAATGCCTGAATCTCGCGCTGGCCCGCTTGCACCTCGGCCTCATCGACCACCTCCCCTACTTTCAACGAAACCTTGGACGACAATTTGCGCTCGCTGAACGCCGTGTGCCCCTGAAACGACACCTTGCCCACCAGCGACCGCGCTTCGACCACCACGATGAGCCGGATCCCATCCGCTCCCACCGGCTCGCTCAAAACCCGGATGTTCTCGACGTCGCCGCTCGCATAGAGATTCTTGATGTCGTCCTCGATCGCCGCCTGCGAGAAGACGTCCCCGATCTTCACCGACATGTTCGACAGAATCCGGTCCGGACTCACGCTTCGTTCACCGACGTATTCGACATCGATGTCCCGGACGATTTTCGGAGCCCCCTGCTCTTGAGCTTGTGCGCCGAAGACCAGCGCCAGGGACGTTAAAAGGGTCGTGAACCCTGCTCCCGCCAAGGCGGGCCGGTTCTTCTTGTTGTGCGAAGGATTCCTCATGGGTGAAGGGTTGGGACGTGCGGGAAATGGTCTTGGTAGAATCGTAGAGACTGTTTGAACCTGAAACGGGGTCAGCGATTTCCGGGCATACAAACCCGGCTCATTCTGAATTTCCCCCCGCCCCGGTCAAGCGTATTCTGCGTGCTCGAACGAGAAGTCAATCGGCCATTGTGTAAAAGATGGGAATAGCCGATCTCCCTCGCAGCGAATTCGCATCGTCCCGCCACTGAGAAGAGGGATTCGCCTGGCGCAACCAAAAACTTTGGCAAAATAAAGCCTCGGCTTCAGCAGACATTCAAATCTGTTGAACTATCAGCGACTGCTATTTAGCGGTTGCCCCTCTACGCCCACGCGCCTAGACTGCACCAGGTTCACTCCACCGCCAGGCTCTCCCTTCTCGCTCTTTCCGCTTTTGACCGGTCCCAGCACAACCTCCGAGCCCGCCCCACCTGCCGAATTCGAACACTCGCTTCGCCCGGAGGGTTTCCACGAGTTCTGCGGGCAACGCAAGGTCGTCGAGCGGCTGACCCTGATGGTGGAAGCCGCACGGCAGCGCGGTGACGTGATGAGCCATGCCCTCCTGAGCGGACCTCCCGGCCTCGGTAAAACCACCCTCGCCAACATTCTCGCACGGGCCGCCCACACCCACCTCCACGTCGCCAGCGGCCCTCAAATCGAGAAGGCCGGGGACCTGGCGGGCATCCTGACCAAGGTCGCTGAGGGCGATGTCCTTTTCATCGACGAAATCCACCGCCTCCACCCGAGCATCGAGGAATACCTCTACCCCGCCATGGAGGACTTCAAACTCGACATCATCATCGATCAGGGCCCGAACGCCCGCACGGTCCAGCTCCACCTCCCGAAGTTCACACTGATCGGTGCCACCACCCGCGCCGGCATGCTCACCGCTCCCCTCCGCTCCCGCTTCGGCTCCGTCAACCGCCTCGACTACTACGACATCGCCGATCTGGAATCCATCGTTCACCGCTCGGCCAAACTCCTCAACATCCAGATCGACGGCGGGGGCGCTCACGAAATCGCTTCCCGCAGCCGCGGCACGCCGAGAATCGCCAACAATCTCCTCCGATGGGTCCGGGATTACGCTCAGGTCCGTGCCAACAACGCGATCGTCCGCGACGTCGCGGACGCCGCCCTCGCGATGCTGGAAATCGACCGCGATGGCCTCGACGAAATGGATATCCGCCTGCTCGAAGCACTCGTCTTCAAATTCGATGGAGGCCCGGTGGGTCTCGGCTCCCTCGCCGTGGCCGTCGGCGAAGACGAAGCCTCGATCGAAGAAGTGTCGGAACCCTACCTCATTCTCCAGGGTTTCCTCAAACGCACCCCGCGGGGCCGGGTCGCCATGTTGAAAGCTTACGAGAAACTCGGTGCCACCTCACCCGCACCCCATCAGCCGGAACTCCTATGACGCCCCGCTCGGAAGCCCCAGGAACCGCGCTCGATGACTCACCCGGCTTCATCGAAACGATGGACCGGTTCTGCCAGGCCCTCCAAGACCCCGAATACGCCCATTTGTTTCTCGAACCGCTCCTCGTTTTCGGAACCTTTTTCGGCGTCCTCACCTTCCTGTTCGCCCTCGTGGTCCAAGAGCAGAAGACCCAGATCTTCGGCCTGATCATCCTCATCGGCTCCGCCCTCCTCATCGGCCCCTACGTCCACAAGCGCAGCCTCGCCGAACCCAGGATCGTCGAAATCTACCGCACCCACGCGCCCGAACGCGCCGAGGGCTTTGCCGAGGTGACCCAGGAGCGCCGCCGCCACCAGTGGCTCTACTACCTCACCGCAGGACTCGGAACCGCGACCCTTCTCGTCGGCGTCCAGAAAAACCGGACCGGCCTCTCCTTCTCGGCCGCCACCGTCTGCGTCGCATTCATCACCGTCATCTACGGCGGTCTCCTCCACTATCGAGAGAGCCAATACACCCATCCGAATCTCCGTCGCCATTACCTGACCCCCGTCCACGGAGAAACCATCCGGCTGCTGCCGGTCACGCCGTCCCACCCCCGCCGCTGACACGCATGGATCGCAAGCGAAGCGGACCGCCGCTCAGGTTCGCCCCTCTTTCCGGTCCTGTTTCGGGTCGAAAAAAATCCTGACCTCCGCTTCGCTGGTCCCCAGCAACTCCTGCGCTCGCTTCAACGCATCCCGCGTCGACAGGTTGGGACGCTGGGCATCGTGCAGGAAAACGTTCTCCTCCCCAATGACATTGAGGATCCCGGACCGCCTCAACACCTGATGGACCTCCTGGGTGGCCCCGCTAACGATGAGATAGCGCTCGTGCGAACGCAGATACTGCACCAGTTCCTCCAACGCCATCACACTCGTGGCATCCAGCCGCCGAGCATTGCGCATCCGGAGCACGATCACCTTGAGGTTCGGATCCTGGCAGGTCCGTTGAATCTGGCTCCGGAATAGCTCGGCCGCCCCGAAGAACAGTTCGCCCTCCACGTGCACAATCGAGATCAACGGATTTCGCCGCTCCCCCTCGAAGGACTCCTTTAATTCGCCCTCGTCCGTGAAATCATACTCCACCAGTTCCGGACGGCTCGCCTTCCGCAGATAAAGCATGATCGAGAGCCCGACGCCCGAGAAGATCGCCACATGAAGCGGCATGATCAACGCGGAGGTGAAGGTCACCAGCACCACTGCGGCATCCGAACCCGTCGCGCGCAGACACACCCGGAGATGCCCCGGATTGATGAGAGAAATCGCGATGCAGATCACCAGCGCCGCCACCACGCACTTCGGCACCAGGGTGACGATCGGAACGGCGGGATTCGCCAGCAAAAGGACCCCCACGACGCAGAGCAGGCCCGTCACGATGCTCGAAACCCGGCTGACCGCACCGCTCTTGAAATTCAGTTGGGAGCGCACCAGCGAGCCCGAGCAGGGCAAGACACTGAAGAAGGAGGTCGCTAGGTTGGCGATTCCGATGCTGAGCATGTCCTGATTCGCGTCGGGCCGGTCCCCTGTCCGGCTCGCGAGACTCTTGGACATCACGCTGTTCTCCAGAGCCGCCAGAAACGCCAGGGATAGCGCGAAGCTGAAGAGCAACCCGACGTCCTCAAACACGCCCGACGGAGAAAACTTTGGAATGCGCGGCTGCAAATCCGAGATCCGGAAGGCTTCGAACGTCTCGACCTCGAATCCAAAGCGTGTCGCTCCCGCATAGATGGCGGTCACCAGAGCCAGCACGATCGCGAAAATGGGCCAGGACGGGCAGCGCTTCCTCAACAAGAAGTAGCCCGCCGTGGTCAGCCCGCTCAAGACCACTGGCCCCCAGCGAATGCCGTCAAGATGCCCCACCAAAAACGCCAAGACCCCAAAAAAGGTCCGTGGCCGACTCTCCCCCGGCTCGAGTTCGATTCCCAGGACCTGCTGGCTCTGATTGGCGATGATCAGGAGCGCCGCGCCGCTCACGTAGCCCACAAGGACGCTGCGACTGATATATTGAATCAAATCAGCCACTTTGAGATAGGCGCCAGCCACCAGAATCACGCCCACGAAATACACCAGCAAGGGTAGGAGCATCAGTTTCTCCGCCCCGCCAGGCAGGACCGCGAAGAAGCCGAAAACCATGAAGGAAGTCGCGTTGGTCGGCCCGAGAATCGTGTGACGGGATCCCGAAAACAAGGCTGCCACCAACGCCGCGCTCGCGCTGCAGGTGATGCCGTAGTAAATCGGAACCTCCGCGATCACGGCGTAGGCCATCCCTTGAGGAATCGCCAGCAGGGCCACGTTCAACCCGGCCATCGAGTCGGCAGATAGCTTCGCCGCCGAATAACTCCGGAGGTCATGCCGCAGTGGAAGAGGGTCCAGCGGATTCTCGGTCAGAGCCCGGTATAGCCTGAAGAATAACTCCTTAACAAAGCCCAAAGCGGTTCCGAATCCTAACCCCCTTCCCGCCCACCATCAAAAAATCCGCGCGAGAACCCTCCGATTTCCTGCTCGACGGCGCGGCCGCCGGTTACTTGGAGGTCCCCTTTCAAATCTCCAACGCGAAAAAATCGCGGAAGACCTGCTGATAGACCTCCCGCTTGAAGTCCGCGACCCATTCCAGCTGAAAACCCACCGGCGGAATCCATTGAAAGCGGCTGAACTCGGGCTCTTCACTCTCCAGGCAGATGTCCGCATCCGTTCCGTGGAAATGACAGAGAAAATAGGTCTGCTCCTGTCCCTCCCAGTTGGTCTTCTTCGCGTGCTTCTTGGGAAACAGATACCGGTAGCCCGTTCGGCAGGCTTCGATTTCATACAAATCCGGCATCACGCCGATCTCCTCACGAAGTTCGCGCTTGAGAGCCGCAATCAAATCCTCCCCCCGATCCACGCCACCCTGGGGAAATTGCCAGGCCTCTTGGACCTTCAACCGTTCCCCGACGAAAATCCGGCCATCGTCACGCTGCAGAATACCAGCGACGTTCGCGCGAAAACCTCCCATTCGTGCCACTCAACTGGAAATGCTTCCAGCGTCAACTTCTGCTCCGGGTGTTGACGCGGCCTTCGCAAATGGCAACGATGCACTCGTTCTGGTGTTTCTTCTCAAATCCATGATTGCTCCCAACCATCTTCCCCTCCATCTGACGGCCGTAGCCATCGCACTCTCGGCGCTCGCAACACCCGCGCTCAGCCAGCAGCAGCCGCAAACACCACCCACGAACAACGGTGAGGCCACGACGGATGGCTGGCGGGGCTATCTCGCCATCAATTACAAGGGCGGCCGCTTCGTCATGCCATACAGCCGGATCGTCTCTGTCAGTCGCCACGAATTTATCGTCGATGGCGGCGGCAAAGTCTACGAACTCACGATCGACACCACCGGCTCTGTCATCGCTCGCTTCTACTACCTCGAGACCACCCTCGCCAACGTCCCCCTCTCTTCGGCAAAAATCCTGAACAATCGCCTCGAGGACCTTACCAAACGCGCGGAGCAGCGCACCGGTCAGGACGCCCGTTCCGTCGTCAAACACTACCCCGACACCACCCACGCCCGCACCGTCGAATTCAACGTCGCCAACCAATCCCACCTCGACCGCATCTACGATCACATCATCCGCGAGTGGATCGAAGAAAATGGCCGAGGCGCACCCCGCACCCTGCGCTTCGATTGATCCCGGCTTTGCTCAGGGAAAGAACGATCGCAGCAGGTCGCGCCCGAAGTTGAGGACTTCTTCAACCGTCTCCGCGGATTGCCCGGGGTCGTTCGCAAGGTCGTCCAACTGCCGCACCAGCGCTTCGCGCCCGGCTTCGAGCCCCGCCGCGATCAGTTGATCGTCCAGGTCGTGCTCGGGCCGCTCCACCGTTCCTCCGACGGTGACCCGCGTCCAGACGTGCCCATCCCGCGCATCGCGAAACAGCACCCGCTCCGCCACCGGAATCCACTTCAACGTCCCGGGAATGACGCCCAGGTCCAAGTAGCCGGAAAGATTCCCGCCTTCCACGTCGATCTCTCCCGTCAATCGAGCCAATCCGTCCGACTGGACTTCGATGTTTCGAATCTCGAGCCGGTCCCCTTTTCGGGTGAACTCCGCACGCGCCCCGTCCCGCAGCGCAATCCGCCGGAACCGCTCGCTGTTCGTGTAGCGGGCCAGCATGTCCAGCACCGGCAACGATTCGATCATGCCCCGGTTAAGGGTCACCACCCCGGTTTGCCGGCATTCGGCCAGATTTTCCGGGGCGCCCTCGATCGTGGCCTCCACTTCCAAGTCGCCCTGCAGCCTCCGCTTCCACGTTCCCGCGACCAGATCCTCCAAATCCAGATTCGTCAGGTCCAATTGAACGAGCAATTCTCCCGGCTCACCGTCCCGGCCAAGCTCGATTTCCCCGTCAAACGTCGCTCGCGCCCCGCCATCCGTGGACAGTTGGCCTTCGTTGACGAAAAACCGGTTCCCCGCCCACTGCAAATCGAGGAGGTTAACTTGCAGCTCCGGCAGATTCCGGGACCGGATCGCCCCGCCTTTTGCCAGAATCCGCACACTCTCCCGGGCTGCCGACGGCCGGATCCAGGTTTGAATCCCCTGCGCCACGACCGCCGTTTCCCGGTCCTCTCTGAAGGTCAGATTGAGGTTGTTGATCCGCGCTTCGTCTAACACCAGACGCCGGGGCAGCAATCGGTCGAGCAGCCCTCCCCCGCCTTCGTCCCTCTCCTCCTCGGCGGCAGGCTCGCCAGGAATTTCCCCGTGCACCGCCAGCGCCTCGAGGGACGTTCCCGGCAGGCGTCCGTCCTTCCCGAAAACCAGGTCCATTTGACTGACGGTGATCTCGGGAATCTTCCAGACGCCCTCCCGGAAATGCCGGGCCGACAAATCAAACTGTGCCCGCAGTCCACTCACCGTGGCCTTCGAAAACGCCGCGTCCTCGAATCCCTGCGCTTCAAAGCGCTCCACGTAGCCATTGGTTCCCTCCCAGCGCACGGTGGCCATCTCGCTCTCCGCCTTCATCGCCCTCGAAGCCTTCTCCCGGACGAGCTCACGGAAGGCCTCACTCCGAACGAAGTGATTCACGTAGGCAAAGAAACAGAAAACCGCGACAACGGCCGAGACCATGAAGATCGCAAACCCCGCCAGCAGCCCCGCCCAGAGACTTCGGTGGCTCTTGGCGTGGGCGGAACGGGTCTTGCGGCGGCGCTTCATCGGGTCTGAGGAAAGGATGAAACCATCGCAAATCCCATCGGTCTTGGCGAGCGGAAGACGCTTTTTCCCAGCAACATCCCCGCTTTTTTGCATTCCTGGGTTTCTTCCGGGGTTCAAACCGTCATACTCTCAAGCCGCATGCTGGAACTCCGGGAAATCGCCTTCACCGCACAGAAAGATCAGGAAGAACTCAAACTACTGGAGGGCATCACGCTCCGAGTCCCAAATTCGCACTTCGCCGCCATCGTCGGACCGTCCGGCTGCGGAAAAACCACCCTCCTCAAAACCATCGCGGGCATCAACCTGGAAACCGCGGGCGACATCTACTGGGATCAGCGCAACCTGTCGGACACGGGTGATTTGGAGCCTCAAGAGTTCGGTTATGTGCCCCAGTTCAGCATCGCATACGATGCACTCACGGTGGAAGAAAGCGTCGATTCGGCCGTCCGTCTCAGAGTTCGCACCCGGTCGAACCAGGAGGTCGAGGCAATCTCCGACCGCATCCTCGATCAGGTCGGCCTCGACGCCTTGAGAGAATCCCGGGTCTCCGTCCTGTCCGGCGGCCAGAAGCGTCGCTTGGGACTCGCTCTGGAGTTGCCGACGAACCCGCGGCTTTTGCTCTGCGACGAGGTCACGAGTGGCTTGGATCCAAAGAGCGAGACCGAAATCGTGCATCTTTTGCATAACCTCGCCAACCGGGAGGAACGAATCGTCCTCAGCGTCACCCACAGCCTCGGCAATCTGGAATTGTACGATTCGGTCATCGTTCTGTATGCCGGACGCCTCGTCTACCATGGCCCGCCGCGAGCCATGACTCACTACTTCGGCGTCCCGGAAGCCGAAGACATCTATCCGGCGCTGGCAAAACGAGAGCCCGAGGCCTGGGCCGCCTCGTGGGAAAAATACCGCCCTGAATATTATGCGTCCATGAAGCTGGATCAGGCACCTTCCCCGCCTGAAGAGCCACAGGAAGAGACGCCTCCGCAGCCCTCGCCGATCACTCAGCTTGTCGTCCTCATGCAGCGGCGCTGGACCATCTTCTTCCGCGATCGCACACAACTGCTGCTGCAGATCGCCATGCTGCTCATCTTTCCCTGCGTCGTTGTCTTGTTCGCCGTCGAAGGGATCCCGGCCCTCAAACGACCCTCGGAGACCCTCGCCCTGAATCCCGCGGCCGAACTGGTGGAGCAAATGCAAATCCAGCAAAACCGCATGGAAGCCGGCAGTCTCATCACCGGACTCATCATGTTTCAGGTGATCCTGCTTGCCTTGATGGGCTCGAATAATTCCGCCCGCGAAATCGCCGGTGAACGGCAAATCTTCGAAAAGGAGAAGCTCGGTGGCCTCAGCTCGATCAGCTATTTCGGCTCAAAATTGACCTTCCTGGGCGTCCTGGTCCTCGCTCAATCCCTTTGGATGTACCTCTTCGTCTCGATCTTCGCCCAAATCCCGAGCCAGCCCTTGGTCCACGCCGGCATGCTCGTTCTGGTCAACGCCGCCATGACCTCCATCTGCCTCGGGATCTCCGCATCCATGCGCTCGCCGGATCAAGCCTCGCTCATGAGCATCTACCTCGTCGGCTTTCAACTCCCCCTTTCCGGCGCCATCCTCGCCCTTCCCTCCGCCGTGGAACCCTTCGTCCAACCTTTCATCTCCGCCTACTGGAGTTGGTCCGGCGTCATCGAATCCGTGGACTCCAGATACCTCGCCGCCGCAAAATCCGTTACCGATGCCACCCTCCAATCCATCCCATGGTGCCTCACCGCCCTCTTCGCCCACCTGGCAGCCGGCATGATTCTGACTCTCGCCGGAATCGCTCGCTCCCGTTGGACGCATTGAGCCCGAAAGGGATGAGTTTTACTCCGCCCGATCCTCAGTTAGAATGCACTACATTGGCTGTCCGGCGCCTATCGCCCACGCATCCTATCGAAAGCCCCTCTTTCTCTCATGCCTAGACGTTCCAAACGAACCGGGATTTCCGCGGGTCAAATCATCGGCCTCGTGGCCGCCGTCGGCTTCATCCTCCTGACCTCCGCCGTCGTCCTGGTCCTCCTCTTCAGCTTCCGCCCATCATCGAACGACGACGACGGGAAGACCACTTTCCGCACCTCGGCCTCGTCCGATCTGGACCTCGGCGACTATCTCCAGAATGCCAACGCGCTACGGGGAAATGCGTATCGGGTCCGCGGCAGGGTGGAAGAACAGCTCAAATACAGTCCCTCACTCGGTCGCCTGATCAGCCTGGAAGCCGGCGGTGAAGGTCAAACCTCACCTGTCCCCGTGCTCATCCCGCCCCGATTCGGTCACGTCAATATCGAAAAAGGCGCCAATCTACAGCTCGTCGCCGAAGTCGGCGCCAACGGCCTGCTCGTGGCTCACGATATCCAACCCGATTGATTCCACGCTTCACCCTTTCTTTGGTTCCATGAAATCCTCGATCGCCCCTGCCCTCGCCTTCTTCCTGGCCCTGACCACATCCCACGCTCAGGTCTTCACCCCGAACTCGACCGGCTCCCAGTCCTCCGGATCCAGTTCCAATTCGTCGAACTCATCCTCCCAATCTTCCCAGCAAGGTAACGATCCCATCATGGGGAATGTTCTCCCCCTCTTCGATCCCTCCACGGAAACCGTCCTCTTCGAAGGCCAGCTCTGGGATATCAACGACAATCGCCTCTTCAATGCACGTTTCGAAAAATACCTGAACTCGCCCCCGGCCGATTCAGAAGCCGACCGCGCTTACCGCTCCATCCTCGAGGACATTCGACGCGCGTTATCGCCTCACAACCTGGCTAGAGGCGGCCGCACCGACCTCCAACGCGCCGTCGCCCTGCTCGAAAGCGCCGCCACCTATCCACAGGACGGACGCATGTGTGAGGCCATCGCAAATGCCATCTATCGGGTCTGGTTGGCACGCCGCGAAGTCGCCAGCCTCGAAGGCGCGAATCGCCGCCTCCGCGAAGACCGCCGCTACGCGACCCGAAGCTATGAAATGACCGCAAAACCGGCCAAAACCAGCCGGCGGCAGGACGACGACGATTCATCCAGCGCAGCCGAAGATGCAGCCGTCGCCGCGGGCGTCATCAGCCGCGCCGGTGAATACGCGACCCGCTATGCCGAAATCCAAGCCAAAATCACCGCGAATGAGGGGAAAATCGCTCTGTCCGAAGTCGAAAGTAAACTCGAATTCCAGGCCCTCCTCGTCCAGCTCTTCATCCAGCGCCGCTTCGAGCACGTCATCATCGCCGCTCGAATCTACACCGAATTCTACGAAGACGGCAGCGGCCGCATCGAGTTCAAAGACGGATCCGACGCCGAAAAAAGCTTCAAGGAAATCGCCGGTTTCGATCCCACCGTCACCACCCTTGACACCCTCTCAAACGAAGCCATCCGGGATACCGATCAGGCCATCGAGGCGTTTCACTTCCTCATCGAAAAGGACGAACGGGCCAGCGCCAGCAAACGCCTCATGGAGGCCTACATCGTTGGCGAATTCCTACCCGCCGTTCAAACGGTCTCCCTCGAAAAGAAGCAGTCCATCCTCCAATTCGTGAAATCCTACAACCAGCTGCTCTCGTCCCTTGAAGTGAAGGATTACGGCCTCGCTGAAGAAAAGGTCGATGAACTCCGAACGCTGGCCCGGGATTTCGATCACTCGAAGCCCGCCGCCGCCATCAATACCGCCCGCCTCAGTAGCAACATGCACATCCAAACCGCGGTCAACGAAATGCTCCAGGGCAACAAGAATGCCTACCAGCAGAACATCGCAGCCGCCGCCTCGATCTGGCCGACCAACCCCAAACTCAAGGAGGCGACCGATTTGGTCGCCGAACAGGGGAACGTCCAAATCCAAACCGTCAATGATCTCGATCGCCTCATCGCGACCCGGAGCTACCGCCAGATCTTCGAAGACCAGGGACGTTACATCGCCGCCGTCGTCAACGACTCCCAGCGATCGGAGCAACTCCGCGGAATCATCACCAATATCACCAAAATCGACATCGCCATTCAACAAGCCGAGAAGCTCGCCCAGGTCGGAAACCGGTTTGGCGCCTGGGAAACCGTCGAAGAAGTATTCCAGGATTTTCCAGATGATCCCCCGCTCAGCAAGGCCCGCTCAGATTATGCCACCAGCGTGGCGCCCTTCGTCAGCGCCCTGAAAAAGGCTGAAGATCTCGAGGACCGCCGCCAAACCGGCTCGAGCTTGGCGTGGTTTCTCAAGGCCAGACAGATGTATCCCGCCAGCACCTTCGCGGCCCGGGGCATCCAACGTTTGACGGACCGGCTCGTGCCCGATCAAGAGGGCATTGAAGACAGTCTCCGCTGAGCCCCCCGCCCACTGGCCGATCCCCAAACGAAAAATGCCAACGAGGCTTGCGCCGCGCTGGCATCTTCCATTCGGTAGAACGTTAATGTGGTTTTTTTGAAATCCGCGCAGATCAGACGGCTGCGTCCGGCTTGATGAAGTAACGCGAATCTTTCAGTTCGCCGCGCTTCCCAAACACCGAGCTCATCTCTTTGAGCTTCTTGGCCGCGGTTGGATACTTGATACCGGAAGTGTCACTGATCACCTTCAGCGACAGCCCCTCTTTGCCCGCCGCCTTCACGACGTCGATCAGACGCTTCTCCACTTCCTCCGTGCTCATCCGCAAACGCTTCTTCTTTGCCTTTGCCGGTTGACCAGGTTTTGCCGCTTTCTTCGAAGCGGCTTTCCTGGCTGCCTTCGTAGCGACTTTGGCGGGAGCATCCCGCGCGGCCGTCCGCCGTGCGGGCTGGCTGCTGCCACCCGACAAGGCATCGGCACGCTGCTGGGAAGCGTCGATTTCTTGATTCAGTAAATTGACCTTCTGTTCATACAGCCCGGCGAGCTGCTGCTCGAGGCTGGTAATCTGGTCATCCAATTGAGATATATCGGCCGTTCTCATAGTGCGCACTTCCTCCAATTATCATAAATTGTCAATACGAAACCCGAGTTTCGCTCTTCAATTTTATAATTTCCCGCCACTTTATTGGCATAGGGAACTCTTCGCCCTCCATCAATTGCTTCGTGAACAAGGTCCAAGAGATCGCGATCAAACGCACGCTGCCCCTCCGCTACCACCCTTCAGGCGCTCGCGGCGATTGTCTCCTCGTCCTCGGCTAAACGACGGCAATCCCCGCCAAAGAAAATTCTTTACAAATTCTCAACGCGGAGTTTCTTCCCGGTCCGCGCGAGCCCCTTGCAAATGGCCGTCGGTCTTCAAAACCCGCTTCAGCGTGGGCGTTTGGCTCTTTTGAAGGTAACCCGGCCCTCCTGACTCCATCAATGCCGAAAACACTGTCTCGTTTCGAAATCCCGAAGCACCTCGTGAAGGACGAGGATACTGCGACGGATACCTACTCCAAATTCGTAGCCGAACCCTTTGAGAACGGTTATGGGCACACTTTGGGGAACTCGCTGCGCCGCGTCCTCCTCTCCTCGCTCGAGGGAGCGTCCATCACCTCCGTGCGCATCGCCGGGGCCGACCACGAATTCACGTCCCTGCCCGGCGTCGTCGAAGACGTGACCGAGATCATTCTGAATCTCAAAAAAATCCGTTTCCGGCACTTCGAGAACAAGGAACCGGCAACGATGAGCATTTCCGTGGACCGCCAGGGCGAAGTCACCGCGGCGGACATCCAGGAAACGTCGCAGTATGAGATCATCAACAAAGACCAGCTGATCTGCACCCTCGACCGGAAAACGAAGTTCGAAGCCGATATCGAAGTCCGCGTCGGACGGGGCTTCAACACCAGCGATGACAACAAATATCCCGAAATGCCAATTGGGGTCATCGCCATCGACTCCATTTTCTCGCCGGTTCGCCGGGTCAAGTATTCCGTGGAAAACACCCGTGTCGGACAGCGGACGGACTATAACAAACTCGTCCTCGAAATCTGGACCGATGGCCGGATCGATCCGTCGGACTCTCTCCTCCAGGCTTCCGCTATCTTTCGCCATCACCTCGACGTCTTCGTCAATTACGACGACGAACAGATCAGCTTCGAAGCCGAGCCTCCCGCCGAAAGCGAAGAAAACGCGGAACTCAAAAAACTGCTCAATATGAGCGTCAACGAGATCGAACTCTCCGTCCGCGCGGCCAACTGCCTCAACAACGCCAACATCACGACCGTCGGCCAACTGGCGATGAAGAGCGAGGCCGAGATGCTGAAATACCGGAACTTCGGAAAGAAGTCGCTCAACGAGATCAAAGAGAAGCTGGCCGAACTCGGTCTTTCCCTCGGAATGCAAATCGATCCCGCTCTCCTCGAGTCTCCTTATCCCGCCCCCCTTCTCTCCGGTTCCGACGCCGGAGCGGCAGGCCCGGGCCTCAGTTCCCTCATCGAGCAGAATCTGGACGACTAATCCCGTTGACGCGACCTCGAACCTCGACCAAGCATCCTCATGAGACACCGGCGAAAGACCGTCAAACTCCAGCGAAACTCGGCGCACCGGCGCTCCCTGCTTGCCAACCTGGCCTGCAGCCTGATCGAACACGGTCGGATCCGCACGACGTTGGCCAAGGCCAAAGCCCTCCGCCCCGTTGCGGATAAGCTCGTCACCATGGCCAAACGCGACACCCTCCACGCTCGTCGCCAAGCCGTGGCCTTCCTCCGTCACAAAACTCCGACCAAAAAGCTCTTCGATGAAATTGGTCCTGCGGCGGCGCAGCGCCAAGGCGGCTACACTCGCATCATCAAACTCGGGCAGCGCGGCAGCGATGCCGCCCCGATGGCCCTCATCGAGTGGGTCGACCGCCCGGCAGGCGCCGACGAAGATGCCGACGAGGATTGATCCCGTCCCTCCCACCCTGCAAATTCGTAGCTCAACGCGGAGTCCTCAATGGGCTCCGCGTTTTTCATTCCCGCTTGTGCTTGCAATTCTTGGGCTCAGAACCCAACTTAGTAGAGTTTTAATTCGGCTTCATCATGCAGATCCCCGATTCGGCCCCTTTTCCCGAAGATCAGCGCTCCGCTCTCAATCGCATCCTGCCCGCTCTCACCCCTTCCCAGGTCCAATGGCTCGCCGGATTCGCTTCAGGCGTCATGCAGGGCCAATCCACGACCGGAAACGGCAGTCAACCGCTCTCCGCCCCGGGCTCATTGTCCTCCACCCAGGCCGTCGCGGGTCCAACCGTCGATGTCCTTTACGGCAGCGAATCCGGGAACGCCGAAGCGCTCGCTCAGAGAACCCGCAAGTCCCTCTCGAAAAAGGGCCTCCAAGCGCGCGTTCACGACCTCTCCGAAGTCTCACCTGCCGATCTATCCGGCATGACACATGTGCTGATGATCTCCAGCACCTGGGGCGACGGCGATCCACCCGATAACGCGCTGGAGTTCCATCAGGCGGTCATGAGCCCGCAGGCTCCAAAACTTCCCGGTCTCAAATTCTCCGTCTGTGCTCTCGGGGACACGAGCTATGAAAAGTTCTGCCAAACTGGGAAGGACTTCGATCGACGCTTCGAAGAGCTGGGAGCGCAGCGTCTCGCGCAGCGGGTCGACTGCGATGTCGACTTCGAGTCCCCTTACCAGGCATGGCTCGATGGGCTTCTCGAGGCCTTCCAGAAAGAATCGGCCAGCACGGCCCCACCTCAGGTGGCGGTGGCGCCGCTGCCCCACGAGGACCTCGCCACCGAAAAGGAGGAAGTTCGATACTCAAAGAAAGATCCATTCCTCTCGCCACTATCCGAGAAGATCCTTCTGAACGGCCGGGGATCCCAGAAGGAGGTCTGGCACCATGAACTCTCCCTGGCCGGCTCCGGCCTCCATTACGAGCCCGGCGATTCCCTCGCGGTCATTCCTCAGAACGCGCAGGAGGATATCGACGCGCTTCTCGAAGCGGTAGGTTTCACGGGTGCCATCCCGGTCGACGGCGGCTCGCTGCTCTCCCCCGGCGTTGCATTCCGCAGCCTTTACGACGTGACAACGCTAACCAAGGCGGTGATGACCAAATACAACGACTTCGCCCAATCGAAGGAATTGACGGCCATCATCGAGGATTCGGCCCGCCTCAAAGATTACCTTCATGGCCGGCAAATCGTAGATTTGCTCGAAGACTTCCCCGTGGGAAATCTCAGCGCCAGCGAGTTCGTCACAGTCCTTCGGAAGATGCCTCCCCGTCTCTATTCCATTGCATCCAGCCTCCGAGCGCATCCGGACGAGGTCCATTTGACAGTGGCCGCTGTGCGCTATCAGACCCACGGGCGTTCACGGCGTGGCGTCGCTTCCACTTACTTGGCCGATCGCGTCGAGATCGGCGAGAAAGTCCCCGTCTATGTGGCCGGCAATAAACACTTCAAACTCCCGGCCTCCGGCGATACGCCGATCATCATGGTCGGTCCCGGAACCGGAATCGCCCCCTTCCGCGCCTTCGTGCAGGAACGTCAGTGCCGGGGAAGCGAAGGCAAAAACTGGCTCTTTTTCGGAGACCAACACTTCACCACCGATTTTCTCTACCAGTTGGAGTGGCAGGAATTCTTGGAAGACGGCCTCTTGAACCGGTTGGATCTCGCCTTCTCGAGAGACCAGAAGCACAAGATCTATGTTCAGCACCGCATGCTCGAGAACGGGCGCCAGCTCTGGGATTGGCTGGAAGATGGCGCCTACTTCTATGTCTGCGGGGATGCTTCCCGCATGGCTTCGGACGTCCACGAGGCCCTGATTACCGTCGTGGAAAAGGAAGGGGGCCACTCCCGGGAAGGCGCGGAAGAGTACGTGCGCCAACTTCAGAAAGCGAAGCGCTACGTGCGCGACGTCTATTGATCGGGTCGACTCCGCTCTCCCTAAAAGTGGAGCTGACCGATGTCCGTCCGCATTTGCCGCCCGGAGAAATCGATCTTTCTCACCTCGCGATACGCTTTCTCGACGGCCTCTTCGCGATTCGCTCCCTGCGCCACGACCGAAAGAACCCGGCCGCCGTTCGTGACATAACTCCCGTCCTCGGTCCGTTTCGTTCCTGCATGAAAGATTTGGACATCGTCACTCACCGAAGCCAGGCCCTCAATGGTGTCACCGGAACTCGAACTGGCGGGATAACCGGCAGACGCCAATACGACCCCGACACTCCAATCATCTGACAGTCCAATCCGCTCACGCTTCAGCTCACCCGAGGCCGCTTCGGTAAGGAATCCCGCAAAATCGCCGGAGATCAGCGGCATCACCGCCTGCGCCTCGGGATCACCAAAACGGCAATTGTATTCCAACAAACGCGGCCCCCGGCGGGTCAGCATCAACCCGAAATAGAGGAAGCCGCGATACGGAAGCCCTTCCTCAACCAAACCCGACACGGTAGGGGCCACAACGGTTTCCTCGATGGCCTGCATCGTCTCCAGGTCCACCAACCCTGCCCTGCGCGCCACCGCACCCATCCCTCCGGTATTGGGGCCCATATCGCCGTCCCCGGCTCGCTTGTAGTCACGCGCCGTCGACAGAATCAGATAGTCGTCGTCGCTGATGGCCGCGAAAACCGAAAGCTCTGGGCCCTCCATGCAGGCTTCGACCAACAACTCCCCCTCGCCGAACCGCTTCGCCCCAAACACCATTTCGAGAAATTCCTCGGCTTCTTCGCGGCGCCGGCAGACCGCCACGCCTTTCCCCGCCGCCAGGCCATCGAATTTTAAAACCACGGGATAGCCGCCGATCTGTTCCAGCGCCTCCGCCCGGGACTTGGCCACCGAATAGGCGGCCGTCGGAATGCCGTGCCGTTCCATGAAGCGTTTGGCAAAAATCTTGCTCGCCTCCAGCTGCGCCGAAGCTTTTGGCGGTCCCCAACAGAGCACACCATGGTCCCGGCAGACGGCGGCCAGGCCTTCCCCTTTCACGAGATAACTCTCCTCTCCCCCCACGCAAAGATCGATCCTTTCCGCGCGCATGAATTCCCCAAGCGCTTCGAGCCCCTGCACCTCCACCTTCCTCGCCTTTTCGCAAATCGCATCACTCCCGGGAAACGCATACAAATCAATATCGCCCGGCGAACGACTCAAGGCATCGTTGAGAGCATGCTCGCGCCCTCCTTTTCCAACTACCAATATTCGGGTCATGACTCGTTCATCCAGTATGGTTGGCTAGGCGACGCAGACCCCACACAAAAGACCGCATCGTCGAAAATGAATCCGCGACAGCCGGACGCTCGCCACCCAAACAATCAATCACCATGAGGTGCAGAATCTTTCATGGGTGCTCCTAATTCCAGTTATCGTACGGCCGGCCGTCGCGCCCTTCGTAATGATTGATGTAGGCTTGGTTGACCACCGTGTATCCCCCGGGCGTCGGATACTCACCCGTAAAATACCAATCGCCCGTATGCTTTGGGATCGCTGAATGGAGGTCTTCGATGGTTTGGAAAATCAACTCGACTTCTCCCTCCCACGGAACGTCCGCCGGACGAACCAACTCTCCCATCTCCTGCGACAACTCTTGGGTCGTCATGGGCTCGTAGATCATCTGAACCGCATTTCCGCGCTCCTCAGCCGGTTTGGCCAGCTCGGCATGACAGGCCTCGTAAACCTCGCGAAGCAACGACATTCGCCCGTTCTTCTCGAGCCAACGCACCGCCCCTTTGAAGGCCAGGAATTTGCCTAACTCGCTCATGTCGATCCCATAACAGTCCGGGTAACGAATCTGTGGAGCGGTCGACACTATGACGATCTTCTTCGGCTGACAGCGGGAGAGAATCTTGATGATCGATTGCTGGAGCGTCGTTCCTCGCACGATTGAGTCGTCCAGGGCCACCAACTGGTCGCCCGACCGAACCGACTCATAGGAAATGTCGTAGGCAAACGACACCAGTTCGTTTCGACCCTCCTCCTTGGAGATGAACGTCCGGAACTTCTCATCTTTGTTCGCCACTTTCTCGCCGCGCGGCCATCCGCCGAGCACCAACTCTTCGATGCGGGCATCGGTCAGGTTACCCCGGCGCAGCTCTTCCGAAAGCGTCGCCCGCACCTCTTCCCGCCTCACCATCCGAAGCGCATCCATCAAACCGTAGTAGCCCGTTTCAGCCGTGTTTGGAATGAACGTGAAGACGGTCTTCTCAAAATCCCGGCCCACCGAATTCAACACCTGAGGCACTAGCTTCGCACCCAGTGCTTTTCGCTCCCGGTAGATGTCCGGATCGTTCCCTCGAGAAAAATAAATGCGCTCGAACGAACAGGCCCGCAGCTCCTTGGCTTCCGCAAATCGATCGATTCGCAAAGTGCCATCCTTCTTGATCGTGGCCGCATGCCCGGGCGGAACTTCGTGCACCGCCTCCGCCTCCACCCCGAAAACGGTCATCAGCGGCGCTCGCTCCGAGGCGAAAACAATCACTTCGTCATTCGCGAGATAATGGCAGGGCCGGATTCCAAGCGGATCCCGCATCACGAAACCGTCCCCGTTCCCAACCAAGCCCACCAACACATAGCCCCCGTCCCAGTTCCGTGCGGAATCCTTCAACACCTCGAAGAGGTCCAGGTCGTCGCTGATCCGGGAAGCAATCTCATGCCCCGATCGGCCGTTGTTCCGGTGCTCCCGGTAAAGCCTGACGTGCTCCTCGTCCAAGTGATACCCGATCTCCTCCAGAATCACCTGAGTATCCGTATCGTGAAACGGATGCTGCCCCCGGTCGACCATGTGCTGCTTCAAGTCCGCCAGGTTGGTCATGTTGAAGTTCCCCAGCACCAGCAACGACTTCGTGGCCCAATTGCTCTCGCGAACCTGCGGATGACAGAAGCTCATCGCCGTCCCACCTGAGGTGTTGTAGCGCAGGTGCCCCACCAGATTCTCTCCCCCGAAGTCGAAATGATCCTTCACGGTCCCGGGAGTTTCGGGGTCGATCACACCATGACGCACCAACTCCGAGTATCGCTTCAGTTGCCCCTCGAAAATTCGTGTAACGGCCTCCCGCTTCACCGACTTTTCGTGGAAGAGATAGCGCTTGCCGATGGGCATCCCGAGTTTGCAGCACCCGATTCCCACGCCATCCTGACCTCGATTCCGCTGCTTCTGCATCAGCAGGGAAAGCTGATTGAAGCCGTAGAGCGCCGAGCCGTAGCGCTCACGGTAATACGATAAAGGCCGCAGGAGCCGCACATAGGCCACACCGCATTCGTGGTGAATCGCATCGCTCATAACGAAAAGGCGCCGCCCCTAGTCGGCATGCATCGACCCGGCGTGACCATTCAGGATAGGACCTCCACCTGTAGACCTCCCTCGCCGCCGGTGATCTCGCCAAGCATCTGGCCCCCGGGACCACACGCGAGGGCTTCATCCGCTCGCTCGGGCGGGACCACCACCAACCACCCGAACCCCAGGTTGAACGTGTTCGCCCAGTCGTCCCGCGAACAGTGCCGCAGCACCTTCTGAACCGGCTCCAGCTCCCATTTCGGAATGACCAGGCGCGCGCCGCGCTCGCCCAGTAACCGGCCGAGATTCTCCGGAATCCCTCCACCAGTCACATGCGCCATCGCGCGCACCTCCACCCCCGCGTCGCGAAGGGACTGAACCACGTCGTGATACAGCCGGGTCGGCGCCAGCAACGTTTGAACCTCCGCCGCACTGAACTCCGCCGCGTTCTCTCGCAGAACCCGCCTCACCAAACTCCAGCCATTGGCGTGAAACCCGTCCGAGGCATACCCAACGATCACGTCCCCCGCCTGGATCGAGCCCGGATCCAGTAGCTCCGGCTTCTCTGCTGCCCCAATGCAGAAGCCGCTCAGCTCCAGCATCCCTTCCGGCACCATGCCCGGCATTTCCGCGGTCTCGCCACCGGCCAAAATGCAGTCGCACGCCTCCAGATAATCCACCATCCCAGCGATGACCCGGTTGATCCGTCCCTGATCGATCCGGTCGACGCCAATGTAGTCCAGGAACAGCAAAGGATCCCCGCCCGTGGTCAAAACGTCGTTGACGTTCATGGCCACCAGATCTTTCCCCGCCGTTTCCAAAAGGTCATGCTTCAGAAGCAGCTCCAGTTTCGTTCCCACCCCGTCGCATCCCGTTACGAGGACCGGCTGCTCGTAGTCGGATAGGTCGTAGGTTGCCGCAAAAAGCCCAAAGGCCTGAAAGAGCTGACGCTTTCCTTCGGTTCGCGACCTCAACTGCCCGATTTCACGGACCAGCCCGGCGGCTTCCTTGATGTCCACCCCCGCATCCCGGTATCTCAGCCCTCCGCCGTCTTCCATCTTACCACTCACTCTTCAAACTCGCTCGCACGCAACCTTTTCCGCCGCACTCACTCGGTCAGCGTCTGGTAAATGGAGGAAAACATTCGCCGTCCCCAGGCCCCACCCGGAGCTGCCCAGTCAGGATCGTAATGCTGCGCCGGGCGCACGAATCGCTCCGGGTGAGGCATCAGGCCCAGAACCCTTCCTTCGGGATCTTGCAAACCCGCGACGCCTCCCACGCTGCCGTTCACCTCTTCCGTGTAGCGCAACGCCACCAACCCATCCTCGACGAGCGACTCCAGCTCCGATTCATCGCGAACCACAAAACGCCCCTCCGCGTGCGCCACCGGCAGTTCGAACCGGTCCGGCAATCCCCTCAAAAACGCGTTCTCCACTGTCACAGGTCGCTGCAATCCCGTCCACCGGCACAAAAATCGACCGCTGCGATTCTCGATCAGCGTCCCCTCCGGCAAAATCCCCAACCGGATCAGAATCTGAAAGCCATTGCAAATCCCCAGCAAGTGCCCGCCCAATGCATAGTAATCCTGAATCGCGCTCCCGAACCGCTGCTCCAGCTCCAACTGCGCCAGGCGGCCCGCCATCACGTAATCCCCATAGCTGAATCCCCCTGGGAACACGATCAAACGGTAGTCCTGAAGCCGGGACGGATCGGCGGCAGCGATGGGACAGACCTCCGTTTCAAACCCCGCTTCATTCAGGGCCCATGCCGTTTCCGCGTCGCAATTCGTCCCTGGAAATTTCAGTAGTAAGGCTGTAGGGCGCTTTTCCATCTCGCTTTCAAATCCTTCACCGGTGCATCGAAATACACCATCCCGGCGTGTTGCGCCCGCACCGAATCGTGATCGCCCGTCGTCCGGCCGATCTGCTCGACATCGCTGCCCGCAAAATGCGCTGCGAATGCCTCCGCCTTCGCCGGATCCACCTCCACGACGATGCGTCCCGCCGCCTCGCCGAAAACCCCGCCAAACGTGAGCTCCACCTCAAGGTCGATCCCGGCTTTTTCCGAGAACGCCATTTCGGCCAGGGTGACGCCGAGCCCCCCTTCCGACACATCGTGCGCCGCGAGCACCAAGCCCTCCCGGATCGCAACGTGCAGCCTGCGATAGACATCGTGGTTCGCTTCCAGATCGACCTGCGGGAGCGGAAGCTTCAGTCCTCGCCGCCGGGCCACCACGCTTCCCCCCATTCTGGGATCCTTCTTCCCGATCAAAAACAACGCCGAGTCCGCGCGCCTCACCGAAGCCCCGGTCACATCGTCCAATGCTTCGATGATACCCATGCCACTGAGGAGCAGCGTGACCGGAATCGATACCGTCCCAGCTTCGGTTTCGAAGTAGTTGTAGAACGAATCCTTCCCGGAAACGAACGGAGCCCCGAAGACCCGTGCCGCCTCGGCCATGCCTTTGCAGCTCTCCACCAAGGCTCCCAACTCACGCTCGTCATCCGGGTTCCCCAAACAAAAATTGTCGAGAATCGCGATTCGCTCCGGATCCGCTCCGAGGCAGACCAACTGCCGCACGCACTCGTCCACCACGGCGCGCCCCATCGTCCGCGGTTCCACCTTTCCCCACTCCGGCAGCAGAGCCAGCCCCAAAGCCAGAAGTCTCTCGCTCCCCGGCACCGCCAACACCGCGCCATCCTGCGGCGCGTCCCCCTTCGCCCCCGCTAACGGCTTCACG
>CAZCRA010000011.1:0-56713 GCA_964500945.1 uncultured Verrucomicrobiales bacterium | reverse complement strand
TCGGGGCCATCAGAGCCCCCGAAATCGCTACCAGCCCAACATGCTCCGTCTTTCCATGCAGCTCTGGATATTGCCCGATCGAAAAATGACCGGTTCCTTCTTTTCATTGCCAAATCCAACGATGCGCAGATCAGAGGACTCCAACGCCCACCAACTTCCATCACCTTGGTCGCTTGGGCTCAAAACACTCCTTCGCGTCCCTGGATGGATGCCGCCCTTCGATGCACCTCGTTTCATCGGCTGATTGCTGTCTCCAATTATCAGCGGGCAGCCTTCACCCATCCAATCTACCATCGCTCGCTCACCATTCACAATTTTGTTGATAGCCAACGCTGGGTTCGCTCGCGGGATCCGAGTGACAATCCCCATTTTTCCTACATTGGAGCCCTACGCCCATCAAAAGGTTTTCATCATCTCTCCGCCGCTTGGCCAGCCATTAAGAAACGGCTCCCTACCGCCCGGCTTTTCGTTTGCGGTTCCCCTAAAGTTTACGAACGCGATGCCCGCCTTGGCCCTGAAGGAATAGCCGAAGCGGATTATGAGAAGCGGATTCTTCAACCCCTCGGAGGGAGCCGAGATTCTGCATCCAGTCTCGGAGTCGAATTCCTAGGCGCACTGACCAAAATCAAGTTGCGTGAAACAATGGAGCAATCAATCGCCGTGATCGTCAATCCAAACGGCCCAGGCGAAAGCACGGAAACCTTCTGTGTATCAGCCATTGAAGCACAGGCTATGGGCATTCCTGTTGTCGGAGGTCATGCGGGAGCCCTCCCCGAGGTGATTGGACATCGAGCAGGAGGCTTGCTCAGCCGAACCGATAGTGCCTTAGCAGATGCGATAGTTCGCTTGGCCGACTCTCCCAGGTTGCGTAGCCAATTGGCTGATCGCGGCCATTCTCGAGTTAAAGCCTATTTTGAGCAAGATATTGTGATGAAGCGCTGGATTGACTTCTTCAAAGAACGTCCACTTTCTCCTAACGCACCCGTCGATCGAGAGGCCACTCCAAGCCATTTTTGGATCCGAAAGCTCATACGCACCTACCTTTCCGTTTCGTTCCGGACCTCAAATAGCTTCTTCCAATTCCTCCAGCTGTGAAAGCTACCGCTTTCGACCGAGTACTCTCGGGGAGCGCTGCAACCTGGATGACGATCTTTGTTCGGTTGGGGATTCAGCTCGCAGCCACACCCATTTATCTCTCTCACTGGACAGCAGAAACGTTCGGAAATTGGTTAGCAATAATCGCCACCTTTCATCTGGTCCAAATTGCGTCCTTGGGACACCAGAATCTACTTGCCAACGATTTTCTCCGCCTCGGACGGAGACGAAGAAAGAGCATTCAACGTTACCTCAGCTCCGCCCTGCCCTTTACCGTCCTCATTGGCCTCCTACAACTCATCACCATCATCCTGGTCTTCTTTCTCCTCCCTGAACTCCGGGGCTTCACGTCTCACCAAAGAGGTCCCACCGATTTCTTCATTCTGGTTGCCTTGCACGGCTTCGTGTCTCTGTGTCTAAGTTCTCCCGCCACCCTTCTCACGGCAGCGCTGAGTCCATTTGGCGATTATCCTCGATTCGCATGGTGGGGGGCACTCAACCAAAGCGTCGTCGCGATTGCGCCCGTTTGCGCTGTGACCCTCGGCGCCAACCTCCTTCATGCTGGTCTTGCCTACCATCTGAGTGCCGTCGCGATCACCTTGCTGCTGCTGGTGGACACCCGGCGCCGGATGCGCCACCATCATCTTGACCTAAGCGCACCCAATTTGAGATTGGGCTTCCGCAATTTCAAGCGCTCACTCCTGCTTAGCTCGAAAGGGGCCCTTGAGTTGATTCGTGGTCACGGTATTCGGCTGATTCTGGCCCCTCTTGCCGGCCCCGCTCCGCTTGCTGCCTTTGCATCCCTGCGAACCGGTGCAAACTTGGTTCTTCAAGGACTCAGCACCGTAACCAATCCGTTGATGCCGGAGCTCATGCGGTTTGTCACCGCCCGGGATCAACTGAAAACCAGTTCGGCCTTCGCCACGGTATGGCTCCTCTTGGCCGCCGTGCTCGCACCGGCGTCCATCATCATTCTATTTGTCATTCCAGACATCTTCGTCGTCTGGACCCGGAGACAATTCGACTTCGAACCTTGGACCTTCTGCCTGTTGTCATCTGGCGTCCTTGTTTTCGCACTCTCACAACCCGCCATCGCAGTGGTCCGCGGAAACAACCTCCTGCTCACCCAATTGACCATCTCTGCCACTGCGGGGCTCGCGGCCATCCTCCTAATGATCGTTCTTGTTCCGACCATGAACATCACTGGAGCTGCTGCCGCCCTGTTCGCCGCTGAGACCATTGCGTTGACTGCCTTTGTGGCAAGGGCCTCACACTGGCTGGCCCACCGATCCATGCGCTGGCCCTGGCGCATGTTTCTCCTCGTTACAGCTTCTGTTGTCGTCACTTTAGCGGGAATGCTCGGTTACTGCCTCATCCCTTCGCACACCCAGTTTATTCTGGGAAGCACGCTTGCAGCTCAGGCACTACTTGTCTATTTTTATTGGCAGTCTCTCGCTGACCAGGCTAAGGAGTATCTTTTCACCTCGGCCAGGAATCACCGGATAGCAACCCTCCTTGGGCGAACCCGAAATGCGTAGCGAAAAGTCCCCCCGCCCGATTTCCACCTCCGAGGTAACAGGCCCAGCCATCTCCATCATCACTCCAACTTTCAATGGCCAATCGCTCCTTGGAGATTGTATCGATTCAGTTCTCGGACAAACATTCACCAATTGGGAGTGGCTGATCAGCGATGACCGATCCACCGATGAATCACGCTCCATTTTGAGGGAGCTTGCCGAACGCGGCGACGAACGCATCCGCATCACATTCCAAAAGCAAAACCTAGGAATCTTTGAAAATTTAAATTTCCTATTTTCGAAAGCGAAAGCTCCTCTAGCGCAGATCCTTTGCCAAGACGACCGCTTTTGGGCACCAACTTCCCTCTCCACTCTCGCCGAGGAATGGAAACATGCACCTTCGTCCGTCGGGTTCCAATGCTTCAATCGAGACCCATCGCATCCCCTGACGGCCTTCCTGCAAGAGGAGAATACCGCGATCATCCAACCAAAGCTCGCCACCGCACTGTTCTTGGTTTTCGGGAATTTTCCAGGCAACCTTTCCAATGTAAGCCTGCGCACTGAGGTGGTGCATGAGCTTTCTGGCTTTAACCAAACCTTCCCCTACGCGGGTGACTTCGACTTCTGGAGCCGCTTGTCCGCCCACCATTGCTGTTGCTATTCGACAAAGCAGATTGTTTCCGTTCAACGACATCCCGACGCGGCCTCTTTCCACCTAAATAGAAAGGGAGAATTGTTGGATCAATTGAACCAGATCTATGCGCACCTCTACTCGGACGCTCAGCAGCTCTTTCCTTCAATCAATTTCCGGATCATTCTCACTAATACAATTGCAGCCCAGCACATTGGGAATGGATTGCGCCTTCTACTTAGAGCTAAAGGAACGGATTACCTCCGCAAAGCCTTGACCGCCTTCAAGCCTCCCGCATTCCTTCCCTTGCCATTTCAAATAGCGAGCACGCTTATTACCTTCGGAGGCCATCTCGCCGCCTCGAATAGTAAAAAGCGTATCCTCATGCGACTCAGTCGCTATGCCATATCTTCCTAGCCATAATCTCCTTTTCATCCATATCCCAAAGAATGCCGGGAAATCAATCGAATCAGCACTTGGAATCGGTTGGCATTCATCTGGAAACAACTTCCGTCCCCGCAACCTTTGTAACGTGGCAGCCAAGTGGCTTCTCAACCTCTCGTCCGATCAATATGCGAAGCAACATCTCGGAGGGGTCATCGACGTAGGTCTCTGTGCACAACACCTGACTCTCGTCGAAATCGAGATGCTAGGGCTCATTCCTTCCAATCAATTCCGAACTTGCACTTCTTTTGCAGTGGTGCGCGACCCATTTGCTCGCGCCGTGTCCACATTTAAACACTGGACTCCGCGCCAAGACTGGACCGTAGCCAATTTTGAGTACTTTTGCACTGTTGGTTACGACAAGCTGGAAGGTCGCCACAACGCGCTCGCCCACCGCAGAAGACAAGTCGACTTTATCAAGGACCTCAGCGGCGATCTGGCTGTCCATCACCTCCTTCGGTTCGAATCCCTTGACCAGGACTTCTCCCAATTCTGTTCTACGGTGGGCCTTGTTAATTCTGCGCTTCCTACTCTAGGCAGCAATCACCTTGGTCAACCATGGGCAACGCTTTACTCCCCATCGGCAGTCTCCGCAATCCAGGATCGTTTCCGCGAGGATTTCGAACTACTCAACTATCCCCTTAACCCTCCACCCGTCCAGTGAAAGTCACTCAGGTCTGCATTGGACGCTTCCATCACTTTCACCTGGCCCGAATTCTGGCCAGGGAAGATCTTCTCCATGAAATCTGGACCGGATTTCCGCAATTCAAACTTCGTAATGAAAAGGGAATCCCTAAAGCGAAGATCAGATCTTTCCCATGGCTCCAGACGCCATACATGGCCGCCATGCGGAGCCCCCTGAGGAACCTTCAATCGCTAAAGCGCAATTGGGCGTGGTTGAGTCACGAAGCCCTGGATCGCCGCGTCGCATCAACTATTCACGCCCCTTCGATCGTGTTTGCCCTTTCGAGTTCCGGCTTGCACTGCGGATCTCGAGGGCAGGAAGCGGGCGGCCTCTTCATTTGCGATCGCGCCTCTTCTCACATTCGACATCAGGATGCCATTCTAAGAGAGGAGTTTCAACGGTGGAATCTTCCTTACCGCGGAATCAATCCAAGAGTGATTGCCAAGGAGGAGGAGGAATACGTAAAAGCGAACGCCATCACCGTTCCCTCTTCCTTTGTCAAAGATACTTTTTCTCGGCAGGGCGTCGATCCTTCACGGACACACAGCATACCCTACGGCGCCAATCTGACGCGCTTTCAAAGGACCAGTGATCCGGACCCTAATGAGTTCCGGATGCTTTGGGTTGGAAGCGTCTCCATACGCAAAGGGTTCCTTGACGCGCTTGCTGCCTTTAATCAAGTCCGTCATCCAGCCAAGAGTTTTACCGTCATCGGCCCCATCGATAAGGTCTTACGACCTCTAATCTCACGACTTCCAACCTCCAACGTCGACTTCAAGGGGATCGTCCCCAACAGCCAGCTCGTTCACTTCTATAACCAGGCGCACGTTTTCGTGCTTCCCAGCCTCGAGGAGGGGATGGCATACGTTCAAGGTGAGGCCCTTGCCTGCGGCTGCCCCGTCATTTCAACCGAAAATGCCGGAGCGAATGACCTCTACGAAGACGGAGTCCAAGGTTTCTACGTCCCAATTCGCTCACCCGAAGTCATTGCCTCCAAAATCGATCACCTCCTTTCCAACCGTGCCCAGTATCAAACCATGAGAGATGCGGCAGTCGCCAGGGTTCAAGAGATTGGCGGGTGGGATCAGTACGGTCGAGCCGTATTGAATCTATTGCATTACCTCAAAGAGGACCACCCCCAACGCATCTGACTCTTCCGCAATCCTTTCACGATTTTCACCTATCCCCATGCACCCCATTCCCAACAATACCCCCGGCCAGCCCGCTTCTGGCTTCGGAGAATCCGGCTTGCAATCCACTTCCGAACTCCCAGGCCTCCGAACTCACCCTACGCTTGCCTGCCTGCTCACGCTTCCCGGTTGGTTCCTCGCCTCTCAGTTCCCTTCCGTGCAACTCACCATTGCCGCATCCCTCATCAGCACGCTGATCTGCGTCGCTTGGCTCTACCCCCTTCTGGCCACCCCGACCGAATTCCTTCGCCTTCTCCGATTGAGCGGCCTCTATCTCATTCTGATCCAGAACATGGCCTGGCTCTTCTCGTCCGGCATCCACCATTTTGAACTCAATCGACCACTTGAGCGAACACTAACGCTGATTGGAACAGACCTTCAGCACTACAGCCTTGCGATGCTCTTTATCAGCCTCTTCGCTTCCATCTCCGCTGCATACGGTTCCCTTCCCATCGTTCGCAAGCTCGAAGACGACTTCATCAATCGCGTCACGACGATTCGTCAGGCATCACCACAAATCCTATGGATCCTCCTCTTCACTATCACAATTAGCACTCTCGCGCTCATAGCCAGCGGTATTCTGGGTAATCGATCAATCAATGTAGAACGTGAATATGAAGGCCAGATCCTTCTAATCGATATTTTAGTAAGGCCCATTCTCCTGCTCCAAATTCCGTTGGCAATCCTTCTTCTACAACAAATTTGGGAGAACTCGAGAAATTGGATCGCAATTGGCATAGTCTTCTTCACGATTGCGGTCAATCTATTTGCCTTCTACAACCAAGGCCGATCCCCATTTGTCCTCGCCATCCTTTTGCATCCCATTTGGTTCGCCATCTTCTCACTTCGAAGACTTCGCATCTTACCTTGGATCATTGCCGCGCTTGTTGCTTTCCCTCTCCTCTCCGAAATCCTCATATTCAGTAATTACATCCGTAGCGGCCTTTACCGGAGCTCCAACTGGCGGGCAGCAGTGACCGAGGTCTTACCTCGAGCGTGGCAAGCCTACCGTTCATCCGAGCACAATAAGGAACGGATCACTAGAAAGACGACACTTAATTACGCGACCCGCCCTCTCCTCGCCACGACCCTCGCGCGCTGTATCGAGCTTCCACCGGATGAACGACAGTTCCTGTACGGCAAAGACCTAATTCACTCAGCCATATGGGTCATACCTCGAGCAATCTTTCCTGACAAAGTCAATTTTAAGGCACAGGAAGCCCTCCTCTTTGAGAATTTTGAACTCGGTCGACAAGCAGACATAGCCGACTCGATGTATCTCAGTGCCTACATCGAGTGGGGATGGTTCGGTTGGATGATCCAACCTCTTACGCTGCTTGCGTTCTGGACAACGACCCTCACCATTGCAACCCGTCTCAATTTGCCAAGCCATGTGTGCCTGCTCTTCGCTGCCATTTGGTTGCCCATGTTCCTTTTGTCTATCAATGAGGGCAGCATCATGGGATGGTTCAGCACCATGCGGACCGTCGGGGCCATCGCTGTGCTGACCTTCCCTCTTTCCCTCTTGCCAGGATCCATCCTATGGAAAGAGGCGCTTCAGAACGCAGAGGCAAACTGAGCATCGAAGAGGGTGCACATACTCTACATAAGCACAGGGGCCCCGGATTCGACATCCTGGCATCGCTCGGAGGCCCTAGTCCGTTTAGGGCACCGCATCACGAGGTGGGATCCATCTGCACATGTTTCAGCATGGCACCTTAGAAAACCGCTCTATTCTTTCCACTTTCGCACTGGATTCACCACACTGCAGCACACCGTGCTTTACGAACTCCAAAGAGTCTGCTCGAAAGCGGAAGAGATTGACCTCATCTGGATCAATCAGGGAGAATGGCTGGGTCCAAGGTGCATGAAAGTCCTCCGTGAAATTCAGGCACCCATCATTTTATATACGAATGACGACCCGACAGGCTCCCGCGACGGCTCCCGCTTCGCTCGATTGAGAGATTCTCTTTCGCTGTATGATCTTTGTGCAGTGGTTCGCAAAGTGAACGTGGAGGAATTCTACTCCCATGGCGCTCGATCTGTAATCCGGGTCCCCATGAGCTACGACGAGGTCGTCCACCGGCCACTCCAGCCTGACGAGATGGTCGAGCCTTCATTCAAATCAGACGTTTGTTTTGTCGGCACGTGGCGCCGAGGGGAGCGACGCGAGCAGTTGCTCCGATTTCTCTCGGACTGCGGCATCACAATGAAGATTTGGGGTTCTCGTTGGGAAAAGTGTCCTGATCAAGAACTTGTTGACCGCCATTTCCAAGGTTCGCACCTTGCAGGTCGGGACTACGTTAAGGCCATAGCCTCGTCCGAGGTGGCCTTAAGCTTCCTTTCACACGGCAACCGGGATTTGCATACGCGCCGCAGTGTCGAGATCCCCTATGCTGGAGGACTGCTTTATACTGAACGGACTTCCGAACACGAGGAAATGTTCAAAGACGGTCATGAAGCCGTCTTCTGGTCCAGCCCCAAAGAGCTTGTCGAAGCCTGCCTAGCCCTCGTCAACGACAAAGCGAAAAGACATCAGATCCGCGAAGCGGGGATGAAGCGAGTGAGGAACCTTAAGACCGGCAACGAAGATGTGTGCAAGAGCATTCTTGAAGCTGCCTTCTTCTGAGGTTTCCAAAAATGGCCGATATTCCTGCGCGTTCTAGCTCGTTTGAATCTAGAACGATTAATGCATGCGAAACGTCGTCGTATTCTCTTTAAGGCTTTCTTGGCCACATCTGAGAATTCAAACAGCGCAATATTTCCGTAGGATCCTCAAAATACACACTAAATTGGACCATCTTGGCATGGTGGAAAATCGCCTGCTTGTCTTTGACTCCCACCCTGTCCAGTATCGAGCGCCAATCTGGAGGAGACTCGAAGAGCTTCAACCAGGAACCGCGCACATTTTCTACGCAACGGACTGCTCCGTCCGTGGTCACAGGGATTCAGGTTTTGGCCGGGACCTCACCTGGGATACCCCACTGCTTGAAGGTTATCCACACACGGTGCTGAACTGTGAAAACGGGGTCCCCCTCTCGTCCTGGTCCTCGCTGACGGGTGCAGGCGTTTTGGATCTTCTGGGTTCGCAGTCGGCCACGGCTGTTCTTCTGACAGGTCTCAACTACCGCTACGACTGGGTTGCGTTTTGGGCGGCTCGCAAGCGTAACCTGCCCATCTCGCTGAGGTGTGAAACACAGGACAAAGCTTTTGAACGTCCTCCTTGGAAGTCCCTTGCTCGCTCCATTATCTACCGGTTGATCTACCAGAATCTTGATCGCGCCTTCTTCATTGGCGAGCTGAATCGCCAGCACTATCTGGCCCATGGAGTGCCTCCCGATCGACTCCATCCCGCTCGGTATGGGACCGTGGACCGTTTCAAGAGCATGGATCGCACCGAAAAGGAAGAGCTCCGTCAACGGTTTCGGAGCTCGGCGGGTGGCACTAAGCAAAGCCTCGTAATCGGCTTTTCGGGCAAGATGATTCCCAAGAAGAACCCCGGCATGTTGTTCGCCATGCTGGAACATCTCCCATCCAATATACGCTCTCGCGTCCTGCTCTACTTTCTCGGCAGCGGAGAACTCGAACCTGAGCTCAGAAATCTGGCGCAATCGGCTCGCATGACCCACGGGGTCGAGACATGGTTCGCGGGATTTGCCAACCAAAGCGAACTCCCGGGACATTACCTTGCGATGGACATCCTCGTCCTTCCCTCGCGCCGGATGGGCGAGACGTGGGGATTGGTGGCCAATGAAGCCATGCAGGCCGGATGCGCGGTCGCCGTGAGCGATGCCGTCGGATGCTCCGGAGATTTCAGGGAGTGGGAGCGATTCTGTGTTTTTGCTGCTGATGATCCATTTGATTTGGCCAGAAGCGTTGGCCAATTGGCGCAGTTTTCCAGAAGTTTCGACTGGGCAAGACCACAGTTGATCGATTACTCCATTGAGGCAACCGCTCGAGCGCTACTTGAATCTCTATGACCCATCTTAGCGCGAATGCAGATAATCGTTTTGAAACACCCCGTTTTTTCTCCTTCAAAAAGCAACCAACGTTACTCCCGCTTTCTCGCATCGGGCCTCCGCGAGAGAGGTCATCAAGTCGAAACATGGGAACCCTCCTCGTTCCTCTACCGTTTCCCGGCCCCCTCCACCGTCCGGAAATGGCTTGGATATGTTGACCAGTATGTCATCTTTGCCGCAGGCGTCCGAAAGCGACTCCAAAGGCTGGATTCAGAAGCTCTTTTCGTCCTGTCCGATCAAGCGCTAGGAATCTGGACCCCATTGATCGCGCAAAGGCCACACGTCATTCACTGCCATGACTTTCTCGCCCTCCAATCCGCCCGGGGACAGTTTCCTGAGAATCCAACGGGATGGACGGGACGCCGATACCAGCAGATGATTCTAAACGGCTTTCGTCAGGGTCGGAACTTCATCTCAGTGTCGAAGAAGACCCAAACCGATCTCGAAAGCCTGCTTACCAATCCACCCGATACTTCCGAGGTCGTCTACAATGGGCTTCACATGGCTCTTGAACCCCAGGAAAAAGCGCACGCGCGCCGCATTTTGGGGAACAAGTTAGGGCTCAATTTATCTGCTGGCTTTTGGCTCCACGTTGGCGGAAATCAGTGGTACAAAAACCGTAAAGGGGTGTTGGAGATCTATGAAGCCTATCGGAAAACAGAACCCAACGGATTACCTCTGCTCATGATTGGCGCCCAACCCACTCCTGATTTGCTTGCGAAAGCCAACAGCAACGCATTCCACAGGGACATTCATTTCCTCACCTCAATTGATGACGAAACACTTCGCACTGCCTACGCCGCAGCGTCGCTCTTTCTTTTCCCATCACTCGAGGAAGGCTTCGGTTGGCCGGTCGCCGAAGCCATGGCCAGTGGAACGTTGGTCGCCACCACCGATCGCGATCCCATGCGGGAAGTGGGAGGAAACGCGGCCACTTACCTACCCAGACGCCCGTCATCCAATACGTCCTCAGACGAGTGGGCCATCTCGTGTGCGGGAACCCTTGGACACCTCCTCCGCCTTCCTTCCGATCAAGCCGACGCGATCATTGTGAGAGGCCTTCGACAAGCGCGCCAATTCAATGCTCAAGACACCCTCGACAAAATCACTTCGGTCTACCAACGAGTTCTCAGTCGCTAGTTGATCCAGACACAGTTGATCAACCCAACCTCGGCTAAGGCCGCTTCGCCTTCCATTTTTGAAACTGCTTCGTGTCATCGCCACCATGGCTCCTTCCTTTGGAGGTCCCTGCCAAGGCATCCGAAATTCGATTCCGGCGCTAGAGGCCCTCGGCGTTGAGAACGAAGTGGTTTGTCTTGACCATCCGGAGGATGCCGACGCCAGACGGGATCCGTTCAAGGTCCATGCCCTCGGTCGCGGAAAGCCCCCCTGGTCCTTTCATCAAAAACTTCTACCTTGGCTCAACGCCAATCTTGAACACTATGATGCCGCGATTTTGCATGGCCTTTGGCTCTACCCAGGATTTGCACTTCGCATCGCCGCAAGACGCACGGGGACTCCATACTTTGTCTTCCCGCATGGAATGCTTGATCCTTGGTTTCAACGGGATTCCAGCCGGCGATTGAAGGCGATTCGAAATGAGATTTACTGGAGGCTCGCGGAATCTGCTGTCATCGCACAAGCGAAAGGCCTGCTCTTCACGAGCGAAGAAGAAATGCGCCGGGCCGCGACCACCTTCAGTGGATATCGGCCCAAAGCCCAGAACGTTGTGGGCTACGGCGTCCCCGACCCACCGCCGGAGGAAGAAGAGATGCATCGCGTCTTCCGAAGTCATTGTTCCCCGCTTCCAGAGAAGCATCCCTATCTTCTTTTTCTGAGCCGGATCCATCCAAAGAAGGGGATCGATCTACTGCTCAAGGCCTACACCGCCCTTGTAAGAGAACAGCAAAACGGAGCCGGCTCAGGTCAACTTCCCTCCCTCGTGATCGCGGGTCCAGGACTCGATAGCAGTTTTGGGAGGGAGATTCAAGACCTTGCCCAAACCTTGTTGCCTCAGACGTCTTCAATCCAGGCTGAGATCTCCCCGGGTATTCATTTCCCGGGCATGCTGGAGGGCGACGCAAAATGGGGTGCCTTCTTCGGATGTGAGGCTTTTATCCTGCCCAGCCATCAGGAGAATTTTGGTATTGCTGTCGCCGAGGCTCTAGCTTGCAGCAAGCCCGTTCTCATCTCGAACCAAGTGAATATTTGGAGAGAAATCGAGCGGGCCGGAGCAGGCCTTGTCGCGGACGACAATCAAGCTGGCGTTCACCAACTCCTCACGGAGTGGCAACGCCTGAGATCCCGAAGTGTTTCCATGGAAATGCGACTAGCGGCTCGCTCCTGCTACGAAAATCACTTTCGCAACGACACCGCTGTCGAAAGCCTCCGCAATTGCTTGACCGCACACCTCGGCAAACAATGACGGAAACCGACAATGCCCCGGAGTCTCCGGTTAGACTTGACAGATTCGATCCAAACACCGGATTCAAAAGGGGTCGGCCCAAAATTATCCACGCCCTTTGGTATTTGACGAGTTGCGCCTTTTTCATCACTCCTCTTCCCTGGCCATCCGGCTTGAAGCACTTCCTTCTTCGCCTTTTTGGCGCCCGCTTAGGCCGCAAGGTGATCATTAAACCCCGGGTCACGATCCACTTTCCATGGAAGCTTCAGGTGGGCGATCACTCTTGGCTCGGCGACGAAGTCGTCATCCTCAACTTCGAGCCAGTAAAGATTGGCTCAAATGTGTGCATCTCCCAACAAACCTACCTTTGCTGCGGAAATCACAATTTCAGCGACCCATCCTTTGGATATCGGAACGCGCCGATCACCGTCGAAGATGGTTCATGGATTGCAGCGAGGTGTTTCGTAGGCCCAGGGACAACCGTCCAGACCAATGCGGTCGCAATCGCAGGCAGCGTCATTCTCAATGATTTGCCAGCCAAAACGATTTGTGGAGGAAATCCGTGCCTCCCCATCAAGGAACGTCAAATAGGTCAACGTGCCAATCCCATTACAATCTAGTGCCTGGAAGGCTCCTCATATCCTCCTACGACTCGTGGTCCTCATCACGGCATCCGTCGTCGTCGCCTGGCTACTGGTTCGTCCCAGCCCTTTCGTGCGCGATTTCGAATTCATCCCGCGGAGGATTGCCCTTTGGTGCGACCTTAATAAGGATCTAAGAACCTTCTATCTTAGTATTGGTTCGCTCACCCTTGGGGCCATGCTTTTCATTGGCTATCCTCAAGCGAGATTTCGTGTAGTGGCCGGCCTGGGACTGCTTCTCATTCTCGGCGAAATTCTCCAAATCTGGGTGCCTCACCGAACCTTTTCCACTGTGGATCTGGCCTACACAGCAATGGCCATCGGGCTGTATTGTTTGATCGAAGCCCTTTGGTTTGCAATACGGTTTGGATTGATAAGAATCAGACGAGACGTTGCGCTCCGCAAAGAGTGAGAAAGTGGCCCCAAAACGGCGAATCTCACCTTCTTTTGTGTTCAGCAAGAGGGGCTTAAATCTCGAAGGCTCTTCATTCACCCACGAAAAATCCAAAGATCCAGCATCTGAACAAGCATTCTCAAAAAACACGAGGAACGTTACGCTTCTGGGCACAGGATACTCCCAAGCTGCTTGCTGAACTCGACGTTAAGGGCGGCTTCTTGGTCGCGCCTTCAGCTCCTTCTTTGTGCGAGGCTGTGGAGGACCCCACGCTTTGGGACGCGCACATGCGAGCCGATTACGCCGTGATGGACAGTGGCTACGTTGACTGGATTTTGCGAATGCGCGGCGTCAAGCCAATGCCACCACGCATCTCAGGCTACCAGGTCATCGAGTATCTCCTAAAACCGTCGAGCGAGGCGGCGATTCCCTTTCGAGAACGCAAGATCCTTTGGGTTGTTCCCTCCGCAGAATCCGGCGAAAAGCTTCGCACGTTTCTCGACGATCAGGGTTTCGACTCGACGTTGCTTCGGTATTACGAAGCTCCGTTTTACGAAAGTGAAGCGTCGTTCAATGATGAAGCTCTTGCATTAGAGATTACCGAATTCTCTCCCAATTGGATCGTATTAGGGATCGGCGGGGGGCGCCAGGAAAGATTAGGAGCGTTCCTGCGCAGCCGATTTCAAAGGTCCAAGGCCATCATTGCAACCGGGGCGGCCATCGGATTCTTCACTGGAGAACAGGTTCGGATTCCGAGATGGGCAGACCGGGTGTATTTGGGGTGGCTACTTCGATTGATTAGCGCTCCCTATCGCTTTTTCCCTCGTTACTTGGGGGCCATAAGGCTCCCGTTCGTACTCAACCGGACACATGTCGGAGTGGCTCGCGAGGCTGAAGGCTGAATTGTTCCATCGACGGCCCCTCATGCCACCACTACGCTCCTGAAGATTTTTTTGTGAGAGCTACCCTCGCTCGTGAGGGTTTTGGAAAGGTGCAGTCTTGTCTGCACCTTTTTTTTCCACCGAACAGCAACTGATCTGACTCTGCCCCCCCCCGCGCTTCTCGAGACTTGAAACGGAACCATACCTATGACATGGTCGTAGTCTAAGTCTCTTCGCCCCATGCCAAGAATCACGGACCGTCTCAGCCATTTCTCTTATGCCTGCTCCTGGAGGGTTCACCAACGCTCACCCATCCGGAGCTTGCTCGGGGGTCTAATTTTTTTCGTTGGAGCCTGTTTAGCTCCAGCTGAAGAGGTAGTGGTTGAACAGCTCAGAGCCACCTACGAAGCTCAAGTTCAGAAGAGAGTCACCGATTTCGAATCCAACCTCTCCGAGCTACAGAGTAACTATGCCGTCGCCCTGGAGCGCTTGAAGGGCACTCTGGGCAGCGAAGGAAAACTCGCTCAAGCGGCGCTTGTGTTGGCTGAGTTGAATGCCCTCACCGAGGGATCGCCACTACCCGATCTCCCACCCGCCGCAGACGGACGTCACAAGCGCCTTCGGCAGACCTGGGATCAGAGCTACAAAGCCAAGGAAAAAGCAAAGCACGAAGCACTCCTCCGGCTTTCCAACTCCTATCTCCAAACCCTGGCAGATCACACACAGAAGTTGACCCGGTCAGGCCGAATCGAAGCCGCTCTCGCAGTGGAGGAGGAGCGAAAGCGCGCGTCGAGGGCACTGCAAGATTTCGGACCTAGCGGATTTCGTCGAGGATTCTTGCGCGGTGAGGTCGTTGATGGGGACTTAGCTTCCGTGAGCACGGGCTGTAGGATCGAAGGGGCCCCCTCTCCCGAACTACTGCTTGACGGGCAACGAAGCACCCATGCCTACGCTCCTCTCCCATGCAAGATCGAGTTGGAATTCCCTCGGCTTTATATTGTTGACCGCATCCACCTAGCGTTCTTTGGAGGAGATGGTCGTCGTTATCATTACCTCCTCGAAACATCTTCCAACGGGAAGGCGTGGGATACGGCTGCGGACTTTAGACGCGAGCCTGCAAAAGCAGGTCTACAAGAGATCGCTTTTGACCCACGGGATGTGAAGCATATCCGACTCTCGGCCTACCCTGGTGGCGGGCCTCTGAGCTTACAACTCAACGAAATCGAGGTCTACTCACCAAAAGAGAAGCGTGACGGAGATTGAGATCCTCCCTTCTAGCTTATCCTATCGCGAAATGCGGATCTGAAAAAAATGGGGATCTGCAGGGGACGTGATTTTCAGCTCAACCTCATGGCGTTGCCACCCCTGGGGCACGCCCTCTTGGTCGGAAGCGAGTTCAAAAGAAAGATGGGTCCACCGGGAGAGGTCCGAAGAGATTAAAAGCTCGAACGTCAGGTCGGGATCCTGACGTAATTCCACAAAGACCCTGACCCCCTCAGACGTGTTTTCCATTTCAAGGTCCGTGAGCAGTGAATAACCCACACCATTGCTCTCCCCATTCCCATCCACGTCCTCGTCAAACGCCGTGTCCACCGAGCCAGGTTGCGCTCCCTGGCCTGCAAGCCATTGATTGTATCGGTCCAGGGCAGTGTGCGCTTGTGTCGGTGAGCCCTCACCTGCGGCGTTCACACTTGAAACCACATAGTAATAGGTCTCTTCGAATTCCAATCCCGATTCGGAAAACTCGGGCACATCCAAACCCGAAGCGACGATTTCGAAAGGCCCCTCGGCATCGGACCCTCGCCGCACGGTATAGGAATCTGCGTTTGTGTCCTCCGTCCACGCCAGAGTGGCAGTGCCGTCCACAAGTCTCGTGGTCAGACTGCCGGGAGTGCTGGGAGCCGACAGACCGAAAACGCGCAATTCCGAAAGGATGGCGGGTTCGCCGTCAGGAGCCACGTAGCGGATATATCGGTAGGCGTTGGGGTCATTCACATCTAGGCGATTAAAGATAGCGCTGTCGAACGGTGCTTCCAATACCGTGGCGAGAGTGATCGCGTCCGAAAATGAAGCCTGCTGGGCACCTTCAAAGCGCCCCCCTTCCAATCGGCACGCGTCACCGACTCGAGGAGCGAAGTGAATCTCAGTGATTGCCAGATTCGAGCCGGCCCCAAGGTCAACCCCAACCCACGCAGGATCGTCATCCATGGCTACGAACGACGTGTCGAAATCCGTGTCGAAAGCCTGGTCGGGTCCTTCTCCGCTGTTCGCCGAGCTTCCATTTGCAACACCATCAAGAAGGATCCCATGCAAAGGCTCAACCGGTTCCAAGAGGCCCATGGCCTGCCAGAGACGAGGATACAAAGCTTCGCTGCCGAGTTGGCTAAGGTGAGTCTGATCGGCATACCAGCCGCGTGAGTCACCATACTCAAAAGTCGGGAGCTGGGGCAAAATGCTCCAATAGTCCTGACCGTTGGCCCTTGCATGAGCGATGGTCGTCAACGCGTCAAGCCCATCGAGGTCGCTCGTATTCGGTTGGGGTGTAATAAAAAGCCAGTCCGTAGGGTAGGCCGAATCCCATAGAGTCTGGTGGACGGGAATCTTCTGCGACAGATTGCTGTCCGCCATGTCCCAAGTGATTAGATCGGGCGCGAGTAACCGCAGCAACGCTCCCAAATTCTCAGGAGGCATCGTGTTCGTGTTCTGCATGTCAATCCCGCCGCGATGAAGATCGGCCTGAATCACTCCTGATGCCGTGGTGTTCTCGACGAGGCCTCCACTTGTGATCACCTCCCCACTCACGTGGACAATGCGATACACCGTCCCGGACTGAACTTCGGGAGCCTCGACAACCGCTGTCTCCAAGGTATGACCCGGCGCGAGCTCCCGCGTTCCGGCGTCGACCCACGGTTCCCCCGACAGCTTGTATTCCATCCGGATGGATCCTCCCGTAGGTGAGACCACAATGAACGTCGCGCGATTCGTCGGCCCGAAGGAGGTTCCAATATGGAAATACTCTCCGGGCAAATCCACATTCCACGCTTGGCCGTTCGTGTGAAAGCTCCATTGTTGATTGAGCACCGCTCCACTTTCATTCTTATAGCCGCCAAACTCCCAACGGCTCATGGACCCGCACCATGCGCCCCTGAAACCGTAACGGAGAAATAGCTCCCGCCTCATGTTGGTCGGGATCAGTCCCAAGGCATAGCTATCCCCGAACACGGCCAGCGATGCGACCGCAGGCTCATCCAATCGAACCGTCCCACCGGTGGTCGGACTCTCTGAGGCGTCCGGCCCGGCCGCTTCGAAGGTGAGCTGATTTCCCGATTTAGAAACCAATTCAAAGGTTCCGTTTGTCGTGTCATCGGGCAACCCGCTAACATTAATTCTGTCTCCGACGCGAAATGTTCTCGCCCTCGGATCCCTCAGATCCAAAGCGATGGTCACCATCCCGGAAGTTCGTGATACGCTTTGGATGTCGGCCTGTGGTGGGGCTTCGATCCGGTTCAACGCCTCACGCAAGCGCGTCAAAGCCAACATGTGTGTTGGGTTCTCTCCACTCCGGATTTCACTCGGCAGGGAGCATACTCCCAGCAAAAGGGCTGCGGTCGCACTCACCAGCCTCGCTCGATCGAGCCGATAAGGAAACCAAGCCGATGCCTTCTTCACAAAACGCACGCCTTACTCTTGCTGAAGTCCCCGCCAGCGACAAGTCAAGACAGGCCCAAGTTTCGGGCCCCCCTCAGTAGGCGGTCCTGTCCGGCCAGACCACCACCTTGATCGTCCTCCATAACAACCACAGGTCCAGACCAATGGACCATTTCTGCAAATAGACGAGATCCCATCGGATGCGATTCCGGAGGTCGCGCGCATTATGGATTTCTCCCCGCCACCCCTTGATCTGCGCGAGACCGGTCATCCCCGGTTTCACAAAGTGCCGCACGGGGTACTGCTCAGTGATTTCGGCGAACATCCGGTCGTGCTCTCGCATATGGGGTCGCGGCCCCACAAGGCTCATGTCGCCTTTGAATACGTTCCAAAACTGAGGAAGCTCGTCGATGCTGTAGCGGCGGATAAACCGTCCAAAAGGGAAGACCCGGTCGTCTGAACTCCTGACCTGCCGCGTTTCGTCATCGTTGGCCACATGCAATGAGCGAAACTTGAGGATCTCGAATTCCCGCTCGCCCTTTCCACCGCGCTTCTGACGGTAGAGGAGGGGCCCCGGGGACTGGATGAGGTGGGCGACGAATACCACGAGGGAAGCGATTGGCACGATTGTCGCCATCGCAAGACCGGACACGATAAGGTCCATGACGCGCTTATTCGCGCGGTTGACGGGATCGAGCAAGGGTTCGTCGATCGTCACGATGACATCGGTCGCTCCAAGCAGGTCGTAACGCGCCTGCCCGCCAACCACCTCGCGTTCGATGCTGACGAACGCCAATCGAAGCCCGTTCATCTCGCAACGCCGCCGAAGGAGGTGCAATTCGCCAGGATCTTTGGGCAAACCGAGCGCCAGCACCAGGCTCGCTCCTTTGGTCGCTTGGCGGTCCGTGGCGGCTGAAACCGGACCCAGATGCGACAAACGTTGCCCACCGATCATCACCGGATGGGCAGCTTCCCCGACGTAGCCCGTGAACTCGAATCCGAGCCGACGAGCTGTGTGCAGGGAATCCAGCGCCTCCCGGTACTGGTGGACACCCGGCCAGCAAACCACGAGCACGCGGCTCACGGGGTGCTTGCCCATTCGGAAAAGCTGCCGGTTAATCAACGAAGGCAGGGTCTTATTCGTCCAGGCAAACATGAGCCCGACGATCCCAGCCTCTGCCAGCAGGAAGGCGCGAGAGACGGCCGTATCCTTCGTGTAAACCAGAAAGACAAAAAGCGGAAAAAACGTTCCGAAGAGTTGCCGGAGCGTCACCTTCCAAAGTTTCCCCGTGCTGAGCTGCATCGCCTCCAAATAGCGATCGGGCTTCGTCGAGGCCTCCAGCAGGAAGCTGATGAAGAGAATGGACCCATACACCCCGTAGTTTGTCGCGGATGCTGGGATATTGAAGGCCAGCCCCGTCATCAATCCGAAATGGATCGTCAGAAGTAGCACCCCCTGCACAAACAGTGTCAGTCGGATGATAGAGCGGCGCCAGCGATACATGGAGGGGGTCGTTTCCCACAGGAAGCACAGCCCGCCACCCGACGCAAAGGATTGTGCCCAACCTTTCGAGGCAGGGTTTGGATGGGTTCACGCAACGCGTCGGTCCGGCCGACGATGGTCGAATGCAGCGCCTCCGGATCAAGCTTTGGGATCGTCCTCTGCCTGAGCCCTGACTTCTCGAAACCCTCGCCAAACGATCCCGAGATGGATCGCCACGAAAAACTGTAGAGCGCCGATTTGTAGCGGGAAATCCACCATGGCGTGAATGCCGACCACGAGCAGCGCCACCAGGGCCGCGGCAATGGATGCATCCGGGTGGTAGGTGAAGTGCCGCCACGCACTCCGGAACCAGCCACCCAGGAAAAGGCCCAGCCAAAGCGCGAAGCCAACCCAACCCCATTCGATGATCGTTTGTAGATAATCCTGGTGGGCGTGATGAAGGAAGCCCCGCTGCTGAGACCCCAGTGCATACATGGGATAAACGAGGCGAAATGTCCCGGCTCCAAAACCGCTCGCACCCGCCTCGCCGGCGATTCGAGGCACATTTTCGTGTGGCTGAATCCGGGTGGTCAGGTAGTCCGAGGTCACCGTCGACTCCCAGCGCTTCGTCGAAGTGTCCAGCGTCGGAAGAATGAACAACCCGGCTGCAGCGATGATGACGATGCTGGTCACCACGATCATCGGAATGCTCGGCTGACGCCAGACCGGCGGCAAAACCTGAAAGAAGAAAACGGCGGTCAGGACCAAACCCACCCCAGCCATGACGTGTCCGGCCTTGGAGACATTGACCAGCAGACCAATGAAGCACAGGAGAAAGCTCACCAGCCAAAGATTCTTTCGCAGATGCCACTCCTTCGCCTGCGCACGAAGAAAGAGGGCGAAGGCAGCCGGCCATACCAGATTCAAAAACGCGGAGGCGTTTGCATGATAGTAGAAGCCACCGAAGAACTGAGCTCCCATGTTGCGACGCTTGGGCTCCGGGAGAAAAGGCAGAATTTCGCTGCCCGTCGCCTGCTGAAGCATGCCCAAAATGGCGACCACCATGCCCGAAATCGCAACAATTTGGAGAAGATTCCATCGTAGCTGCCAGTCTCGCGCTAGGTCCGCCGCTACGATGAAGGCCAAGCCTAGGGCTGAGAGATGGATCAGTTGTTCGAGAGTCACCCGCTGATCCACCGTCCAGGGCAGAAAGGGCACGAATCCTTCTATATTTTTGAAATACCAGCCTTCCTTCACGAATTCGTAGCGCGGGTTCAGGGCTTGGGTCCCGCCTAGGACCAGCAACAAAATCAGGATTCCGATCGCCACCAAGGGAACGCGAGGCATTTGGCGGTCCAGAAATTTCCCAATCAGCCAGAGAAGGAAAGCCAATGCAAGCATGGCATCCAGCCCATACTGGGTGGCAGGAGTCGTACAACCGAACGCCAATGGAGCATAGAGGGCCGTCAACCCCAGGACGAACACTACAACGCCGTTCAACATGAGACGCCTGAGAAGTAGGTTTCAGGGAAAACAGCGACCACTCCTGGGACCTTGGCCCTGACGGCAAGCTGGTGGGCAAAGATCTGCGGCGTCAGCTTACGCCTCTTTCCCCGAGCTACCGTAGCCCGTATAGTAGTCGCTGTACTGCCCACCGCCGTGATAGCCGTAGTAATAGCCGTGCGAACCCTTTGAGCGCGGTCGCGGCAGGCGATTCGCAATGATACCGATGGGCTCACTTCCGTTGGCGCGAAGTGTTTTCAACGCTCGAATGAGGGCCCCCCGAGGCGTCATGCCTACCCGGTAGACGAGTAGCACAGACTGCACCAACTTCGAAATCGACAGGGTGTCCGCCACGGGAATCAGCGGAGCGCTGTCGATGATGACCCGATCAAACTGACGTGCCACGCTGGTAACCAGACCCGGAAGATTCTTGCTGCCAAGCAGTTCCGCCGGGTTCGGGGAACGCGAACCGGCAGACATCACCCAAAGATTCTCGATCTCGGTTTCGATCGCGCCTTCGGCAATGCTACACTTGTTCACAAGAACATCAGTCAATCCGGGATGGTCCGGATGGATCCCGAATGTTTTCCACTGAACGGGTTTTCGCAGGTCGGCATCGATCAATAACGTACGATCTCCCTGTCCCGCGAAGCCCGCTGAGAGATTCGCCGCGACCCAACTTTTCCCTTCGCTCGGGAGGGCACTACTGATGACGAAAGTCGTGCGCTCTTCCTGGTCGCCTAGATAGACGAGACCCGCCCTTAGAGTCCGGACGGCCTCGGCGGCTAGCGCGTCTTTGGTCCCTTCGAGGGCAAGCTCCTGACGCTCTCCCTTCTGCCGGATCTTTGTGATTGGGATCGCTCCCACCACCGGAAGACCTGTGCCAGTCTCGATTTCAGCGACGGTCCGCATCGAGCGATCAACGAAGCCAAGAAGAAACACGATGGCCACACCGGCCGCTCCGCCGCCAAGCACGCCCTTCAGAACCATCGGGCGTTTCTGAGGGCGAATGTCCTGCACGTCCGTCGAGATCATCGGCGGTTGCACGACGGCAAACTGCTTCGAGGTATAGTCCTGGGTGGTTTGACCCGCCTTCAACATAGTCATGAATTGGTCGAAAACTCTTTGGTCCGATTCCAAGCTCTTGTTGAGCAAGCTGGCGCGCGATTCCACCAGTTTGAGTTGAGCCTCGACCAAGTCCTCACCAGCAAGACTTCCCCAAGTCGCGGTTTCTTCCTCCCAGAATTTCGCCTCGTCAGGGGCCCCAACCAGCACCTTCTCCAGTTCCTGGCTGAATCGGTCGCGCAGGATATTGACAAGTTCGCGAGCCTCGACCAACGGCGGCCACTTATCCAAGTAGCGTTTTTCCATCTGGATGACTAGTCCTTCCGCCTCACGGATTTCCTCCGCGAGCCGAAGGCAGCGGACATAACGGCTCAAAGTGGCCTCGGTTCCCATCATGGTTTCCTTGACACCCGCCACCTTGCGCTCGATGAACTCGAGCGCGTAGGTCTCGTCAGCGTCGACGGACGCCTCGCTCAATTTCTCATATTCTTCCAGCAACCCTTCCAGGATATCCTGAGCAATTTGGGGATCGGTGTGCCAAGCGTAGACATCGACGAGGTTCGTGTCTTCCCTCCAGCGGGCCACTACCCACTTTTCCATGACTTGGGCAAGCAGGTTTGGCGGCAGCGTCCCGTCGGGATTCTCCTCCACTTCCGGCTTCATCCAGGGAAGCTGAATAGGTAGCTCGGGAGCCTTCGGAAGAACGTTTTTGCGATTCAGAAACAGATCACTGCGTGCCACTCCCTGGTAAAGCTTCGGCAGTTGAAGCTTTTCGATGGTCGCGAGAATCTCTTGAGAAGCGGAAAGCCGGACCTGGTTTGCCACATCCAGGTCCGTCTTTTCACGATTGACCTTTTCGACCTCGATGGTCGCCCAGGCTTTGTGAACCTTGGGCGTGATCGAAAAAACGTAAAGGCTGATGAGCAAGCCAATGACCGTGGTGATGATGACGATCCACAGGTGACGGCGGAACAGGTTCAGATAGTCCTGAAATGTTCTGGCCTGCACATACTTCGTAGGGGCGGGACCATACCCATAACCGTAGTTTCCCCCGGTCGGGGAGGTCAGCGAGGCGTTGCTGGGCTGTGAGGCTGATGGAGCCGGAGACACCATTCCTCCTGCAGCAGAAGGATTGTCATGCATGGGTTCGGGGAGGTAAAGATTGATTCAGAAGGGAGGGAACTCGGCCAAGTCCGTTCGCACAAGTCAAAACCGCCTCTGCGGAACGAAAATGGTATCGCCAGCCTCTAGCGTCAGGGGCTCCTCCTCCCCAGTCTGCATCTTGGACACGTTGACCTCTCGCGTGGTCCCATTACGCGTCACCTTGACCTTGCGAAGCTGCGCGAGCTCGGTCGTTCCCCCCGAGAGCGCTAGCGCTTCAACCAGGTCGAGGTCGCGGTTCACGGGAATCTCAACCATGCCGGGGCCTCGAACCTGACCCGTCATTGTGACCATCCGCTCATTCCGCTCGTCCCCCTTCATCTGCTCGATGACGACGGTATCTTTGTCCTTGAGGAGAAAATTTTTGTCCCGGTCGTAGTTCAACTCGTACGTCTCAAAGGAGTCTCCCTTTGGCCGTTTCACCTCGATCCTCGATAAACGCTCTTCCTCGGCAATGCCTCCGGCGGATGCAATTGCGGTGTAAAGATTCATCCGGGTCGTCTCCGGGTCGTAAGGAATCACGCCGGGACGCAAAACGAAGCCTATGACTGTTACGGTGCTCTTCTCACGACCCACAAGGTCCACGGAGACCTGGGCATCTCGAATGTAGTCAGCCTCCAGGCCCTGCTCGATCAGTTTCGCAAGTTCTCGCACGGAAACGCCTTCCACGTCGATCTGCTCTAACAGGGGGAAGTTGATCGCTCCCTCGAACCCAACGATAAAGCTCCCGCTGATCGATGGTTCGTTGAACACGACGATGTTGATCGTATCCCCTACCTTCAATTGCGTGTCATCCGCGAAAACAAAAGGACAGCAGGCCAGGAGACCTGCTGTCCAAATGATAAGAGGGGCCAGTGCTTGCGAGAACTTCTTTCTGTTTTGCATGTATGTGATGAGTGTTAACCGGGACCGATGTTTTGACCCTTTCGCTCAACACATATTCATCCCACAATCGAGCCCGAGTCCAAACCTAGTTTGAGGGAGGCACGAAGGGCGAAATCGTGTCGTCTTCGTTGACTACCGAGGGGTTGTTGAGGCCCAGCGCCTGAAGCTGCTGAAAGGTGTAGGTTACTGTCGGCTCGATCGCAGGAACAGCTGGGATCTGCACGACGGAGCCGTCCTCCTCCACCGTGATGGGGATGGTCTGCACCACCACTCCGGTAGTAGGGAAGACGAATTCCAGGACATACTGCCCAGGAGCCACGCCGTCGAACGTGTAGACTCCATCAGCACCGGTCGAAGGAAGCGTTGCCACCAACTGGAGGTTGCCCTCCGAATCGACCGAGTAGAGTTTCACAGTGGCCCCAGCATAGGGACCCTCGTCTTCATCCTGCTGTCCGTTTTGGTTTGAGTCGACATAAACGACCCCCGTAATTTGAGCTGCCGAAGCGGCGCATTGAAGGCCAAATCCCGCGAGGGCGGCGAAGGCAAACATTTTCAAGCGTTTCATCATATGAATCCTATTAGTTAAGATTTGAATCAGGTTAAGACAATTTCAGATTAGTAAACAATCCCGAGCTTCACCCCGGTGAAGAGTTGGTCGAACTCAGCCGAAGAGATGTTCGAGTCATTGTTGTTCCAGTGAACAAAGCCTGAGATCGTGGTGTCCAGGAAACTCACTAGGTTCACCTGGCGACTGATGGTCAAACCAAGACGAACATAATCGTCATCCCGGTTGACGCTCGCTCCCCGCACAGTCGAGAAATAATCCGCGCTTTCATAGGCAACCTGCATAAGTCCCGTGAAATCGTAGGGAAGCCGTTGGTTAAGGTTAAGCCGGAATCCCGTCATGGTGAAACTCTGGTTCACCGAGGTGTATGAGGGGTTAAAATCCCGATAAGCCTCCACTCCAACGCGAGTCCCTGGGGCTGCCTGCCAGGACACGCCGAGAGACCCAGAAAACTGGGAAGTCTCGTCGATTGCGGTGTCCCCGTCATACTCGATGAATTGAGCACCGAAGCGCGCATTCACACTCGTCTTGGCGCTCGCGGCATACTCGAGCCGGATGGAGGGCTCAAGGAAGGTCTGATCGACATTGCCACGCGTATCGTATTCTCCGCCCCGAAGTCCAAGACCGATGTGCGTCTTGGGCGCGAAGCCGGGCCGATAGAGCCAACCCACGTCTCCCATGATGAGCGTGGAGTCGTTCAGCCGCGAGGGACCGCTGAAATCAATGTCCCGCCAAAAGGCAAATCCGGTCACCTTGCTCCGGGGAAAAATCCGGTAGCCTGAGAGCGATACGTTGACGGTGTCGCTGTCCGCTCGCAGAATTTCCCGGTCGATGTTGCTGTAGTCGATCGTGTTCCCGTTCCGAAGTTGGAAGTCGGTGTCCAACCGGATCTCGGTCTTCGCGCCACGAATCCCCGCGAATGCGCCTGCCGCCAACTCGCCTGAATCGCGTCCGTTGTCCGCCCGCGCATCCTCGTAGAAGTAATTGCTGCCCGACACATCGAAACCGAAGAAAGCACCGCTTCCAACAGGCCGAGAGTTGAAGTTGGCGCCGAGGCTTACCCAGCTGAGCCAAGATTCGACCTCGTCGACCTCCGAAAGGAAGACGTTGCTGTCGTAACCTCCGCCTAGGGTGGCGCTGACACTGAACTTATCGGCGAGGATGCCCACGGCGTCGCCGACGACCACGCCCTTACCGCTTTTGGCGGAGGACCCTTCCGTGTAAAAGGCCTCTTGCGCGTGAAGCACGCCGCAAAGGGAAAGGCCCGCGAGTGTGAAGAGAATGCGTTTCATTGATAATTGAATTGTTTGCTGGTGTTTGGCGTCAGCCTTTCCCGGGTGACGGCTTTTTGATGACCGTCAGACGAAGATCCGCTGATCCCGACATTGCCGACTATGGTAGAGAGCATCCGTGAGTGTCAATCCTGCGAAACGTTTTTTTAAGCGAGTTTTCCGAGCCATCTGACAGAATCGCCACAAAAGCTGCGCCGCAGACTCACCTGAGACCAACTCGCCGTATCGAATCGATTTACTAGAATTGATCCCGCTTCCCCCGCCTGCCCACTCGTTCTTGCAACCCGCTCAGTCCGAGCCCTGAGTAGCAGCATTCCTCTTCCCGCAAACCTCGACGGGCACGGTTACACCGGAAAATCCCCGAATTCCGCCTCCCTGGGCCCCAATTTTTCACCAAGAAAGGGAGCCGCTTGGGTCACCGGTTTCTTAAAGGCGTGCCCAACGGATTCTTTCCACGTGATCCGGGTAGTCCGCGACAGTCTCCCAGGAAATTGCGTCGTCCGAACGCTGGATGCGCCCTCGCCAGAGCGTCCCGACAAAAACGCCGTTGCCAAAAGCCGCGGTGACCGGGGCACCTTGGTTCGAAACCCGTTCCCAATCGCGACCGCCCGACGAGAGGTAGGTAGCGCCCTGCCCTACCCCAACGAAGCGCTCCCCATCCCAGATCATCGAGTTGATGTGCTCGCCCTCTTTCCCCTCGACGCGTTCCGACCACGTTTCTCCGTCCTCGCTGAACATGCGCATCCCATGCAACCCTCCGCCGACGAAAACGCCATTGCCGAATGCGACGTCGATCAGGGTGTCCAGCGGTTTCGTCCCGCTCACGTTTTCCCAATTCTCTCCGTCCACCGACCAGGAGCGCCGTCCGTAGTCGCCGACCGCCACGAAGCGGCCATTCCCCTCCACGATCCTGCGCAGCATCTTCGTTCCGCTGATGCGCTTTTCGCCCGACCAGTCGAAGCCATTCGTCGAAGTCCGGATGTAGGGCTTCACATCCTGCGTCGACCCTTTGCCATTGGAGTGGATGAATTTCCCGTTCACCCAATTGAAATTACCCAGCGTTCCGTAACCCGCTCGGTAGCGCTTTTCCTCCCACTGGACCCCGTCGCGGGATCTGAAATAGTAGCCGTTGGCTCCCGATTTTCCGGCGGCAAGAATCATGCCCCCGCCGAAAACGACGGACTTCAGATGGAGCGACTCCTCCTCGTCGCGCACCGGCTCGGACCAGGAGCCCCCGTCCTTGGAAAGGGTTCGGAGTCCGTGGTGACCCACCGCACAAAAAACACCCAGCGCGCCAGTGCTCATCCTAAATCGGGCAGGCGGCCATCATAGGCGGCCTTGGGCGAGGTGTGGCTATTGCCGAACCGGCCGTCGTGGATACCCATTCGGTTGAGCATCTCCACGTAAAGGTTGGCAGCCGGTGTGTCCTCTTGATAAGCGACGTGGCGTCCGGTCCGGATGGTCCCCTGCGCGTTTCCAACCAAGAGGTAGGGGTAATCTTTCCGGCCGTGTCCCCCATTCGCCATGTAACTAGTGTAGAGAAGCATGGTGTTGTCCAGAAGGGAGGAGCCGCCCTCATCGATCGCCTTCATCTTGTCCACCATCTCGGCGAAAAGCGACGTGTACCACGCGTGGATCTGACGGCAACCTTCACGGGCGATCGGATCGGCATCCTCGATTCGCCTGGCGTTTCCGTGGTGCTCGAGCGTGTGGGCGTGGTGCTCATAGCCCACCGTGACCACACCTGGAAAGAGCGCCCCATCGCTACCCAAGGCGGTCGTGACCACCCGCGTCGTGTCCGTTTGAAGCGCCAGAATGGTAAGGTCCTGCATGATTCGGATGTATTCGCCATGCTTGTCCGGATCACGCCCTACCGCACGCGCCAGATTGTTGCCTTCGGCCAAGGTCTCAGGCAGCCCGTGGGGATTCAGCGGAGGGGTTGGCCCGGGGTTCTTCGAATCCAGAGCTTCTTCGCGAAGAATCCGTTCCTGCGCTTCGATGCGGTTCTCGATCGAGCGGATGGAGGTAAAGTATTCATCGAGCTTGGTTTGATCCTCCCGTCCCAGGTCTCGCTCGAGGCTTTTTGCCTCAGACAACACGAGATCCACGACGGACCGTCGCCGGGAGGGCGGGATGCTCGATGTCTCGGCGGTGGCGGGCGAATTTCGGCGTCGTTTCCAATTCGGGGAGACGGGTTGGCGGGCGCCTCTGAACATCTGATCGAAAACGAGCCGGGGATTGTCCTCGTAGCCCACGGGCCGGCCATCTTCGCGATAGGAATAAATCGTCTCGCCGTGACCCAGGCCGATGGACATGTAGGGAAGGAAAGTCCGGGAGCCGTTGTGCCCGACCGCCACTTGGTCGAACGAAACCGGGGCCTTGATGGCTCCATCTTCCTTCCTCACCTCATCGGCACAGGTGAAATGGAGGCTCGCGCAATGCTGGTGAGCATTCAGCCCCCGGCCTCTGCCACTTTGGGAAAGACCCGAAACGACCAGAAGATCCTCTCGATGCCGCTCGAGGGGCCGAAGAATGGACGGCAGCTCGTGCGGTAACGCCCCGGTCTGAGAGGGTTTCCAGGACTCGATCACCGTTCCTCCGGTCACGCTCAGGGCGCACATCCGGAGAGGAGGCCCCGCCTTTGCGGTGGCGGCGGGCGCCACCGACTCGAGAAATGGAAGGGCGACCAGGGCCTGGCTACCTTTCAAGAATCGGCGACGAGAGACTTTGGCGGGTTCACGATCCATCATGGCATCTACAATACGGTGTCAGAGGCGTGAATTTATCGCTGAATCCTGGTCCTCCGTCACTTCACTTGAGTGCAGCGACCGGCTCCCCCTGGCCCAGGTTGATCCGATGCTGGAACGGGTGGCTCTGCACCACCCCCAGCACGTAAGCCGAAAGGCGATGACCCGAGACCTCAGCGCCGGCAACGATTTTCCGCACCGCAGCCTCGTCGAAATACTCGGGCTCTCGTCCCAGGGCATACTCGAGCAACCGCCTGGCGACGTTGCGGGCGAACAGTTCCTCGCGAGCCATTAAGACCGTTCTCAGTCCTTCCACGCCATCCAGTTTTTCTCCGGTGGGCAGCTCCCCCTGATTGTCGACGGCCCCACCCGACACCTCCTCACGCCACCGGCCGATCGGATCGAAGTTCTCCAGCGCGAATCCGAGCGGATCGATCTTCTTATGACATCCCGCACAATTCGGATCGGCCGCGTGCTGCGCCAGCTTCTCGCGGAAGGTCTTCGGTTCCGGCTCATCCTTCTTGGGACGGAAATTCCCGGCGTCCGCGGGGGGAGGTGAAGGCGGCGTTCCGAGGATCACATCCAGAATCCACTCACCCCGAGCCGTCGGTTTGGTGCGATCCGAATGCGAAGTCAACGTCAGGAAACCCGCGCTCCCCAACAAACCCCCACCCCGGGCATGCCCTTCGGGCAGGTGCACCGCCTGAAAGTGGTTCCCCTCCACGCTCTCGAGTCCATAGATCGTTTTCCCGAGCGCCTCGTTGGTGACCACATAATCGCTTTGGAGCAGCTCCATCACGCTCCGGTCCTGCCGCCGGAGGTAGTCGAACAGCGCATGCATCTCGCGCCGCATGTCGGTGCGATACTTATAAAACTCGGGGTACTGGCTTCGGTCCAGCGGCGCATCCCAGATTTTATGCGAACCCCACCAGACCCCGGCGAAATGGTCGTTGAGCGACTCGGCACGTGGGTCTGACAGCATCCGAAGCGTCTGCGCCCGAAGCACATCGGGCTCGAGAAGCTCACCGGATTCAGCCAATCGAAACAACTCCTCGTCCGGCATGCTCGCCCATAGAAAATAGGAAAGGCGGACGGCGAGCTCGTGAGGACCGATCCGGTAGGGGCCCATCTCTCCCGGCCGGTCCTTTTCCAGCCGGTAAAGGAAGTGGGGCGACACCAACATTGGAATCATCGCCGCTTCCAGCGCCTTTTCGAAAGGCTCACCGGCCTCGAGCGCCTGGACCGCCACCGAATGATACCGATCCACTTCTGCTTGATCCATTGGCCGCCGGAACGCCCGCGCCAGCAGCGCGCTCAGGAACCGCCGGGCGCCGGCCGAGGTCGGTTCGATGTCACCGAGCAACCGGTCTCTCGCCGCTTCCGCTTCCTGCTCGAGTTGCTTCCTCCGGGAATCCCGCCCCCCGATCTGCCACTTCGGCGTCCCGAAGAACTGCCCGACGGTCTCCTCGGATACCACGATGTATTTGTCGAGCAGGGACGGCTCCATGTTGAGCCCACCCGCGGCGTTCTCGAAACCGTGGACTGGGGGCCGGCTCCGGATTCCCGCCAGGCTCGAGGCGCTGATGGTGATTCCCAGCAGATCTTTGACCGTTCGGTCATACTCATAAACCGTGAGCTGGCGAGGCGTGGGCGGACCGGGATTCTGATAAAGGGGCCGCGAGGGATCGATGGTCTCGATTTTCGATTCCACCCAAGACACCAAGCGGTCAGCGTCCTCCCTTGCGAATCCCGTCTTTTCGGGTTCTGGAGGCATGTCGCCAAAGGCCACCGCCTCTTTCAGCTTCCGCCACACGTCGCTCTTTTCCAGAAGGCTCTCCAAGCTCTCGAGGCCCTCGAACGAGACGTTGCCTTTCGCCCCATCGATATGGCAGTCGGCACAATGCTCCCAGAGGATCGGCTCGACCTCGCTGAAATAGCTCAACGGATCATCGCCCGCGGCGGTCAGCCGGGTCACCCCCAGCCAAAGAAAAACCATCCCCGTCAGACCATTTCGGATTGTCGACCTCATATTAGTCCGACACGATGACCATGAAGTGCTTCTTTCGGCCCGTGCTCCGGGAGCCGCTCGCATTGCAGCAGACCTCACTCTCGCTCCAGACATCCGTCATGAAATCCATTCGCCCTTTCCTGATCGTAATCGGCCTCGCCCCCAGCTTTTTGTTTGGATCCAACACGCCGCCAAACATCCTTTTCATCTACACCGACGACCAATCACACCGGACGGTCAGCGCTTACCCCGAAGCGCACGATTTCGTCCGCACACCGAACATCGACGCTCTCGCGCGGTCAGGCGTCCGCTTCGCCAATGCCTACATCGGCACCTGGTGCATGCCCTCCCGGGCCACCATGCTCACCGGCCGCCACCCCTTCGGCATCGAATCCATGCGCATGGAGGGCCCCTACCCCGGCAGCACCTACGACCCGGACCAGTGCCCTTTCTGGCCAAAACACTTCCGTGAGAAGGGTTACGTCACCGCTCAGATCGGCAAATGGCACACCGGAACCGACACGGGAATGGGGCGCGATTGGGATTACCAAATCGTCTGGAATCGCCCGAAATTCACCGATACGGCGATGCGCTACTTCTACGATCAGGAGGTCACCTTCCCAGATGGCACGACGCGGGAAGTTCCGGAATATTCCACCGACGCCTACACCCAATGGGCGTTGGAGTTCATCCGCGCTGAGAAGGGACGCCCCGACGCCGAGAAACCCTGGTATTTGTGGCTCTGCTATGGCGCGGTCCACAGCCCTTTCACGCCAGCGAAACGTCACATCGGAAAACTCGCCGACGCCGAGGTTCCCGTTCCGGTCGACATCTTTCCACCCCGCCCTGGCAAACCCGATTGGATGCAGACAATCAGCGACTTCCAGGAGGGCCCCGATGGCTACCCCATGCTGCGCAAGAGGCGATTTGACGATGCCGTTCGACGGTATCATGAGGGCGTGATGGCCATCGATGAAGGCGTCGGAAGGCTAGTCGCGGCGCTCGAGGATTCGGGGCAAATCGAGAACACCTTGATCGTCTTCACCTCCGACCAAGGCTACGCCTGGGGTCAGCACGGCTTTCGCCGCAAATGGGCTGGCTATGACGCCACCCTCCGCGCCCCACTGATCTTCAGCATGCCGTCGAAGCTTCCATCGGGAACGGTCGTGGAAACTCCCGTCGGCGGCGTGGATCTCATCCCCACCTTTTACCACTTCGCCGGTCTCGATCTCCCGTGGGAAATGCATGGTCACGACCTGACTCCGCTCCTTGAAGATCCGGAGGCCGATTGGCAGCATCCCGTTCTGATCACCTGCACCAACCGGACTTATGGTTTCGAGACCGCGAACATCCCGGTCGGCGAAGACCTGTTGCACCGCGGGATGCCTTGGTATGCGATGACTCGCCAGGGCCGCTTCAAATACATCCGGAGCCTGCTGGAGGGGGAGAAGGATGAACTCTACGACCTCGAAAACGATCCCGGAGAACTCACCAACCTGACAACCTCTCCCGAGCACGCTGAACGGCTGCGGCACATGCGCTCAGCCTTGGTGAAGGAACTCCATCGGACGGAAGCACCCTTTGCCGGGAAGCTGCCGGCACCCGCCCGCTGATCTAATCCAGCGATTTGCTCCCAAAAAGCCAGACCAACCAAAACGAAGGAGGCTGGACCCGCCATGAGCCCAGCCTCCGTTGAGAGAAAGGTTACAGTTAGCTGGTTCGCTTAGAAACGCACTTCGATATCGAAGGTGAAGCGATCCTCCAGAATGGTCGCGTCATCGTCTGTTAGCGGGAATTCCCAGGCAAAGCCGAAGTCGATGTTCTCGACGTTGGGAGGGTTGGCCCGGAAGCCGACCGCGGCCGTGACGAGGTTTGAATTGGCTTCCGAATTCAAAGCGCCCCAGTTGACCAGGTCACCGGCCTCGAACCGGGCAATCGCTGGAGTGATTCCACCTGCTTGAGCCCCGAACCGGCTGGCGCCATCACCCGGATCCATCACGTGGAACCAGTTGATCTCGACGAGAGGATAGAGCCAACGCGTGAGGTTGAAACCCGCATGCGCACTCGTGTAAAGCTGGGTGCTGTCCGCTCCATCGTCCACTGGAAGCCGGAACCCGACTGCGTTGGCCAGTTGAAGCCGCCCCGTCTGATATTGGGTGTAAATCGAGGGAATGAACTGTCCGTCGCCGGTCCCCTGCCAAACATCTGTGTCGCCACTCGGGATTTCATAGAGCAGCTGCATGCTCGAGATGAGTCCCTGCTCGGGCTTGAACAACCACGCGAACTTACCACCCGCGGCCAAGTTCGCCCATCCGCTCGTCTTGGAGAACGTCGAGTTCGGGTCGAAGACGATGTAGCCATCCTTCGCCGCAACGATCGACATCCGGTCATTGACCGCGAGCTCGGCCTGAACGGCGTAGACTTGAAAATCGCCACCAACTGGGAGCTGACCCAGCGTCGTGTCGATGAAAGAAGGCATCGTCTGGTGAATCACCAGCGGATGGATCTTCGTCATCGGCTGCGCCAAGTCGAACAGGACCGGATTCGTGACCGGACGCCGCGCCTTGTAGAACGGCTCCGGTTCTTCAACTGGAACCAAGACTTTCCCTGGATCACCGGCAAAAGCAGAGGAAGCCAGAGCGAAAATGAGGGCAAATCTCGTGATTTTCATGAGTGTTGTTTAACTTAACCTGAATTTAAGCACCGGGCGATAGTCCGCAAGGAAAAACGCTCAATGTTTCTAAACTCAATCACTGCCCCGACGCTTCCGCCGCTTTCACGATTTGGAAAAAACTTTCCGGGTCCAGGCTGGCGCCTCCAACCAAACCGCCGTCGACGTCCGGTTGCGCCATCAATTCCGCTGCATTCCCCGGCTTCATGCTTCCGCCATATTGAATGCGGACCTTCGCGGAAGTATCATGCCCAAAAAGCTCGCCTAGCACCTTCCGAACAAAAGCGTGCGCTTCCTGCGCCTGTTCGGGGCTCGCCGTCCGCCCCGTCCCAATCGCCCAAACCGGCTCGTAGGCCACCACCATGTACGGACCGTGCATGGGCTCCACGGAAGCCAGCCCCTGCTCCAACTGCCTGCGGCACACCTCTTCGAGCTTCCCGGCATCCCGCTCTTCCAGGGTCTCCCCGATGCAGAGAATGGGCGTCAATCCCGCGTGCACGGTCGACAACACCTTTCGGTTGATGAACTCGTCCGACTCCTGGAAATACTGCCGGCGCTCGCTGTGGCCGATGATCACGTAGGTCACGTTCAGCGGCTTCAGGAACGGAAGGCTTACCTCACCCGTGAAGGCCCCGCTCAGCTCGGGGTGCACGTTTTGCGCCCCCAGCCCCACGAATGCATTCGCTCTGAGACCGTCCGCCGCTTTCGCGAGCGAGGTGAAAGGTGGGATGAGAACCACGTCGCACTCGCACGAGCTTCCGAGAAGCGGGAGAAATTCGTCGAGATACTCGGACGTCTCCAGCGGCGTCATGTTCATCTTCCAGTTTGCGGCAACGATCGGTCTTCGGGCTTGGGTCATATCAGCGTTTCAGGGTTGGTTCGCCGTTGGAGTGTCGGCAGGGCGCTCCAGCGGTGGTTGTCGTGGGCTTCTCCAGCCCGGTTTCAGGCTTCCGAAAGGGCAGCGATGCCGGGAAGTTCTTTCCCTTCCAGCAGCTCGAGGCTGGCCCCTCCCCCGGTCGACATAAACGTCACCCGGTCGCCACAATTGAATTTGTTGATCGCCGTAACCGAATCGCCGCCGCCGATGATGCTGACGGCATCGGACTGCGCCAACGCTTCGGCCACCGCCTTGGTCCCGGCATCGAAACCTTCCAGTTCAAAGACGCCCATCGGACCGTTCCAAAGAACCGTGCCAGCCTGCGCGATCTCTTCGCAAAACAATTCGATCGTTCGCTCTCCGATATCGATCCCCTCCCGGCCCGGTGGAATTGAGCCCCCGGCGGCGAAGGGTTCCGTCACGTGCGTCTCAGCTCCCGCCTTGAACTCCGCGGTATGGCGCGAATCGATGGGCAGCAGGAAGCGCGTATCGCTTTCCTCCGCCTTCCTTAGAATCTCCCGGGCCAAATCCAGCTTGTCCTCCTCGACCAGACTGTTCCCGACCTCATAACCCAAAGCCTTGAAAAACGTGTAGGCCATGGCTCCCCCGATCAGGAAAGTGTCGGCTTTCGGCAGCAAACTCGTGATGACCTCGATTTTGTCGGAAACCTTTTTTCCTCCCATGATCACCACGAAGGGGCGTTTCGGGTCTTCCAGTTCCCCCTCGAGATACTTCAGTTCGCGCTCGATCAGGAAACCTGCCGCCGCCTCGGGAAGGAAAGCCGCCACTCCTGCCGTCGAAGCATGAGCACGGTGGGCGGTCCCGAAAGCGTCATTCACGAAGACCTCTCCGAGCGAAGCCAGTTTCTCCGAAAACCCGGCTTCATTGTCCGTTTCTTCCTTGTAAAACCGCACGTTCTCGAGCAACAAAATCTCCCCGTCTTTCAAGGCCGAGGCTGCCGATTCCGCGACCGGCCCGACGCAGTCCTCCGCAAAGTGGACCGGGACCGAAACGAGTTCTCCGAGACGCTTCGCCACCGGAGCCAGCGAGAATTCCGGTTTCCGTTCACCTCCAGGACGGCCAAGGTGCGACATCAGGATGACCCGTGCCCCCTGTTCCGTGAGGTGATGGATGGTCGGCAAGGCCGCACGGATGCGGGTGTCGTCGGTGATGTTTCCCTGATCGTCCTGGGGAACGTTGAAATCCACCCGAACCAGGACGCGCCGCCCTTGGACCTCGAGATTTGAGACCAGCTTTTTAGCCATGGAGATGTGAAAGCGCCGGCCGCTCTCGCGACCGGCATCGGTGTCGTTCGTGCGAAGATCAGATCCCGGCGCTGATCAACTCAAGGGCGTCGATCGCACGGCAAGAGTAACCCCATTCATTGTCGTACCAGCCGACTACCTTCACGAAATCGCCGGCTCCGATCGTCATCGTGCACTGGCTGTCGAGGATGCAGGAGTGCGGATCACCCACGATGTCCTTCAGGACAATCGGCTCGTCCGTGAAGCGAAGAACGCCTTTCAGCGGACCGACCGCGGCTTCCTGAAACTTCGCGTTGATCTCTTCGACGGTCGTCGCCTTCCCGAGCTTGGCGGTGAAGTCCGTCACCGATCCAGTCGGCGTCGGGACCCGGAACGCGCCACCCGTCAGTTTACCGTTCAACTCGGGGATGACGAGACCGATGGCCTTGGCCGCACCGGTCGAGGATGGAATGATGTTCTCGGCAGCGGCACGAGCACGGCGCAAATCCTTGTGCGGGAGGTCGAGCACTCTCTGGTCGTTCGTGTATGAGTGAATGGTGCTCATGAACCCACTCTCAATGCCGAAGTGGTCGTTGAGGACCTTCGCCATCGGCGCCAGGCAGTTCGTGGTGCAGGAGGCGTTCGAAACGATGTGGTGCTGCGCCGCATCGTACTGATCGCTGTTGATGCCGATGCAGAATGTCAGGTCCGGCTCCTTCGCCGGCGCCGAAATGAGCACCTTCTTGGCTCCCGCTTCCAAATGCTTGGAGGCACCCGCACGATCCACGAAGAACCCGGTGGACTCGAGCACCGTGTCGACGCCCCGGCCCGTCCAATTCAAAGCGGCTGGATCGCGCTCCGCAGTGATCGCAATGCGGTGGCCGTTCACCGTGATGGAGCCATCATCATGCTCCACCGTCCCATTGAAGCGGCCCGCCGTGCTGTCGTATTTCAGCAGGTGTGCCAGGGTCTTGGTGTCCGTCAGGTCGTTGATCGCCACGACCTTCTTCAGTTGCTCGGCGTTCATCGCCCGCAGCACGTTGCGTCCAATCCGTCCGAATCCGTTAATCGCGTAGGTAGCCATGATGTTTTGTGGGTCGAAAGCCCTCGCGCGAAGATGCGGGCGCGATGTTAGGTGTCAAACGGTAAAGTGATCGGCGAAAGCCGAATCCCGATCCTCACGGCCTGTAGCCAGCACCCGTTTTTTCCCACTTGACCATCCTTCCCCCTTTCACTCTCGTAGCAAATTGAAAAGCCAACTCACTATGATGCATTCCTTCGTCCTCTTTTTCATACTGGGCCTGAGCCCTTCCCTCCTCCCGGGCCAAGAAGTTGACCGGGCTCAACTCGCCATCTTTGGATCCCTTCCCGAGGTTTGGGAGAACCCAGCCAATCCTCTCACCCCGGAGAAGATCGATCTCGGCCGAAAGCTCTACTACGAGCATCGCTTGTCCCTGAGCCAGGAAATCTCCTGCAACTCCTGCCACATGCTTGACCGCTTCGGCGTCGACAACAAACCGTTCAGCGACGGCCATGCCGGAGCCAAGACCGGCCGAAATTCACCCACCGTCTACAATGCCGCTGCCCACATCGCCCAATTCTGGGACGGCCGGGCGGCTGACGTCGAGGAACAGGCCAAGGGCCCGATCCTGGCTGGTGGCGAAATGGCCATGCCCGATCCCGAACACGTCATCGAAGTCCTCGAGAGCATCCCGGGATACCAGCCGCTTTTCGAAGCCGCCTTCCCCGGCGAAGAAAAACCCATCAACTACGACAACGTCGCAAAGGCCATCGGCGCCTTCGAACGGAAACTCAGCACTCCCGGCCGGTTCGATGCCTACCTCGCCGGTGATGACGATGCCCTGAATGAACAGGAGCGGCGCGGCTTGGCCAAGTTCCTCTCGACCGGGTGCGCCGCCTGCCACTCGGGCCCGGCCCTCGGAGGAGCCATGTATCAGAAGCTGGGGTTGGTCAAACCGTGGCCCTACCTGACGGATGCCGGCCGGGCTGGCGTCACCGGCAACGAGGTCGAAACCGGCTTCTTCAAAGTCCCCAGCTTGCGGAACATTGCCGAAACTGGCCCCTATCTGCACGACGGTTCAGTCCACAGCCTAGAACTCATAACCGCGATGATGGCGGAATACCAGCTCGGCCGGACGCTCTCCCCGGAAGACGTCGACGACATTGCCGCCTTCCTTCGCTCCTTGACGGGCGAAATCGACGAGGCATACATCGCCAAACCTGAACTGCCCGAAAGCGGATCGAACACACCCAAACCGGTGAATACCCCGGTCGACACCGGCGCTCATTAACCATCCGCTCTGTCCCGTCCTTCAAAGGCCGCCGGGTCCATTCCCTCCGCCTTTTCTTTTGGAAGGCGACCCGATCCCTTTTTGTTTGCTTGCCGCTGCAAGCTTGGCAAAGGATCCAGCCACCCATGCGAACCTTCCAGGCCGCCCTCATCCTTCTCTTGGCCCTCGCCAGTCTCGTGATCGGCGTTCACGGCTTCCGCCTTCAAAGCCAAATCCGAGCCGAAGAGGAGCGTCGCGCCACGCTGGAGGCCAACGTCAAACGGGCGAAAGAGCTCTCCGTCGAACAACTCGCGCTCACCTATCGGCTCAAGAAACTCTACGGCTCCGAAGCGCAAAAACGCGCCGCGGGCGCGCCGGCGGTCGACATCGATGCCGTCACCGCCGAGATCCGTGAGGTGGAGCAGAAACTGCGCTCGATCCGGCGCGAACTGGAGGAAATCGAATCCACCGAAGCCGGCGCTCCTCCCAGCGCCTTCACGCCTCATCCTGCCCCCGCTGCCACGAGCGCCGCGTGAGGCGATGAGACACCTTTTTGCTCAGCTCGTGCGGATCGAATCGCGGGAGCTGGGACGGATCAACGACACTCCGGTCGTGCCGTTTGAGCAGGGCCGCCGCCGCGGTTTTCAACTCGCGCCACCTCTCCCACGGTAAATCGGGTGCGTTGCGAAGATGGCGAAGCAGACTGACCCATTCGGCAAAGAGCCGCTCGACGTCCCCCTCGCCGAAGTCACCTGCGCCTCCCCGCCGCCAAGCGCCGTCCAGCCGCTGCTCCAGGACTTCGGCGGCACCTTCGCCGTAGCTGGGGGGAAGACCGAGCCTCAGGTAGCCCTCGTAGTCCGCCGGCCCGTAAGCCTGGCGACACGCCACCGTCAGCCTCGCGCTCTTCCCTCCATCCGTGCCCTCGTCCTCGAAACGGTACCCGGCCCGCAAGTTCGCGAGGTGCAGCACGAGTTCGTCCACGGGATAGGTTTCGTCCTCCAGCGCCGCTGCAATCGCCAACCCCTCGCCGCCCTGGAAAAAACTCACGATTTGCCCCCGCCGCACCGGTTTGCCATGCCAGTCCACCAACCCCAGCTTCCGCCACGCCAACGCCACGGACCCCGTCGCCGGCTGCCATGGCTCCCCCGTCGCTTCGTCCTCGTAGGTGGTTTCCGAATCGAGGCTGACCGTCCGTCGCTCCGGTCCCACTAGCCAACGACCCGGCCCCTCCCGGTAGGCCTTCACCTCGACGTCGCCAAAGCCGAATCGCGCGAGAACCTGCCCGTTGCGCTCGGCCAACTCGTGGAGCACCACACCGGGCTGCGTCTCGCTCGACACCCTGGTGATCACCTCCTCCAAGGCGTTCGCCGTGATCATGCCATCCCGCTTGCTGATGCCGGCCAAGGATCGCCAGCGTTTGGTGAGCCGGATCGCCTCCCCAGGCTCCGACGTCCCCACGACGGCCTCCGCTCCATACTCGAAGGAACCATCCTCCCGCGCCAGCCGGCACAAACGTCCGAGAGCACGCGCCCGCTCTTCCATGAATCCCCCGTGCCGAAGAGCCGGCCGCCATCCGCTCCTCGCTTTTTTCGAAGGAACCCAGACCTCGCGCAGCGGCCCCTCCCCCCAAGCGTCCGGATCCTCCCGCTCCCATTCGCCGCGGGAGTTCCGCACCTCCTTTCGCACCGGCCCCAAACCAAACAGCGCCCCTTCCCCGGACGTGGTCATCTCCTGCCCGCTCCCCTGAGCCCCACCTAACCCGAGGTCGATCTTGGCACGCGAAAACAGCCGCTCTGAGACTTGTTCCGCCGCCAGGAAAGCGGCATCTCCACGCTCGGCGGCGTGATGCATCACCCTCAGCAGCGTCGGCCAATCCAACTCTTGGCTGCGGCGCAATCGCTTCGGCCGGGCGTCGCCCAACCGCGGACTGCGGTCCGTGCAGAGCACATAGCCCGTCTCGTCCCGTCCACGGCGACCTGCCCGGCCAAACATCTGCAGCAACTCATCGGGCGCGATCTCCCGCTCCACGGCCCCCTCCCGGTAGGAACCCTCGGCCACGAAAACCGATCGCACGGAGAAATCGATCCCCGCGGCGAGTCCGGTCGTCGCCACGATCACCCGCAAATGCCCCGCTTTGGCGAGCGGTTCGATGATCCCTGCGCGTTGCGCATAGGATAGGCCGCTATGGTGGTAGGCCACCCGGTTCCGGATCAGCGAGGTCAAACTCGCCCCCAACGCCTGCTCCTGCCGCGTCGAAAGCGGCACCGGCGGCCCGGGCGGCAACTTGTCCGAGATCTGCCGCGCCAGCTTCTCCGCCGATTTGCGCTGCGGAGCGAAAATCAGGAGCGGTCCCAAATCCGCCATCAGCGCGCTCACCGCCAGCCGAGGCCAAAATCCTTTCACCGCCGCCGGAGGCTGCCCCGGCAGCGCCATCACCGGGACCTCGTCGAGCGGGACCGGTCGCTCACGCGTTTCGACCAATTCCACCTCTCTCCCCAGACGCCTGAGCCATTCGACGATCTCCTCTGGATTGGCCACACTACCGCTCATCAACAGCAATTGCGTTCCCGGCGGCGCCAGAGCCAGGGCCAGCTCATAATTCAACCCTCGCCGCGGATCGCCCAGCATCTGATACTCGTCGATGACCAACATCCCGGGTCCGTCCCCGCATAGCAGACGCTCCCGCTGCGTTTCCAGAGTGGCCACCACCACCGGCGCCTCGGTGTCGCGCGCCAAATCCCCCGTCGCGATGCCCGTGTGCCAGCCCTTGGCCGTCCAATCGCGCCACTTGTCGTTCGCCAGAGCCCTCGTGGGAACGGTGTAAACCGCCTGACGGCCCTTCAGCACTCCGCTTTTCACCAGAAGCTCGAACACGTAGGTCTTCCCGGCGCCTGTCGGGGCGTTCAGGACCAGGTCACGCCCGCTCTTCAAAACGCGAACGGCTTCCTGCTGCCAAAGATCCGGAAGTTCGAGGTGAATGCTCAGCGCCTCGAAGCTCATGCCCCAACCTACGTTCGGAACACAGGGCGAGAAAGACCAAACCCGGCCTCAAAATTACCAACCCGGGTGCGCCTTCACCCATTCTCCTTCGGGTGAAGGCCGTATTGTCGAAGCTTTTCCCGCAGCGTCAGCCGCGATACGCCGAGCCACCGCGCCGCCTTGGCCTGGTTCCCCCCAGACCTCTGAATCGTCTGCCCATAAACCTCCTTTTCGAAGGCCGCTTGGAGAACCGGGAGCGCTTCTCCCGTCTCGCCGTTGATCACCCGCGTCAACGTCTGGTTCACCAGCGAACTCAAGCTCGGATCCTCCTCACGCCCGGCCGGTTCGGAGTTCTCCAGCACCTGGCGGCAGTCCTGCCAGCCGATCGTGTAACCGCGCGATGCCAGCAACGCTTTCCGAATCACGTTCTGCAGCTGGCGAATGTTCCCCGGCCAATCCTGGCTGCTCAGAAACTCCACCGCCTTCGCAGCGATCGAGGGGCTCTCGATCCCATACTCCCTGCCATACCGCTCCAGAAAATAGTCCACCAGCGCAGCGATGTCCTCGCGCCGCTCACGAAGCGGCGGGATGGTGATGCAGACGACGTTCAGCCGATAGAACAAATCCTCGCGAAAATCCCCACGTGCGATCATCGCCTCCAAATTCCGGTGCGTGGCGGCGATCACCCGGACGTCCACCGGGATTTCCTGCTGCCCCCCCACCCGCTGGATGACTTTTTCCTGGAGAACGCGCAGGAGCTTCGACTGCAAAGTGGCGTCGAGGTCCCCGATTTCGTCCAGAAACAACGTCCCGCCGTGAGCCTGCTCAAAACGGCCGATTCGCTGCCGGTCCGCTCCCGTAAACGAACCCTTTTCATGCCCGAAAAGCTCACTCTCGAGCAAATTCTCCGGGATTGCCGCGCAGTTGACCGCGATGAATGGCCGGTGAGCCCGGTGCCCATGCTGATAAATCGCGCGGGCAATGAGTTCTTTGCCCGTCCCGGTATCGCCTCGAATCAAAACGTTCACCGGCTGGGCGGCCACGCGGCCGAGCTGTTTGTAAATCTCCCGCATCGCCCGGCTCCGCCCTACGATGGTGTCCTGCTCCGGGTAGACCTCACCAATCTCCACCGGCTTCGACATCCGCCGGGCGTCCGTGACCGCTTTGGTCAAGACCTCTCGAACCTCCTCCAAATCGGCGGGTTTCAGAAGCCAGTCGTACGCCCCCGCCTTGATCGCCTCGATCGCCGTGTCGCTGCCTCCGTGCCCGGATAGCAAGATGACCGGCAACCGGGGTCGCAACGCGCGAATCTCGTGAAGCACTTTGAGCCCCCCGAGTCCTTCCAGACGAAACTCGGAAATCACGGCCTCATATCGGCCATCCCGGACTCTCTCCGCCCCCTCGGGACCGGTTTTCGCCCAGTCACAGCGGAAACCTAGTCCGTTGAGCCCCACCTGGAGCGCTTCGGCTTCGGGTGTTCCATCGATGAGCAGGAGAAGGGGTTCAACCGGTGGCATTCTCAGGGAATGCTCTCCTGTCAGCAGGATTCTTGCCGAATTGCATTCGGCGATAAAAAACCGGGCCCGCCGAAGCGAGCCCGGTGAAACCTAGAAACATGAAACACAAACAACAGTCACACCCGTGACTAAAGCTAGGTTAGCTCGTCCTAATTATCGTGCAACTCAAAAAATCAACTTTCTGTCTTTTTCCCCTTCCCCCCACACGCTTCCGGCCCATTCTCACCCCGCTTGACACCTCATCCTCGCGTGAGACCGTGCCCAGCATGCCGCCTGCCCGACCCGCCCTTCGTTCTGCCTTCGCTCTCGCCGCCCTCGCCCTTTCAAGTTGCGCCGTCGTTCACCAACCCTACGACAGCCTGGCCTATCGCCCAAGCCATCCAGATGACGTCGTGGTCAAGGTCAGCCTGGAACGCATGATGACTTACGTGCTCGAAGGAGATCGCGTCCTTCTCGTCACCCCGGTCACCATTGGAACCGCCGAAGACCCCACTCCCACCGGCACATTCAAGGTCTTCCAGAAAATCGAGCACAAGCGTTCGAACACTTACGGCTTCCATGTCGATGACGAAGCCATCCGTCCTGGCATGCGCAAAACCACGCCGCCCGGCCAGCGCTACGTCGGCTATCCCATGCCCTACTGGGTCGAATTCCACCCCGGTTATGGCTTCCATAGCGGCGGCGTCTGGCCCGAGCCCCGCTCCCACGGATGCCTCCGAATCCACAAGAACGTCGCCCCGAAATTCTTCGAGCTGACTCGCGTCGGCACGCCGGTCATCATCGCCGACCACCTTCCCGAGGACGCCACCCTGGGTGCACGGGTTCGGCGCCCCACCGACTACGCCGATCCCGACCCGCCCGCCAGCCTGCTCATCACCGATGCAGCCTTCTCGCCATCGCCATCCGAACTCTTCTGTAACGAACCCGCACCGCTGATCCAGTAACCGCGTCTCGAAACCAAAACGACCGATGGCCTCTACCACGACAACCCGCATCCCGCCCAAACGCGTGAATCTCCGCACCCCGGACGTCATGGAACGCGTCCAGGCCGAAGTCGAAGAGCACTACCGCAGCGACATCGTCGAGAAAATCCGCCAGGCGGGCGGCAGCCTCACCATCGGTGAAACCACCCTCCGTCTCGCCAAGGAGTTTGGATTCTGTTATGGCGTCGAGCGAGCCATCGATCTGGCCTACGCCGCACGCCGCGTTTTCGAGGGCAAGAACATCTACTTGATTGGCGAGATCATTCACAATCCGGAGGTTAACCGCCAGCTTCGCGACATGGGAATCCGCAACGTCGGCGGCGACGCCCCAGACGCGGAGGTCGACGATTTGGGCCCTGACGATGTCGTCATCGTTCCGGCTTTCGGCACGACGACCGGCATGCTCGACCGAGTGAAAGCCAGGGGCTGCCAGGTCATCGATACCACCTGCGGCGACGTCATGAGCGTGTGGAAACGGGTCCGGAAGAACGCGCAGGCCGGCTTCACTTCGATCATCCATGGCAAGAGCTACCACGAAGAAACCCAAGCCACCGCATCCAGGGCCATCGGCAAGGATGGCAGCGGTCATTATCTCGTGGTGCTCGATCTCGAACAGACCGACCTCGTCTGCGATTACATTCGCAATGGCGGCGACCGCGACGACTTCCTGAAAACCTTCGATGGCTGTTACTCGGAAGGATTCGACCCTGACCTTCACCTTCGCCAGGTCGGAGTGGCCAACCAAACCACCATGCTGAAGTCGGAGACCGAAGAAATGCAGCGCCGGCTAGCAACCGCCATCAAGGACCGGGACAACGGTTCCGATGAAAACTTCGAAGTCTTCGAGACCATTTGCGGTGCCACCCAGGAGCGGCAGGATGCCCTCTACGACATGCTCGAACGCCCGCTTGACATGCTGCTGGTCGTCGGAGGCTACAACAGCTCGAACACCAGCCAACTCGTCAAAATCGGTGCCCGTGAAGGCGTGCCGACCTTCTTCATCCGCAATGCCGAGTGCCTGAAATCATTGGCCGACATCGTTCACTTCGATCTCGATCAAAAGCGCGAGGTGGAGGGTTACTCCGAGGTCTTGCTCGGTGACGGACCGGTTTGCATCGGAGTGACGGCGGGAGCTTCCTGCCCGAGCAATCTCATCGAGGACACCATCCTGAAGGTGTTTGAACTGCGCGGCATCGAGCCCGCAGCGGTCCACGCGGCCTGAGGGCATGGTATTGCGGCGGCCCGGTTACCTGGAATCCAGGGCCTCAGCGGCTGATGGCCAGCGCGTCCTCGTCCTCCGCCTCGACCAGATCCGCCTCGACTCGCAGATTGCGAATGATGAACTGCTGACGCTCCTCGCTATTTTTCCCCATATAAAAGTCCAATAGGTCGCTGATTGTCTTGGTCTTCGGCGGCAGCTCCACGAGCCGCAACCGGATGCCTTCCTCCTGGATGAAATCCTTCATCTCGTGGGGTGAAATCTCGCCCAACCCCTTGAACCGCACGATGTCCGGGCTGGGTTTCAATTCCTCAACGGCCCGGCACTTTTCCACTTCCGAATAACAGTAGCGCGTTTCTTTCTTGTTCCGGACCCGGAACAACGGAGTTTCCAGCACGAACAGGTGCCCGTCGCGAATGAGGTCCGGGAAAAACTGGACGAAAAAGGTGATCAACAGCAGCCGGATATGCATGCCGTCCACATCGGCATCGGTCGCGAGCACCACCCGGTTGAAGCGCAGGTTCTCCATCCCGCTTTCGATGTCGAGAGCGTGCTGGAGCAGATTGAACTCCTCGTTCTCGTAGACGATCTTCCGCGTCTTCCCGTAGGTGTTCAGCGGCTTCCCTTTCAGACTGAACACCGCTTGATACTCCGGATTCCGCGCCGTCGTCATGGAGCCGCTGGCCGAGTCGCCCTCCGTGATGAACAGCGTCGTCTCCCCCGCCTTCGCATGGCGGCTGTTGTAGTGAACTTTGCAGTCGCGCAGCTTCCGGTTGTGCACCTTCGCGGCCCGGGCACCTTCCCGCGCCGCCTTCTGGATCCCCTTCATCTCCTTCCGCTCCTTCTCGGAGAGTTGGATCTTCGCCAGCATCGCGTCCGCGTCCCCCTGGTGACGGTGCAGGTAGTTGTCCAACGTCTGGGCCAGGAAATTCCCAACGTATGTCCGGATCGTCTGGCCGCCCGGCTCCATGTGCGTGGAGCCCAGCTTCGTCTTCGTCTGCGATTCAAAGACTGGTTCGATCACGCGGACGCTGATCGCCGCCACCATCCCCTGCCGGATATCGGAGGGTTCGAAGTTCTTCTTCGCGAACTCCCGAACCACCTTCACAATGCTTTCGCGGAAAGCCGCCAGGTGCGTCCCACCCTGCGTCGTGTTCTGCCCGTTCACGAAGCTGAAGTAGTCCTCGCCATTCTGATCCGTGTGAGTGAATGCGATCTCGATGTCCTCACCCTCGAGCCGGATCACCGGATACAACGATTTCTCGGGCAGGTTTTCCTCGAGAAGGTCGAGAAGCCCGTTCTTTGAACGAAATTTCTTCCCATTGAAATCCAGCGTCAGACCTTGGTTCAAATACGAGTAATTGCGCAGCATCCGCTCGACGATCTCCGGGTCATACTGGTAGTCGCCAAACAGATCCTCGTCGGCCTCGTAAACCAGTTCCGTTCCCGAAACCTCGCGGCTCCCCTTCGGCTTCGGCATGTCTTTCAACACCTCCCCACGCGAAAACTCGATCGCCCGCGTCTTCCCTTCCCGGAAGGCCTGAATCCGAAACCGGGACGACAGAGCGTTCACCGCTTTGATCCCCACCCCGTTCAACCCCACCGACTTCTTGAATGCTTGGGAATCGTACTTCGCTCCCGTGTTGATCCGCGACGCGCAATCCATCAACTTTCCGAGTGGAATTCCACGCCCGAAGTCCCTCACCCGCATCTCGCGCCCCTCTAACCGGATCTCGATGGTCTTTCCATAGCCCATCACGAATTCGTCGATGGAGTTGTCCAGCACCTCCTTGAGAAGGACGTAGATCCCGTCATCAGGTGAACTGCCATCGCCGAGCTTCCCGATATACATCCCCGGCCGAAGGCGAATGTGCTCCTTCCAATCCAGGGTCTTGATGTCTGCGTCCGTGTAACTCGCTGCCATTTGGATGCTGTTAGTCATGCTAATCTTCTAAGAAATCTTAACCGTTTGCAACCTCAACGTTGCTTCTCGATGCCTCACTGGGGTAATTCGATTCCAAAGCGCCCCGCGCCTGACCCGCTCCCGCCGGCGCCTTTCGATGGACTCCCGCCTGCCGGCGCAGCGTCCCCATTCTCTCCCGCGCCCGATCCACTGGCCGCGCCCTCGACCTCATCCTTCCCCGGCTGCTGATCGTGCTCGATCTCTCGCCACTCGCTCTCCAGCCGCTTTCTCAGGCGCTGATGCACCAAATTCCCATCCTTCAGCATCCGCCGGGCCACACGCACCTTTTCCTTCTCCGCCGCAAGGAGCCGCTCCAATTCCCCTAGACGCTCCTCGCTCTCCTGCCGCAGATGCCGCATCGCGCTGGCGCGGTGCTGAATCGTGAGAAATCCGCTGTCGATCAAATGATGCTGGTCCGCCAGCTGAATCAGCCAGTTCGCTACCGATGCCATCTCCTCTTTCGGTGAAGGATGCCAATCGGCCGTCTCCTCGATCGCCCCGCGGTAGATCTCGAGAAGCTGTTCACTAAGCGATTCGACTCGCATTTCCTCCCGCGCCCGGCGCGTCACCGGTCCCAGGGCCTGCCAGTCCCACTTCTCGATTTCCCGCACCAAATCATCCGCCGAACGCAGGTCTCCCGGATTCCCATCGCTCACGCCGAAGTGACGCTCCCGCATCGCATCGTAATTCGCCGCCGTGACCATTGCTCCCCACCGGCCGTCACGCGCCACGATCACACCGCACCCCGCCACGATCGCTTCCATCGCGGCCCGCCCGGAGGCGAAGACCAAATCATACCGGGGGAGCAAAACCTCCGGCCTCGTCGGCTCGCGACCGATCAAATCGTCGACCAGGGTCAGTTCGATCCCGCAGCGCCGGCAGGCCTCCCGGATTTGCGACATGTGCTGACCCGCCCCGGACCCCTGATCGAAATACAGCGCTTTCCTGGGCACTTCCTCGAGCTTGCGGACGTGCTCGAAACGATTCACATCGATGAAGTCCGGAATGTGGACGAACCGGCTTCCATCGACGCCTACCTCGCGCTCCAGCCAGTCGCGCATCGTCACCGACGTCCCCAGGTATCGCAAAATCCTGGGGTGCATCGGGGGAAACTCCCGCCATTGCTTCGTGCCGTGACTAACGTAAACCGCGGGCCGGTCGGGAAACTCCAGCAGCGCCGCCATGGTCTCGAGGTTGTGCTGCCCATGAATGATGTCCGGCCGGAACGAAAGGGCCTTCGGGTGCGTCTGCACCTCGATCCCCGCTTCTTCCAACTCGGTCGCCGCCTTCCCACAATTCGATACGAACAGCCCGACCTCGTGCCCCGCCCCTTTCAACGCCTCCGCCAGCTCACTGACGAACGCTTCCGATGCTGTCCGCTCGGCCAGCCTGAAATTGGTGATCAGTATCTTCATGCCATGTCACGTCTGCGCTCCGCCCACCCGGCGCGCCAACCATAAACAGGTCTTAACGGGATGCAAAACCGCCACTCCCAAAATCGCGGCTTCCTCTCGTCCACAAACCGAAACCCCTATTTCGGCGGCGTTCCTCCCGTGATCCGCCGGTGAACCCTGCTGTGAAGCACCAGGTAGGCCAGTCCCGCGGTCAACACGAGCACCGCCAAATCCAGGTGAACCGTCGCCACCTCGATCTCGTCCGGAATCACTTTCCCGCGCAGCCGCGGGTCGATCCAGCTCAGGTCGTAGCGACGCCGTGCCCCCAGGAAAACGTTCGGGGGCGACTCCGCCCGGTAATCCGTGCGCTCCATCTCCGCTTGCATGAAGAGATCCTGGACTTTGCGGTTCAAAAAATACCGCTCCGGCGACACGGCGAGCCCCGTCCCATCGCCACGGTCCACGGCTTCCCCAAGCGATTCGCGCCTGAATTCGCCAGTCTCCAGCACGTTCGCCAACTCACGCAACCCAGCCACCACGGCGGCGTAGGAATCCGCTTCCAAACCTTCCAGATACGGTCTGGCCTCCTTCAAGCTGCTCAGCCTCCGTTCGTCCTCCTCCGTGAACTCCGGCTTCGACGCCAATTCGCGCATCGCGTCCTCATACCGCCGCTTCAGCCGGGTGACCGGGTTGTCACGGGCGTGAGAAAGCATCATCCCCTCGTAACTCCACCTCAAAGGCATCACCGCCCCTACCAGCGGCACTTCCAAGCGGCTGACCGGCGCGGGCTCCGCATCTTCCCCGGACGGCACCCATCGCTTCACGGCGGAGAGCACATCCAGATCCCGGTTCATCTCCTGATACTCGATCAACGCTCCCCCAAGGATGATCTGCGGGATCAGCACCAGCGGAATGATGTTCAGCGCCGTCTTCGAATTCGGAACGAAACACGAGATCACCAGCCCGATCAGGAGCCCGAGAAAGGTCGTGCTGAACATCCAGAAGAGATCGTGCCAAAACATCCCCCGGATCGAGAGCACCCAGGACCCTATGGCGATGTAAACCGCGCATTGCACGAGCGCGAAAAACGATAGCGCCAGAAGCTTGGCGTTCAGATAACCCGTCACCCGGATCCGGTGATTCCGCTCACGCTGTAGCAGCGTCCGGTCCCGAAGCACCTCGTCGGCACTGTTCGTCAGCCCGAGAAACATCCCGATGACCAGCGTCAGAAACAGGTAGGTCGGAAGATGAAACGCCTCCTGAAAACTGTAGAAACCTCCTTCGGCATAACGCAAAACCCCCGACACCAGCAGCGCCAGCAAGGGCGCTTCCATCAGCGTGGTCGTCAGATTCGAACGGTCCCGGAGCTTGCTGAGAAATGATCGCTTCAGAAATGCCATGAACTGCACGGCCCGGTCCCTGATCGTCTGCGGCGGTGCCGGTGGCAGTTTCGCCCGCGATGGCCGCGCGTCTCCACCACCGCTCTGAACTTCCTCGATCAAGCGGTGCGCTTGAAATCGGTCCCGCCAAAATCCAGGACTGAAACGGCGGGCTGGAACCAGGTGACCTCGCGGGTCCTCCTCGTAGATCAAATCGCCCCCGTAATCGCGCAACGGCATCTCCAGCACGTCGAAAATCGCATCCGGTTGACCCGGCATGACACGCCCGCTCCCCCCACCCGCCGGGACTGGCGATTCGTCGAGCCCCTCTTCCCGCCGCACCTCGTCGAAATACCGGAGCATCGCGTCCGGCGTTCCAAAAAACGCCACATTGCCTCCGTGATCGAGCAGCAGGGCCTTGTGAAACAAATGGAAGAGCTTGGCACTCGGCTGATGAATGCTGACGATGACGATCTTGTTGTGCGCCAGACCCGAGATCAATTCCAGCACGTGCTCAGAATCCTTCGACGAAAGGCCCGAGGTCGGCTCATCGAAAAGATACACGTCCGCCAGCCCGATCATGTCGAGCCCGGCGTTCAATCGCTTCCGCTGTCCACCCGACAGCTGCTTGGTGTACTCATCCCCCACCAAGCGGTGCCGCATCTCACTCAACCCCAATTCGACCAGCTTCACGTCCGCCCGTCGCCGCCGCTCCGCCGCCCTCAAATGAGGCGCCCTGACCGCCGCGGCGAAGTCCAAATTCTCTTCGACCGTCAGCAGCGGGTCGATGGCCTCTTCGTGAGGAATATAGGCGAGATACGGCGTGAGCTGATTCCGTTGCCGCGCCGATCCATAGAGCCGGACGCCATTGAGCAGCACACTCCCGGAGTCCGGCGTCAGCTGCCCCGCCAAAATCCGCAATAGCGTGCTCTTCCCACAGCCGCTCGGTCCCATCACGCAGAGCATCTCCCCCCGCTCAATCCCAAAGCTCACCCCATCCAATGCCGCGTGATCCCGGCGATACCGATAGCTCAGGTCCTGCACCTGAAGCCGGTTCACGACGTTGCGCTCCTCCTCGAGAATCCCCTCCCCGAAATGACATCTCAGATAACGACCGTCCCCGAATGCGATCGTATCCCCGTCCTTCAACGCCACTTGGTGCCTCACCGGAAAGTCGTCGACGAACACCGGTTGATCAGCCTGTAGGATCTCCAGCTCGCCCGCTTTCGCCTCATAGTCGCATCGTACGCGCAACAGAATGTCACCAGGGACACCCGGCGACAGGAGAATGTCCCCGTCTTCCAACACCAAAGGGTTGTTGGAAACGAGATACTCACTGCGCGCGGGATTGAGATCGAAACGGCTGCCGAGCGCTCTCGCCCGCCGCCGGAGCTCCAGGAAGGTGATGGCGGTGCGATTGTCGAAATCAATCTTGTCACGCAGCGAGGCCGCCACTTCCACCCCTTCGATCAAGACCCTGTCGTTGATCGAAGCACCCGTATCCCGCAAAGCGCGAACCCGAACGTCTAATCCAAATCGCACCTCGAGCCGGCTCCTCACCGATCGCGTTTTCTCGACGAGCACCTCCCCCCGGTTGTTTGTCGATAGATAGAGGCGCGTCGTCGCAAGGTTCTTCTTGGCGTTAAAATAGAAAACGAGATCCTGGTAATCGAGAATGAGTTCTCCCACGAGGACGCGTTGCCCTTCGAACAATCGAATGAACTGACCTCGTTGAATCTGACGGCCCCGCATGATCGCCGGCTGGCGGCCGATGTTCTTCAGAATTACTAGATCTTGATAGCGAAACGCCAGAACCGCGTGCCCACTGTCGTCATCGGGAAGCAGAACGTCCGCGTGGGGATGGTTGCCGATCACCAGCATCTCCAATGGCCGCGGAAGCGGTGAAGCCCCGATCGATTCCTCGAAGTCCTGCGCGTTCAGCTGGTAGACAAACTCGATCGCGTGCTCCGCAATCCCGAGGTTCGTCATGAAAAGATAAAAAGTCTTGAGGTGATCGCGCCTCAGATCCGCTCGCGAGATCAGGGCATAAAGCTGGATCCCCAAGAGAATCTTGTCTTCTAACTGAAGCCGGCTCGCGAGATCGTTGGCGATGGCGTCGAGATCCTGGTCCTCCCGCAATGCTTCCCGGAAAAGCTGTCGCAGCTCGGAGTAGACCGTTTCAGGAAAATCGTACCGCAGGAACCCCAGCGTGGAGTCGATCTCCCATTCCTCGATCTCGCCATCCACCCGCGCAAAGCCCGCAAACATCCGGATCAACAGCGGAAGCATCTGATTCCGCGTCAGCCAGCCCCGCCGGCCCAACGGCCGGCGCCTCCGCCTGGGCCAACGGATGTCCCGCCGGCTCGCGCCTCGCGCCCCGTGGATCGATTCAGGCCCTTTCACGTCGCTGCTCATGGGCCCCGTCATTCACGTCCGGCATCGTGCCCATGGATATACCAAAGGTTGCGGATGTAGATGAACCATCCCGTCGATTGCCCCAAAATCCCCACGACTTCGACCCGCCAGACGAAATAGATGATCAGCATCGTCGACCCCGTCAGACTCAACCACCAGAAAAGCGGTGGCACGACCGAACTCTTCGCTTTCTCCGTCGCCACCCACTGCACCAGCATACGCCCCATGAACAGCGCTTGCCCGATGAATCCCAATGATACCCAGAAAATGCTGGTCCAGCTCGTGATGTCTAGAATACTGAACAGCTTTCGCCAGCCTTTGTTCTTGGCCTGCCGTTCGTTCACCTCCCGCAGAAAGGCTTCAGCCTCGTAAACGGTCTGCTCCCCTCCCCGCTCGAAAACGACCCTGACCTCTCCCTCCTCTTCCCGGACGTCGAGCCGCGCCAGGCGATCCGAAAGATTGAAAGGAGGAAACAGCGGCTGCCCCGGCGCCGGCGCCATTTCCATCCGGTAAAGCGTCCACCACGCTCCCGCCGGAATCACCACCACCAGGAGAACGGCCAGCAATAACCCTCTTCGTCTGCCTTTCATCTCGGTTTGCACAGGCCGCCATCCCTCCCTGCAAGGCGACGTCCGTAAACCCAATGCACTCCCGCACAACGCGCCTCACGTCAATGCCATTCCCTCCCACGTCCCCTTCTCCCTCCTGGCACGAAATGCTATCATTCCCCTGATGGTCTATCTCGACAACAACGCCACGACCCCCGTGCACCCGGAGGTCTACGCCGCCATGGAACCCTTCCTCCGCGACGGCTTCGGCAACCCATCTGCGCCCTATGGCTTGGGTCGGAAGGCCCGGGAAGCGGTCGAGATGGCCCGGGAACAGGTCGCCGCTCTCATCGGCGCATCCCCATCGGAAATCGTCTTCACCAGCGGCGGCACGGAGTCCATCGCGACGGCCCTCCACAGCGCCCTCTCCACTTTCCCGGAACGGCGCCGCATCGTCACCACCGCCGTCGAGCACAGTGCCACCGAGAAGCCCTGCCAGCACCTCGAGCGCCTCGGCTTCGCCGTCGATCGCATACCCGTCGACACCGGAGGCCGACTCGACCTCGACGCGCTCAAATCCGCGCTGGATTCCTCGCCACCCGCCCTGGTCTCGACCATCTGGGCCAACAACGAAACCGGCGTCATCTCGCCCATCGATGCCATCGCCGCCACGCTCGAGGATGGCCAGGCACTCTGGCACAGCGATGCCGTGCAGGCTGTCGGAAAGATCCCCGTGCGCGTCGATGAAGTCCCCGTGCACCTCCTCTCCATCTCCGGCCACAAACTCCACGCGCCGAAGGGTATCGGCGCACTCTTCGTCCGCCGCCAGATTCGATTTCATCCCCTCCTCCTCGGGGGCGGGCAGGAATCGAACCGCCGCTCCGGCACGGAGAACGTCCCGGGCATCGTCGCTCTCGGCCGAGCCGCGTCCCTTGCGGCGGAACACGCCTCCGCCCGCGTCCAGGCGCTTCGCGACCGCTTCGAATCGGTGTTGATCGAATCCGTCGAAGGCACCGCCGTCAACGGCGATCCAGGGCATCGTCTGCCAAACACCTCCAATCTCGTCTTTCCCGGGCTCGACGCCGAAGCTCTCCTCATCCTGCTCGACGAAATGGGCGTGGCCTGCTCACCCGGTTCCGCCTGCAGCACCGGTGCCCGGCATCCATCGCCCGTTCTCACGGCCATGGGCTATCACGAAGCCCATGCAAAGAGCAGCCTCCGCTTCTCGTTTTCATCCATGAACAACGACGCGGACGTCGACGAGGCGATCCGGGCCGTCACACGAGCTGCCGCCAAGGTTCGCGAAGTTCGTCGTCCGGACTCGGGATGGGTGACGCAACGGCCCTGACTTCGCCCCGGCCCGCCTGACACCTCACCATCCAATATTCGGTTGACCCCCCTCGGGTTCGCGGCCACGATGTCGCCCCTCGTTCAGAGGGTAACCAAACCGCCGGAGCCCCGGCGCATCTCCAATCTCATGGCAGCAAAAATCTACACGGACAAAGATGCCGATCTCGACGCGCTCAAGGGCCTGACCTGTGCGGTCATCGGTTTCGGGTCACAGGGCCACGCCCATGCCCTCAATCTCAAGGACAGCGGCGTCAATGTCATCATCGGCCTCTACGAAAATAGCAAGTCGATTCCCGTCGCGGAAGAAATGGGATTCAAAGTCTATCCCACTTCCGATGCCGTCAAAAAAGCGGACATCATCTTCCTGGCTCTCCCCGACACCAAAATCCCCGGCATTTACGAAAAGGATGTCGCCCCGCACTTGAAGGATGGCCAGACCCTCCTCTTCAGCCACGGCTTCGCCATCCATTTCGGCTTCGTCAAACCACCCGCTTCCGTCAACGTCATCATGGTCGCCCCCAAGGGTCCAGGCCACACCGTCCGAAGCCAGTTCCTCGAAGGCCGCGGCGTCCCAAGCCTCATCGCCGTTCACCAAAACGCCACGCGCAACGCCAAAAAACTCGCCCTCGCCTGGGCCAAGGGCATCGGCGGCACGCGCGCCGGCGTCTTCCAAACCGATTTCAAAGAGGAAACCGAAACCGACCTCTTCGGCGAACAAACCGTTCTCTGCGGCGGCATCTCCGCCCTCATCCTCGCCGGCTACGAAGTTCTCGTGGAAGCCGGTTACCAGCCGGAAATGGCCTACTTCGAGTGCCTCCACGAAACCAAACTCATCGTCGATCTCATCAACGAATCTGGGATCAGCGGAATGCGGTTCTCCATCTCCGAAACGGCGGAATATGGCGACCTCACCGTCGGCCCGAAGATCATTGATGCCTCGGTCAAAAAGAAGATGGAACGGGCCTTGAAACGCATTCAGAACGGTTCCTTCGCCAAGGAGTGGATGCAGGAATACAACGACGGCTGCCCGAACTTCAACGACCTCCGCAAAGCCGGCGAATCGCACGACATCGAAAAGGTCGGCAAACGCTTGCGCGACCGGATGCCTTGGATCAAGAAACGGAATCTGAAGGGCGCTCAGGCTGCCTACAGTTGAACCGGCTCGAAAGCGACCGTCTCGCTTCTCTCACTCTCCCCGAGAGAAACTCGACCCGTGGGCGACCTGCTCACGGGTTTTTTTTCGGCCCAGACCCCAGCCCTGGCCCCTCGCGAGCGGACTCACGTCACCCACACCAACGCTGTCCCCGCAATCCACGTGACCACACCGGCATACAGCCCAGCCAACAAATCGTCCCACACGATCGTGCCGCGCCAGCCCCTCTTCTCCACCCAACGCACGCCCACCTTGAACATATCGAAGAACCGAAAGGCAAAAAACGCGACGACCATGATCAGCGCCCCCCATACCCATGCCTCCTCCCAGAGCGAGGAAGGGATAAATGTTAGCGTTAGCGCCATTCCCGCCGTCTCGTCCAGAACGACCTCTCGCGGATCCTCGGCCAAGTAGTAGCGCTGTGCCCATTTCTCCGTCACCACGCAGCCCAACGTGGCAAGCAGGGTCACGATGGCCCAGATCGCCCGGAAATCCTCAGGCCGCCCAGCCAGCACCTGCCACGTCGGGAGCGCCAAAACCATCGTGACCAGCGATGCCACCGCGGCACCAACCAACGGCACATGGCCGGTCCCACCAAAACTCGCCAAGGCATCGTAGCATCGATCCTTCAAACCCGGCCCGCCGAGACGCATCCCTCCCGCATCGCTTTCACCACCGCGAACCCAGTAAGCTTCAACGTCGTCGCCAAGTGGCAGCGCCGCCATGCGCGCCCCGGTCCTTTCGCTCAGGCCCATCCGCTCCCAGAGATTGGCCACCCAACGACGCAACCCATCGGGAATCGGTAGAAACCCGCCAAAGTGCGAGAAAATCCGGTTCAGGCTGTAATACGATTGATAGCGGCGCTGCACCGCTAACCGGTAAGCGCCAGTTGCCAGATCGAAGCCGGTCTGTGCCCGCTGCCCCACCCAAACCACGATCCCGGCGTTCGCTTGGCTGATCGTTCCATCTTCGGCTGGTTCCCCCGGTGAAAACCGGATTGCGGCCTGCGCTTCCTCCGGCACCGCGATCGTCCATCCGCCCGCCCTGGCTTCCGCAGCCACGAGTTCCTCGTGCCTGCCTTCCACGTGCAGCGTGCACCGCCTCCCCGCCAGAGACTCCACCCTCCTAAGCAGAGAACGGACGTTCATCCGCAGCCCTTCCAAATCCTGGTTGGGCGCTCTGCCGTTCAAAGCCATTGCAGCACCTGCTCGCCCGTGAGCAGCCCGGTCTGATGCGCAAAGAGTAGCGCCACGGCCACGATCACCGTCGCCGCCGTACAGAGAATAATCACCGGGTTACGCATCAACTGCTCGGGCTCGAGTCGCGCACCCACCTCACTCATCGCCCTGCTGAAGTAAGCGATGACGGCGATGATGATCATCGGAAATACGAGGATCAGATTGTTCATCTCAGGGTAAGCTGTCAGAGCAACCCCCGTGCAGAAACAGAAGAGGTTTGCGTAGGTGATCATCGCGATGATCAGCCGCTGCGTCGTGTAGGTCTCGAAACTCTTGCGATACATTCCGCTCACTTTTTCGTCATCGATGAAACGATATTCCGCATAGCGTTTACCCGTCATCAACAGCGCCCCAAAGGCCCACCACGCTAAGGTCAACGAGAGCGGAGGAAATTGGTAGTCGCCCGCCGCCATCAACGCGAACCAGCCCAACCAAAGCCGGATGGGATTGTTGAATGATTCGGCGATCACGTCCACGAAGGCTCGGTCCTTGAGCCGCATCGGCCGCACATTGTAAACCAATCCGCTGAGCAAAAGAAGGAGCAGCGCCCCGAGATACAACCAGTTCTCGAACCACAGCCAGCCCAGGCCGAAACCGAGAACGATCAGTCCCGCTTTCATCGCCCACAGCACCGGAATCTTGACCTTGCCCGCCGGAACACCCCGGTGCCGCTTCGTCGGATGCAACCGGTCAAATGGCGCGTCCAGAATCTCGTTCAGGATATAGTTGGCCGACGCAATGAAGCAGGCGGGAATGAGCGAGAGCAGGGCCTTCCCGATCAAATCCCCCGTGAGCTGCATCTCGTAGACCAGAATCACGGCCATGGCGTGACCGAACACGATGAAGATGTTCTTCAGCCAGTGATCGATCCGGCAGATCTTGAGGTGCTCGATGATGGATTCCAGCTTCACAACGAACGATTTGTCTCCATTTGGAAACGGGTCGCCACGCATAGCCTAGGACCTAGCAAGGCTCAAAACCTTTTTTCAGTCGTCACCCTCAGCCCGCCACGCCTTGCGCCACCCCCCTCCCGGTGATAGCCTCCCTCCGTCCAAGTCCCCGTAGTTCAACGGATAGAACGAGGCTCTCCTAAAGCTTAGATGCAGGTTCGATTCCTGCCGGGGACACGCCCACTGCGGCAGCCCGCCCGTACCGGCTCGCGGGAGCCACCCGACTCTCGCATCGCCCCTCGTCCACGTCTCGTTCATGTCCCACCCCGAATCCATCGGCCTCA
>CAZCRA010000010.1:5160-56819 GCA_964500945.1 uncultured Verrucomicrobiales bacterium | reverse complement strand
AAGGACGCAGGCCAAGCGGACACACGCGCCAAAGACAAGCGTGTGGACGACCTTCAACTCACTCTATCACCACGTTTATGACGTGGCATGAACATGAGGCAGCCAGAAGTCTGATGTGAGGAGCCGGATGCTGGGAAATCCGCTTGTCCGGTTCTGAGAGGGGCCGGGGACCAACTGCGTTGCTTTCAGCAGCACGGGAGGCCCCGGTCTACTCGACTATGGGACGATGCGCTAGGCCTTGAGCGTGATCGTTAGGTTTGGTTTGGCTTCCCGGATTTGTGTGAGGGTCGATTCGGGGAGGGGGGAGCGGCGGATGATGAGTTCCTGCAGCTTGGGGCGGGTGGTGACGAACTCGACAAAGGGAGCCGGGTCCGTGAAGGTCATCTCGCTGAGGAGGAAGCGCTCGAGGTTTTCCAGCGGCATGAGATGAGCGAAGAATCCCTCGGTCAGTTTGCTCATCCGATCGTTTCTCACGCGGACGCCGAGGTAGGTCAGGTGCGTCATCGTGCCGATGGCTGCCCAATCGTCATCGACGGTATGGGTGGTCTGGATATAGAGTTCCGGGACGTTCTCGAGTTTGGCCAAGGCGTCGAGGTAGGGTTTGCCCACGGCACCACCAGCCGAGAAGTTCCGGAGGGAGGGGTGATCAGCGAGCACGGCGATGCCGGAGAAATCGACGCCGCTCTTTTTGCCGTTGGCGTAACCGGCGTGGGAGATGGTGAGCGATTCAAGCTTTGGGAATTGGAGGAATATCGTGAGGTCTTCGTTGGTCAGCGCCGGTCCGTTCAGGCGGATGCTGGTGACGGCGCCCTCGTCGTTTTTGGCGATTCGGATGCTTTTGGGCGAGCGGACGGATGCCTCGAGTTTGGCCACGGCGGTGGCCTCGCCGGCAGAGGTCGCGGCTGGGGCGGCCAAGGCGAACAGGAGAATGGGGATCAGGGTTTTCATGATGGGATGGGATCGGTAACAGGAGGAGTCTGAATTGAACTGCCAGAGTGTCAATCCAGAGGTTTGTCTTCGAAGTCGGTGGGGTTGACCCAGCGGGTGGGGACGTTTTTTCCAGCGACGATTCGTTCGTAAAATTGGTCGAAGAAATCCCAGGCGATCTCGTATTCTTCGAAGACCTTTCCGTTTCCAAACATCCGGGGATCGTCTTGTTCGCGAAGCGCGGACTCCATGGCATCACGGAGTTCGGAGAGGCGCGGGGCGTATTCCGGATTGGAGGCGAGATTGACGACGCAGGCGGGATCTTTTTCGACGTTGTAGAGTTCCTGACTGACGCGTTTGCCGAAGTTCAACTGCCAGTATTCGGTGTTGGTGCCGTCCCGGCGCATTTGAAGAATCTGGGTTTTGGTAGGGCTGCCGTCGCAATTGAGATAACCGGCTTCCGGATTACCCGATGGCCAACGATCGGTTTCGTAATTCACGAGATAGAGATAGCCGTCGCGCAGGATGCCGCGGATGGGATAGCCTAGATTATTTGGTCGTCCTGGATCGTGACGTTCTTTTCCGATCAGCACGAAATCCCGATCGGGGTCGACGCGCCCGCTCTGGGTGGACTGAAGGAGATTCGTGAGGCTGCGTCCCTGGATGGGCGCCATGCCGGCGGTGATGGGATCGACGTTTGCGATTTCCAGGAAGGTCGGGGCGAAATCGATGAAGCTGATATAGTCATCAATGGTGCGGCCCGGCTTGGTGATGCCGGCGGGCCACATCATGGCCAGCGGCATGTGGTGGGAGTATTCGTAGAGCTGACCTTTGACGCGCGGGAAGGGCATGCCGTTATCGGACGTCACCACGACGAGGGTGTTCTCCAGGAGCCCGCGGTTCTCCAAGGTCTCGAGCATGTGGCCGAGGTGCTTATCGAAATACTCGATCTCGTAACCGTAATCGAGCATGTCGGAGCGGACAGTTTCGGTGTCGGGCCAAAACGCGGGAACCTCGTCGATCTCACTGAGCGATTTCCCGCCCAGTCGCCGCCCCACTCCCGCTTCGTAACGGCGGTGTGGTTCCTTGCCGCCGTACCAGAAACAGAAGGGGGTGCCGGCCGGTTTGGCGTCGAGAAAGGCCTCGAAGTTCTTTGCATAATCCGTTTCTGAAATGTGTTTGGCGGGAGGCTCGAGTTCGTGCTGGTTAAATGGTTTTCCCGCGAGGTGACGGTCGTTCCCGTTCTCGTCTTTCGCTAGGCCGGGACCCCAGCCTTTGCCGGTGTGACCGGTGTGATAGCCCTGGGCATCGAGGATTTCGACATAACTTAGGTATTTGGTCGAGATCCGGTTCATGTGATTGGCGGCCTCGCCGAGCTGCCAGCTGTTCCGGCCCGTGACGATGCAGGAGCGGGAGGGAGAGCATTTGGCGTTCGGGGTGTAGGCGCGCGTGAAAAGGATTCCATCGCGTGCGACGCGATCAAACACGGGGGTATCCACCCAGTCACAGCCATAGGCGCTGAAGTGCTCCCAAGAGGCGTCATCGGCGACGGCGAACAGGATGTTTGGCCGGGAGGATTGTCCGGACGCAGTCGACGTGGCGAAGGCGATGGTGAGGAGGAGGGCGAGGAGATTCATCGAGGGGGGTGTTCGGGTTGCTGGTGCGAATGCGCCTCTTGCGGGCGAAGGGTGACCGCAGGCGCTGGGGGAGGCATGACGATGCGGTGGTGTCAGGGGTTGATGGCGAGGAGGCTGCCGTCTTTGAGGGAGAGGAGCCAGGAGCCACCGGCGGCGGGGGCGAGGCCGTTGAAGACGGGTTCACCTGGGAGATCGAGGGACCACAGGGGTTCGCCGGCGTCCCTGGAAAAGGCGGTGAGCTTCCAGCCCTGGAATTCGACGGGCCCCCTCGAGCGGGCAAAGGAGCGGTCGCCGTGAGCGGCCAGGACGGCGTTGGCGGTGAGGACGAGCGCGTTGATGTCGGCTTCGTCGATGCGCCAGGAGGCCTGGGCCATGTCGAGGGAAGGTTTGAAATTCTGGATCTCGGCCTGGAGCGCGGCTTGCAAGGCGCGGCGTGCGCGGAAGCTGTTCGAATTGACGTCTGGGTCGACGTCGATTTGTGCCGAATCGTCCGATTCCGGGGCGCGCTTGGCTTCGGTGTCCCAGGATTCGCGGGTCCACAGGCTGATGCCGATGGTGGCGTTCTCGCTTCGACCGCTGCGACCGATGCCGCCGACCAGTGAGACGGTGCTGTCGTCGAGAGCCGGGGCGACAAGGGAGTGAGGGGCTCCTTGCCATGGGACGGGGCGGACGGGAACGGCGCCGGCGTCATCGAGCTGCCAAGCGACGAATTTCCCGGCGGATTTGTCGTGTCGGATGTCGGGGTTAGAGAGCAGGGGATGACCGCCGACCAAGACGGTGCGGTCGTCGAGAGCCGTGAGGTGATAGCCGGAGGTGGCGGCGCGGAAGCCGAGTTTCCACGCGGAGCCCAGGATTTCCTGGTATTCTTCGGTTGGCGGGATGCGGCTGCCGGAGGCCGCCTCGAAGACGGCGGGGATACCGAGGTAGGTGGCGATGATGAGGCGGCCATCGAGCACGGTGAGCTGGCCCGCTGGGCCGAAGCCGAACTCGTCGACATCGAACAGGGCGCGGCTGTCGTAAGCGGGCTCGGTCCATTTCGTCCAGCGCGGTTCGCCGGAGGCGGCGTCGAGGGCGAAGGTGATGGAGCCGTTTTGCATGTGCTGTCCGGCGACGCCATAGAGGGTTCCATCGACCACAGTCACGGCATGGACGGGCCAGAGACTGGTGAGTTTTTCGTAGACGACCACGCGGCGGTCGACAGGGGCGCCGCGCCATTTCCAAACTCGCTCTCCGGAATCGGCGCGAAGGGCGTGAACCCAGCCGTCTCCGCTGCCGGCATAGAGAATTCCCTCATGGACGAGAGGTGGCGAAAGGACGGGGCCGCCGGTCCAGTAGGTCCACGCTTCGGAGCCATTATCGATTCGAACGGCGCGAATTGAGCCGTCGCTGGAGCCTTGGAAAACGAGACCACCCGCTGTGACGGGAGGGGTGGGTCGATCGAGCCATTCGTCCCGCTGCATGTCGTGGCCCTCCGGCACGTGGAGGGGGTGAGCGACGGGTGTGTGCCATGCGAGCGAGGGCTGTTCGGGGGCGGGATGCTGGACGGCGCCCAGGTGGCGATGATCGCCGCGGTAGTGTGGCCAGTCACCGGGAGAGGATTGGAGGGCTGCCGAGGGAAGGGAGGCCGGGCTGCGGACCAATGGGTGTTCGGGGTTTTCCCGGGCTTGGCGGAGGAGGGAATCTCCCGAACCGAAGCCGATGGCTCCTCGGAGGTGGGGCCAGCAGTCGCATTGGCTGGGAGCGAAGCTGATCATCCCGCCCGCGGCGTAGGCGCCGACGCCACAAGGCGATTTCACTCCCATGGCGACGTGTCCGAGACCGGCTTCGAGACCGGGGACCCAGGTCACGAGTCCACATCCGCCGCCTTCGACGGTGAGGCCCTGCTCGCCGATTTTCTGACCCGTGGCGGCTTCGAAGGTGCCGCTGGGGGTGAGATACTGGTGTTCGAGGAAGACGCACTTTGGCGCCTTCAGGGAATCGCTCCAGAGCAGATCCCCGGTTTGGGCGTCGAAAAAGAATCCGTTTGGGGCTCCGGCGATCGCCAGGCGGACCTGGCCGGAGGGGCCAGCGATAAGAGTCGAGGCCGACTCGTGATTCGGGTTTCGAATGCGTTGGGGTCGGTTGAGCTTCGTCAGCCACTCGTCTTCGCGATTCTCCCAGAGGAGCGAACCATCCGGGGCTAGGCAAGCGAGGCGGGTACCTTCGCTGTAGAAGAAGGTGTGGGCATCCCGGACCGCGACGGTGCGGTAGTCGATGGTGGCGGATTCGGTGTGGTGCCAGAGGCGTTCTCCGGTGACGAGATCCCAGGCCACGAGGCCCTCGCCTGCGGCAGCGTGTTCCATGCGCAGCTCGCGATTTCCGCGGCCCATCATGTAGTGCAGAGCCGGACGCGTGCTCAGCGGTTGGCCAAGGAGGGCAAAAAGCCGGTCGTCAGAGATGGCCAGCCAGTTCACGCGAAGGTTTGGATTCGGATCGAGGTCGAGAGGGGCGAGGTCGCTGCCGGTCTCGGCATCGATGACCAGGACGCGGCAGGCGCTGTCGTCCGCGAGATAAATCCGGTCGCCGTCGAGTGCGGCGATGGGCATGTCCGGCTCCAGATTTTTGGGGAGGGAGCGTTCCCAGAGGGGGAGGCCATTGTAGAGGCTGCGAGCGCGGAGGATCCCCGCGACGTTGGCTCGATCGTCCTTCTTCACGACCCAGTCGGAGAGTTCGATGCGCCGTCCATTGGCGACCAGCATGGTGCCCTGAAAACTGGTCTGCATGGGCATGGCGGCGAATTGGACGAACGATGGGCCCTGAAACGCTGTGTCGGTGGCGGCTGGGTTGTTGTCGGCGGCGTGGAAGCGGTGGGTCCACTCGCCGGCACCTTCCAAAGCACCCTTGCGGAGGATGCGATCTCCGATGAACGCCTGGCCGCGGACGGGAGCGAGGACGCGCTGGATTTCTTCCTCGGGGAAGGCGCTTCCATCGGGCAGCACGATGAGTTCTGCGGAGTGATCCGGGTAGGGCAGGCGGCCGGGCGTGGCGAGATCAAGGTAGAGGTTTCGTCCGAGCTTACCCGCGCCGGCGATGGTCTCACGCAAGGTGGAGAGGGTGGTCTCGTCTGGAGTAAAAGCGTGGACGATGAACCGGTCGGAGGCGGCGAGTTCCAGCAGGACGTTTGGGTCGGAAGCTTCCGGCACGATGCAGATCCCGCCGCGGATTCCGGATCGTTCGATGGGGGAAGCGGCATGGCCGATGGCGACCGCAGAGAGGAGGGAGGGCAGGAGCGCCAGGGAGACGAGGCGAGGTTTGGAAATCTGGAGCATCGGTGTCGGTATGCAGCTGCACACGGAAGAATACCGAAACATCTGACAGGGAAACATGGATCAGGCCAGATGATTTCAGTTTCTGGATGGAGAAAAGATGGGCTACTACGTGAAGCGGCAATGAAGGTGGTTTTCGTTTTGGTTCTGCTTGGACTGGCCGGGGCGACGGTATGGAGTCATTCTGCGGGCGCTCGGGAGAACCCGGCGCTTCCTCCCTATGCGTGGCCGGAGCCCCCGCGTTTTCGGTTGTGGACGGATCACGAACCCTTGAGAGGCTGGCGGATTGAGCGCGTTCCGAAGGGACAGCACGAGGTAATGCTCCGGCGAAGCGGTCTGGATTCGAAAGTCCGGGGAGTGCCGAGTCATCTCAATCCGGTGTCGAAGGGCCTCGATGAGGATTTGTTCCTGCTGCATTTCAACTACCGGGCGTACCGTCGTGCGGGAGGGGACCGGATGCCGGGGATGCGGCGGGAGGAGAAGCCGGTCTTTCTCGGATGGGATTTCTTCGATTTTTCGCAGCGCTTTCACCGCGGAACGGGCGAGCGGGGGCTGTCGCGGAAGTATGTGATCGCTGACGATTTCATGGGGATTGACGCGGAGCCCTTGGATTTGGCGCCGTTCGAGGTGGATCCCAGATCGCCGCATGCGAACTGGCAGCGGGTGCTGATGCCGGTGGTAGCGGCGGAGGGGCTGGGTGATTACCTGGTGGTCAACTCCTTCGACAAAGCTGGGATGACGGTGGGCTTCATTCAGATGGCGGCTCACACACCGAACGATTTGATCCCGATGATGCGGCATTTGATCGGCTCGGAGCGATTGCGGAGTGATGAGTATGCGAACCCGGAGCGGTGGTTTCCGGAGTTGGGGTTGACGGCTGAAGGGAAGTTGGGCTACAGGGTCCGGCCGGGTGGCGAACTGGTGTCGATCGAAGAACCGACGGTGCGTTCGAATGGAAACGAGGGGTTCCGACGGTCGCCTTGGTGGGCGGGGTATTACCGGGAGGATTTCGTGCGATTCTGTAATCCCGACGTGAAGGTGATCGACGACGAGGAACTGCATTTTGCGGCGCGATGGCTGATGTGGTCGCTTTCGCCGAAAATGCGCGAGGAGCAGCTCGAGCCGGTGAAGGAGAACGTGGTGTGGACGCTGCAGCAGCTCAAACAGCCCGGCCGGAAAATTTCGGGAGCGGCCATGGCCATCTGTGTGGTACTGCTTCACTGGAATGACGGGGCGGAATCTCAGAAGCGGGTGAAGCGCCTGCTTCAGGAGCGGATGATGTATCGCGAGTTCTTGAGTTTGGAATCGCGCGAGGGCGACGCGTCAGCGGTGCGCTACCAAGGCACGTTGATCGCCAAGCAGAAACCGTGGTTTCGAATGACAATCCCGGAGCGGAAAGTGCTGAACCGGCGGATCGGGATCGTGCGAGAGCTGTTCGAGCGCGAGCCCCGGTTGCTGCGGGAACTGTTGGAGCTGGAGTTCGACTTCGACACGGGGGAGCTTCGCAAAAAGTGATCTGGCGCCAGTTGAATCTGGCATCCGATCCTCGTTTCACCGGGGATCGACGATTGGTGAAGTTCCACTCCGTCTCGCGAAGAGAGAGACGGCGTTTAAACCAAGCTCTCTGGGGGATCTGGTAGGGCGACCGGGTCAATACTCACGATCCTTCTTCCGGCCGGGTTCGGGAACGGGGTAAGAGCCATCCTCGAAGGGCATGAGGGGCGAATCGGAATCGACCGTGAGCTGGTCCGTGTTCGGGCTGAACTCGTGTTCGTGGTTGAGAATCTGGTCATAGGTGATGACCTGACCGGTGTGGGCGGCCATCCGGCCCATGGACGTGACTAGGCTGGCCTTCAAAGCGCGATCGACCTCGTTGAACTCCTCGTCGCGTAGAATGGCGTCGATGAGGTTCTCCCATTCGAGATCGTAGGGGTTCGGCTCCCTGGGGACTTGGGGGTAGGCCCAAATGAGGTCGGGATGCGGTGGCTCGGGTGCCGGGGCCGGTTCGCCCGGGCGGGCGCGGCGGGATTTCACGCTGTGGATGATTTGGCCTTTGTAGAGCCGGGCCCGGGAGGGGGCATGGCCCTTTTCGGAAATGACGGCGGAGCCAGCGGTGCCGTGAGCGTAGCTGGCGAACTCTTGTTTGCAGCCCGTCACGTTTCGACCGTCGAGGAAGAGTTTGGTGCCGTCGCCAAAGGTGTATTCGACGGAGTAGCTGTCGAAGTTCTGGTCGATGTAATCGCCGCGGTAGTGACGACCGCCGATGGCCTGCGCTTCGACGGGCCAATCGTTCTTCATCCAGCAGCATTCATCGATGTTGTGGATGAAGAAGTCGCTGTACGAACCTCCGCTGAGCCAGAGGAAGCTGTGGAACCGCTTGATTTGATACATGAGGTGGCTGAGATCGCCTGGGTTGCGGCGCGAGAAGCAGGTCACGATGGGGCCCTGCATGCGGTAGGCGCGCATCATCGTGATTTCACCGATGGCGCCGTCCTGGATGCGCTGATGGAGTTCTTTGCGGGCCACGCAGTGCCGGCACATGAGGCCGACGCCGACCTTCAGGTTTTTGGCCTTGGCTTGCTCGTTGAGTTCGAACATGCGGCGGGTGGAGGGGCCGTCGGCGGTGAGCGGCTTTTCCATGAACACATTGACGCCCTTTTCGATGGCGTAACGGAAGTGGACCCACCGGAAGGCGAGGGGTGTGGTGAGGATCACGATGTCTCCCGGCCTGAGGGTGTCGATGGCCGCCCGGTAGGCGTTGAATCCGATGAACTTTCGTTCTTCGGGGACATCGACTTTGTTGGCGACTTCCGGCCGGGTTTCGGCGTTGGAGAGGGCCGCGTATTTTCCATCGAGGTTATCCCGGAAGACGTCGGCCATGGCGTGGAGGCGGATGGGGGCCTGCTCGGTAGAGACGTTGAGGGCGTTGATGACGGCACCGGCGCCGCGCCCACCGCAACCGACGAGTGCGAGCCGGATGGTGGGATCGTCGTTGGCGGCGTGAACGTGCGGAATCGCGACGCCTGCCAGGGCCGAGGCGGCTACCGTGGCCCCGCCTTGCTTGAGGGCGTCGCGGCGGGTGAGGGATGAATGACTGGGGTCCTGATTACCGTCCATGCGGACAAGACTCTCTAAAGAGCGACCGGTGATCAAGCATTCTTTGTCGACAATGGAGCGATGAAATCAAGGCTCGAGACTCGCTAGCAGGGGAGCGAGCTGGGCGATTTCGGCGAGCGCGGAGGTGTCGCTGCCGGCGTAAGCCAACCGGATTTCATGGACATCGTAGGTCAGTTCGAGGAAGCGGGTGGCGCCTTCGATGTCGGTGTCGGAGAGCGCGCGAATGACGAAACGTTGTCCGGCGAAAGCCCCTTCGGTGACCGTCACGCCCTCGCGGAGGAGGCGGACGGTGGCTTCGACACCTCCGAGAGATTCCGGGAGGACATGCGCCACACCGAGAGCGCCGAGGGCGGCTGAGATTTGAGCGACGTGCTGTGCGTTGTTCCGGTGTTTTGTCGTCGAAGCGCTTTCGTGGAGGTTTCCGATGGCGGGGAGAGCCAGGGCGGAGAGGATACCGATGACCGCGATGACGATCAGCACTTCCGTGAGGCTGATGGCCTGGTTTCGCGATGGGTTACCGGGCGCTCTCATGGGCTCAGCCGATCCACGAAGTTCTTGATCCACTCGAGCAGGGCCTCGGCCGGCGATTTCGATTCGTCATCCGGAGACTCTTCTCCGGAGGAGGCTCCGTTTGGATTTTCACCGGCGGGATCGTCACCGGCGGCGTGGTCGCCGGGAAGGGGGACGGCATCCAGTTCGGAGGCCAATTGCAGTTCCTCGATCACTTCGGGGTTTTTCTCGAAGACCTGCTTCTTTCCGGAGTCGTCGAGGGCACCGAGCGTGGTGGCGAGGCGGCGGGCGTAGCTGAGGTATTGCTCTGGGTGACCGCCGGTATCGTCGGCGAGGCGTTGGGCGATGAGTTGAGCGCGGTTGGAATCAGGGTCGGCCTGGGTCGCGGGTGCGAGGAAGCAGAAGCCAAGCCCAAAGGCCGCGAGAAGGACCTGGCGTTGGGCATTTCTTCTAAAAGCCATAAATACAATAATAAAGAGGCGCACGGATTTGTCAATAACTCAGACAAATTGCTGAAATATATTGTATAATCTATATTTCTTGGTTTTTTAAGCCTGTGAAATCCTGGTGGTGGCTGCTTTTTGCCTTTATGGCTTGGGGCATCGTTGCGCCGAATGTCTCCGGCTCGCCGCGTGAGGTGTGGGATCATCGGATCGTTTTCTCGCATCTCGGCGTCGAAGACGGTCTTGAGCCGTCGGCCGTGCGGGCGGTGTTTCAGGATCGCCAGGGGAGCCTATGGTTCGTGACCCGAAAGGGTGTGGCGCGATTCGACGGGCACCTCATCGCTTACCCGGATCTTGGGCTTCCGGCGGACCTGGAGATAGAAGGCTTGGAGTTCTTGTGCGCGGAGCTGGCGGCTGATGGTGTGATCTGGTTGGGAACGGTCGGGCACGGTGCGATCGCCTTCGATCCAAGAGCGAAACGCTCGTGGCGGGTGGGGGTTCAGGAGTCGGAGCACGGGATGTTGCCGCATCCGTCGATTTATTCGCTGAAGGCCGGGGAGCGTGGTGAGGTGTGGGCGGGAACGGGCTATGGGGTGAGCTATCGGGATCCGGAGAGCGGGCGATGGGAGATTTTCGAAGGGGGACCACGGCAAATGGTGACGTCGTTGGCGATCGGCGATGGCGCCCGCGTCTGGTGTGGGACGGAATCAGGTGCCCTGTGGCGTCACGAGGGAGACGATTGGGTCCGCTTGGGAGGGGTCGGGACCAAGGTCCGGGCACTGCGGGTGGATGAGAACGGGGGACTTTGGGCTGGAACGGATGGGGATGGATTGCTCGTGCTGGACGCCTTTTCGGGAGAAGTCCGGGAACGGTTTCTGGATGATGATCCTTCCTCTTCCTGGCGGCGCATTCACGATGTGATGCTAGACACCGACGGCACGGTCTGGGTAGGCAGCGCCGCGGGAATCGCCAGTTGGAGCGATTCGGAGGGAAGCTTCGTTCGATACCGGCATCGTCCGGGAAACGCCGGGAGTCTGTCTCCGGGCGAGGTGACGGTTCTCTTTGAAGACTTGCGAGGTGTGATTTGGGCCGGATCGGACTCTGGGCACGTTTCTTGGCACCGAAAGGGGCGGTATTGGTTTCCAGCCTTCCGGCATCGGCCGGGCCGGGAGTCTTCGCTGTCGAGCGACGAAGTTTTGGGATTTGCGCAGGCCGGCGACGGGCGGGTTTGGGTGGGAACGTCGCGTGGGCTGGACCGTTTTGACCCGGCGACGGGCGAGGTGGAGCGAGGCTTACTGAGTGGGAAGGATTCTCTCGGATGGCATTGCTCTGCCGTTCTTCAGACGCGGGATGGGGGGCTTTGGGTGGGGACGCGCGGGCGTGGTTTGCTGCGTTGCGATCCCGAGGGCCGGGTGCAGGAGCGGTTTTTCGCGGAGGGTGAAGGGACCGTGACGGCGCTTCATGAAGATGGATCCGGACGGCTATGGGTGGGTGTGCTGGGCCGTGGGCTGATGCGCTACGACGCGAAGGGCGGCGGATTTGAAAAACTGGAGAGCCAAGGAGTATCGCTCAAGTTCGTGAACGATGTCGAAGACGGGGTGGCGGGCGAATTGTGGGTGGCCTCGGTGGGCAACGGACTCTGGCGGCTTCCGGCTGGATCGGACGAGCTCCGTCCGTTTCATGGGCTCGAACCCGGGGAGAGCCTGCCATCTGAGAACATCACGGATTTGCTCTTCAGTCATCGGAGCGGGACGCTTTGGCTGGCGACGATCGGTGGTGGTTTGTGCGCCTTGGATCCGAAGAGCCGGGAGGTCCGTGGCTACGATCGTGCGAACAGCCAGCTCCCGGACTGGAGCGTGTTCGGCTTGGCGGAGGACCAAGAGGGCGGGATTTGGGCGACGCTGGGGAGAGGGGTGGTTCGTTTCGATCCGGTGACGGGGAGTTTCCGGCGATTTGGGGTCCAGGACGGTCTTCAAGACGGCGTGTTTCATCCCAAAGCCTTGATGCAGGATGAGGCTGGGAGGCTGTATGCGGGCGGAGCGGGTGGATTCAATGTGGTGAAGCCGGGGCAGCTGCCGGTTTCAGCCAAGCCACCGTATCCGGTGCTGAAGGGGCTTGAGATCCACGGTCAACCGATCGAGCCAGCGCCGGGCGGGATTTTGGAGAAGCCGCTGGCGCTGACCGACGTCCTGAAGCTTCGGCACGATCCGAAAATGCGCTTTGCGATTCGATTTGGGGCGCTGAACTACGCCGACGAGGACCGGGCGCAGTTCCGTTTCCGGATGGAGGGATTGGAGGAGCACTGGAACGTGGGGTGGGAGGACGGGAAGGGGCTCTACACGGGTTTGGCTCCGGGGCGCTACATCTTCGTGGTGGAAGCCTCACCTGACGGGATGAACTGGGGCACGGCGCAGGCGCGTTTGCGAGTGGAGATTCGGCCGCCGTGGTATCAGACGCGTCTGGCACAGGGTGGGATGCTCGGGGGGACGGCGGCGGCGGTTTTTCTCGGATTCCTGCACTTTCAGCGGCGCCGGCTGGACTTGGAGCGGCGCCATCGCGAGCGACTGGAGGGAGAGCGGGGCCGGGCAGAGGCGGCCCTGGCGCGGCAGTTGCAGATTTCCATGTTGCTCGAGCGGAACAGCGTGGAGTTCAGCCGGGGGATGGATGGAAAGCAAGTTTTCACGGCCGCTTTGGACCGGCTGGTGGAGTACTACGAGGTCAGCCGCTGTTTTCTCATTTCAATCTTGGGGACCGGGGGGCATCACTTGCTCGCTCAAAGTGGCCGGGGTGAGGAAGAGAAGATTCAGCTGCCGATCGATGGGAAGCTGCCGGACTTCTGCCGGGAGGCGCTTGAAACCGGGAACCCGGTCCGGGTTGAGCACGGGGCGGAAGGGGATGGATTCGGCGGGATTGCCGGGCGCTCCTTGGCGATTCGGACGTCGTATCTGGACGAACCGAACGCGCTGTTGGTGATGCAGGTGGAAGCGGGGGAGCGCCGGTTTCGGGAGGACGACCTCAAGCTGTTGGCTTCGGTGGCGGGGCAGTTGGGCATCGCCGTCGCGCAGTTCATGTTGAGCGAGCGCGAATGGCAGCAACGGCGGGCGCTGGAACAGGCTCGGCAGGAGGCGGACGCCGCGAATCAGGCGAAGAGCGAGTTTCTGGCGAAGATGACCCACGAATTGAGAACGCCGCTGAACGCCATCATCGGGTTTTCGGAGATTCTTTCGCTGGATGACTCGCTCGATTCACGTCAGCGGGAGACGATGGAGATCATCAACAGCAGTGGCGAGCATCTTCTGGGGGTGATCAATGACATTCTGGATGTCTCGAAGATCGAGGCGGGGAAGATGGAGGTGGAGCAGGAGTGCTTCGATCTGATGCAGCTTCTGCGATCGGTTCACGGGATGCTGGGCCGGAACGCGCGCAACAAGGGCCTGAGTTTCGAACTGGTTTGCCTGACGGATTTGCCGGCGTGGATTCAGTGCGACAAAGGGAAGCTGCGGCAGATTCTGATCAATCTGCTCGGGAACGCCATCAAGTTCACGCGAGAAGGAGGCGTCTCGCTGCGCGTGGCGTCACGGTCCGGGGGGGAAGGCAGCTCCGAGGGGGATTCGGTGGTGTTGACGTTCGAAGTTCTGGACACGGGGGTGGGTATTCCTGAGACGGAGGTGGCGAATCTCTTCCAGAAATTCGTTCAGACGCAATCTGGCAAGCATTCGCGTCAGGGCACCGGACTCGGGCTGGCCATCGTCAAGGGCTTCACCGAGATGATGGGCGGGAGCGTTCACGTGATGAGTCGCCCGGGTCTCGGCACGTTGTTCAGCGTGGAGATTCCCTGCGTTTCGATCGCCGTCGCGGGCTCAGGAGACGGTGCCACCTGGGACCTGGCGGAAGCGGCGGAAATCACCCCGCGACACACTGAGAGGGGCAGGGCGGTGAGCGGCCTGGCACCCGGAAGCGGTAGCTGTCGCATCCTCATCGCGGAGGACCAGCCGATGAATCAACTCCTGCTGCAGAAACTGCTCGGCAAAGCGGGCTTCGAGTTGAGGGTGGCGAATGACGGGGGCGAAGCGGTGGCGCAATGGCGGGAGTGGAAGCCGGATTTGATCTTCATGGACGAGGACATGCCGGTAATGACGGGAACGGAAGCGACGCGAGTCATTTTGGATGAAGCGGGCGAGGACCGGCCGGTGGTGGTTTCACTGACGGCTTTCGCCATGGCGGACCAGCGGGAAAAAGCGCTGGCTGCGGGTGCCTCGGACTTTCTATCGAAGCCGTTCAAGCGCGAGGAACTGTTTCGGGTGATCGCGCGGCATCTTCCGGTCGAATATGCGTACGAAGCGCCGTTGCAGGTCGCGGCGTGAGGGCGGGAGAGGGGGCTGTCAGGCTTCGCCTTTGAGGGGGACCTGGGCTTCGATGCTGAGGCCGTGACCTTCGAGCCCGACGATTTTGCGCGGATGATTCGAGATGAGGGCCAGTTTACGAACCCCGAGGTCGAAGAGGATCTGGGCACCCATGCCGTAGTCGCGGAGGTCCATGGGCGTTCGCGGGTTGCCCTTTGCGGCTTTCAAGGATTCCAGGATGGAGAGGGCGTGGGCGTCGCGCTGCATGTAGATGAGAACTCCGCTGCCGTGTTTGGCGATTTGGGCGAGGGCGAGGTGGAGGGTGGAGCCTTTCGGGGAGTGGTCGAGGGGGCCGAACAGGTCTTCGATGAGGCTCTCCCGCTGAACTCGGACCAGCACGGGGTGCTCGGGATCGATGTTCCCCCTGACCAGGGCCAGGTGAAACCGGTCTCCGATGGTGCTGCGGTAGACGTGGAGCTGAAAAGGGCCCGCGCTGGTTTGAACGGTGCGGGTTTCAAGCGGTTCCACGAGCTTCTCGCGTTCCTGCCGGAATTCGATGAGGGACTCGATGGTGCAAAGCTTGAGCTGATGGGTCCGGGCGAAGGCCTCGAGTTCGGGGAGCCGCGCCATGGACCCGTCGGGATTGAGGATCTCACAAATGACGCCGGCGGGTTCTTTGCCGGCGAGCCGGGCGAGATCGATGGCGGCTTCGGTATGGCCGGCGCGACGAAGCACGCCTCCGGGCTTGGCCTGAAGAGGGAAGATGTGACCGGGTTGAACGAGGCTGGAGGGTCCGGAACGGGGGTCGGCCAGGATGCGGAGGGTCTCGGCCCGGTCGTGTGCGCTGATTCCCGTGGTGATGCCTGAGGCAGCATCGACCGAAACGGTGAAGTCCGTGCCGAAGCTCTCGCGATTTCTCGGAACCATGGCAGTTAGGCCGAGCGACTCGGCGCGTTCCGTGGTGATGGGAGCGCAGATGAGGCCGCGTCCGTGCGTGGCCATGAAATTGACCTGCTCCGGCGTAATCGTGGATGCGACGGCCACGAGATCGCCTTCGTTCTCGCGGTCCTCGTCATCCGTGACGATGACCATTTCCCCCTTTGCCAGAGCAGCGACGACGTCTTCGATCGGGGAGAATGCGGGTCGAGCGCGGTGTTTGGTGGTCATCGCGAGAGACTACGAGCGGGAGTCGCCGGGCGGGGGTGAGGAAGCGTGGTCCGGTGGCGACGGCCGGTGGACGAGGCGCCAGAGCATGGGCAGCAGGAAGATGGCCACCAGGGCATTCAAGAAAAGGGCTAGGGCGCAAACCCGGCCGAGGCTGGCCAAACCCATGTTGTTGGCCCAGGAAAGGGAGCCAAAACCGGCCACGGAAGACAGCGCACAGACGAAGAGCGCTTGGCCGGTGTCACGCTGAACGGTTTCCACATCGCCATGGCGCCTGAGGCCGAGGAGAATGTGGATGCTGTAGTCCAGTCCGGCGCCGAGGGTGAGGAGGATGGCGGCAAGGTTGAACGCATTCCATGTCCAATCGAGCCAACGCATGGCCCCGAGCAGAAGCGTCAGGCTCAGCCCAACCGAGAGTGTCACCCAGAGGATGTCGCTCAACCGGCGGAAGGTGAGCGCGAGCATGATCAGCACGAGGACGGCCAGGACGGCAAGCAGGCGCATCATCTCGGCCGGCACCCGGTCTCGCAGCGCTCGCATCGTGCGATCCCAGTCGGCCACAAGCACTCCTGGGAGTTCGAGAAAGGATCCCAGGGAGGTATCGGGATCGGTAATCAGGGGGGTGCGCGTCCAGATTTCTTCGCCGGGCCCGGTCTTGAGATGGTAGCTGAGGATGCGTTTCGCCAAGTCAGTTTGCGGGACGATCGGGAGTTCGGCCCCGGACCATCGACGCCAGGTCTCGAAGACGGATCGGAGGAGAAGGCTGGCTTCATCGGTGAAACCCGCCTCTTCGAGTTCGCTGCGCAGCCGGTTCTCGGCGGCGAGGAGATCCGGAACCGATCCCTTTAGATTTGCGGCCTGGAAGGTTGTTTTGGGAACAAATCCGGCGGCTTCCAGAGACAATTCATATTCAGCCTCGGGAAGGGTTTCCCGAAGGACCTCCTGCGCCTGAGTCCATCGCTCCTCCCAAGTGGAGGCGTCGGGTGCATTGATGAGCAGAAGGCCTCCTTTGGAATCGCCCATGAGCTTGGCATAGATGTCGTCGAGGGCGTCGTAGGCCTCGCTGACGCGTGGACGGGTGGCTTCCTCGCTCAAATCGAAGGACGGGAACCCTTGCCGGGTCAACTCCCAGGTGGCGATGCCGATCAAAGCAATGACGGCGATCCCGAGAGGGCGGGCAAAAGCCGGGTGGAAGAGCGCTACGCGCGGCGGTTCCCCGGGGGGGGACTTGCGGCTGATGAAGGCCATGACGCTCGAGAAGAGGGTGAGCATCAAGCCGGCACCGACCGCGATGCCGATGGCCACGAGCGAGCCGAGTTCCGCGATGCTAGGGAGACTGCTGAAGGCCAGGGAGGCAAACGCGACCGATGTCGTGGCTCCTGCGCAGACGATGCCCCGGCGGCAGCGGCGACGGACGGCTGGCGCATCCCCTGGGTGACGCAGGCTATCCTGAAAGACCAGGATGCCGTAGTCCACGCTGAGTCCGATGAGGATTGAGGCGAAGCCGACGTTCATCACGGTGAGGTCCTGGATCAGGAGGCCAGCGATGCCTAGAGTGATGAGAAAAATGAGGCCCAGCATGGTGACGAGAGCGCCCAGGGCGAGTAGCCGCCGGTACCAAACCCAGAAGATGACGGCAATCAGGGAAAGCGTGAGCAGAAAGCTCTGCCGGAGATCCCGCTCCATCCCGTTCGAGGTTTCGGTCATGATGGCGGGCTCGCCGGTGAGGCGAATGCGAACGGTTTCCCCATCCGGATAGGTGGCTCGCCACTCGCGAATCGATTCACGGATTTCCGCCGTCCAGGCCGTCAGGTCCCGGTATTCGCCGCGGCCGTACCGGTCTTTTGAAAAGACGACGATGAGTCGAAACGACCCTTCCTCGGAGGAGAAATCGCTGGAGCCGGCGAGAGGTGAAGAGCCGTCGGAACCGAAAGCGGCGCCGAAAAGATCAAAGGCATCGTAGGCCCCGAGGACGGCCTCATCGGGAGAAAGAGCAAAAGAAATGCGCTCGATCGTCTCCTCGAGTCGTTCCTGGGACGCTCCGGGAGCGAGATTGCCGGCGAATGCTTCAAACTGCTCCTCGGGGCGGTTCAGGATGGCGTAGGCGATGATCTCCGAAAGTCCCTCCAGATCTTCGTCCCAGGCCGAACGCCACTTCACCTGGCTGACAAGCTCCGGTTCGAGTTCGAGGTGGGCCGCGAGCGATTCGGCCGCTTCTTCGGCGGCGGCGGCGTTTGGAGCTTCGATCGTCAGAAAAAGCTCATCGGGCTCGGTGAAGTGTTCGATGTAGGCTGCCAGCCCTCGAACTTCGGGAATGCCGGGGGGTAGGAGTTTGACGATGTCGATATCGAGACTGATGCGCAGAATCCCGATGGGCACGATGACCGCGAGCGCGAGCGCGCTGGTCCAGGTGAGGGCTCGGCCAACCAAAGGATGCATGGACAGGACCGGATCGATGGGCTCCAGGCGACCGTCAACTTGCAAAAGCGCTTTGAATGCCTTCAGTGACAGGCTCATCGAATGGCCGCCATGATTTACCCCGCTCTCCGTTTCGCCCGTTTCCTGTGTTTGTTGACTTTGTTGGGGGCCGCAGCCCGCTCGGAGGCCAACACGGATTTGCGGCCGCTACAGGATTGGATTTCAGCGCAGAAGGAGGTTCGTTCGTTAGAAGGCGAATTCGTCCAGGTGCGGAGCATGCGTGCGCTGCGGAAGCCACTGAGCACGCCGGGCCGGTTTTGGTATGAAGCTCCGGATCAGTTTCGGTGGGAACTGGGGAAGCCGGCGAAAACGGTGGCGGTTCATTCGGGGACAAATCTCACCGTGCTCGACATCGAGAAGAAGAAGGCGGAGGTGACGGACACATCCGAGGAGGAGGGTCGCGTGGCGAGGTTCATGGCCATGACGTTTCCGCAGACCTGGGAGTCATTTCAGGAGAGTTTCGAAGTCCTCAGCCTGAACCGTGAAGGGCGATCGCACGTGGTGAAACTGAAGCCCGTGAAACGGAAAATGGCGCGGGGCGTGAAAACGATCACCATCGAAATTGGGCCGGATCAATCGATGCGACGCTTCATGTTGGAGCTGAAGGACGGTTCCGAGATGGAAACCACCTTCGACAAGGTGGCCCGGGACGTTCACGTTCCCGACTCCACGTTCGAGGTTTCCCTGGATGGCTACAAAGTGAAGGTCCGCGAGCCCTGAACGAGCCGTCACTGGGAGAGAGCGGTTGGCCACCTGGACTCCTATTCTCCTCCCAGCGGGCGTTGCCCCTCCGTGCGCGAGCGTGTGATGCCTTCGCCTTTCAGGCCACCAACGCCTCCAGCTGCGTGGCCAATTCCTCCCATTGCCGGTGCGCCTCCTCGAGCTTCTGGCTCAGTTCGGAAAGCTCCCGATTGAGGGCCACGACCCGGTTTGCATCGGCCCGGTATAGGGCGGGGTCGTCGAGTTCGGCGCTGAGTTCGTGTTGCCGGGCCTCGAGAGTTGAGATGCGCTGTTCGGTCTGCTCGATTTGCGTCTGAAGCTTCCGGCGGTCCTGGGCCACACGCTGACGTTCCTCGGCCTCGCGACGCTTTTGTTCCTTGGATTTGCGACCGCTCCCGCTCTGAGCAGACGGGGTTTTCGGGCTGCGGGCGGACGGATGGGGATCCGGACCGGATCCAGCCGTGAGAGCGGCCTTTGCGGACACCGCTCCCGACTTCTCCAGGTAGTAATCGTAATCCCCGGCGTAGCGCGTGAGCTTTCCAGCGTCGATGTGCACGACCTGGGTGGCCATCTTCCGGATAAAATAGACGTCGTGACTGATGAAGATGAGCGTCCCTTGGAATTGATCGAGCGCATAGGTGAGGGCGTCGATGCTGGCCATGTCGAGGTGGGTCGTCGGCTCGTCCATGAGGAGCAGATTGGGAGGGTTCAGGAGGATTTTGACGAGGGCCAGGCGGCCTTTTTCGCCGCCGCTGAGAACGCTGACGCTTTTGAACACATCGTCGCCCCGGAAAAGGAAACATCCCAGCAGGGTCCGGACCTCCTGTTCGGTGCCCCGCCGATCGGGGGTGGCGAGGGCTTCGTCGAGCACGCTGCGATTTCCCTGGAGCATGAGTGAGCGATACTGGGCGTAGTATCCGATGGTCACGTTCAAGCCGGCTTTGCGTTCGCCCGCTTGAAACTCGATTTCGCCGGCGAGGAGCTTGAGGAGAGTCGATTTACCGGCGCCGTTGGGGCCGACCAAGACGATGCGATCTCCCCGTTCGGCCTCGAAATCGAGACCCTCGTAAACTTTCGTCGCTCCATAAGCTTGGTGGATCCCGACGAGATCCATCACCCTCTGTCCGCTCTTTGGAGGCTGGGGGATCTTGAAATTCACGGTGGACTCGGTCGTGACGGGCGGCGAAAGACGTTCCATTTTCTCGAGTTGTTTGATGCGGCTTTGGACCTGAGACGCCTTGGTGGCTTTGGCGCGGAAACGCCGGATGAAGTCCTCGATGCGGTTGATTTCGGTCTGTTGCGCGCGGTAGGCGGCCCAAGCCTGCTCTTCGCGTTCCGCCTTTTGAAGCAGGAAACGATCGTAGTTTCCACGGTAGCGGTGAAGCGTGCCGTTGAAGATGTGCACGATCGAGTCGCAGAGCGTGTTGAGGAACTCGCGGTCGTGGGAAATCATCAGGATGGCGCCCGGATAGCCTTTGAGGTAGTTCTGGAACCACTGAAGGGAGTGGAGGTCGAGGTGGTTGGTGGGCTCGTCGAGCATCAGGAGGTCCGGTTCCTGAACGAGAAGGCGGGCCAAGTGAGCGCGCATGACCCATCCGCCGCTCAGTTCCCGAAGTGGACGGTGGAAATCGGACTCACGGAACGCCAGCCCGGCGAGGATTCGTTTGGCTTTCGGTTCCAGGTGATAGCCACCGAGTTCATCGAAGCGGGCCTGCGCTTCGGCGAATTCTTCCCCGTCCATTGCACCACCGGCTTCGTGCCGGGCGATGGTGTCGCGGAGGACCTCCATCTCCGCACTGACCGCCGTGGCGACCTCCATGACCGTTTCGTTTCCGGCGGGTGCGCTTTCCTGGGGGAGGAAGCCCAGGGTGGAGCGCTTTTCCATGGTCACGGTGCCGGCGTCCGGGGTGTCGTCGCCGCGGATGAGTGAGAAAAGGGTCGTCTTGCCTGCGCCGTTCGGCCCAACCAAGCCGATTCGATCGCGGAGATTGACCTGGAGATTGGCGTTGGCGAAGAGGATTCGGCCGCCGAATCCCTTTTCGACCTGGTGGACCGTGAGCATGGGCAGAAAATGCGGGCAGGTGACGGTTCTTCAATCGGGTTTTGGCCGGCGCGTGCGCTCACCTGGTTTCGACGGGGAGCTTGAGCCCGGCGCGGCAGGTGCTAGCATGCGCGCCGTGAGTGAGACCGAAGCGATCCCCCCACCGCGTGAGAACGTGTGGCTGAGCCTGCTGTTCAACCTGGCGCTGCCGACGGTGATTCTGATGCAGCTGAGTCCGGAAGACCGTTTGGGGCCGCAATGGGCGCTGGTCCTCGGGCTGGCTTTTCCGCTCGGCTACGGAGTGTATGACTACGTGAAGCGGCGCGAGATCAACCTCTTCTCGATTCTGGGGTTGGTGGCGGTGCTTGCGAAGGGAATTTTCGGGCTGCTCGAAGCGAACGCGGTTTGGATCGCGTGTTCGGAGGCGGCGCTGCCTCTCTTGTTCGGTATCGTGATTCTTTGGTCGGCACGGTGGGAACTTCCGCTCATCGAGCGATTTCTCTTGAGCCCGCAGCTCTTTGATATCCATCGAATCAATGAATCTCTCGCCGAGCGCGATCAGGCGGGGCAGCTGCGGCCCCTGATGGTGCGGACGTCGCAGCTTTACGCCATCACGATGCTGGTCAGCGCGGCGCTGAATTTCTTTCTCGCGCGGGCGATTTTGAAGGCGGAGCCGGGCACGGAAGCATTCGTCGCGGAACTCGGGAAGCTCACTGGGCTCCAGTTTCCGGTGATTGCGCTTCCGATCATGGTGATGACGGTCGGGATTTTCTGGTGGGTGATCCGGCGGCTGAATCAGATGACGGGTCTGGAGCTGGACGACATGTTGGCGGCCCATGCGGCGCCGAAGGCCAGTGCCGAGGAGGGGGAAAAGGGGTAGGCATTCAGGGGGTGTCTTTCGGAAGGGCCATGGCGGCAAAAGGAAAGACCAGCCGGCGAACCGGCTGGTCTTTGAAGTGGCGTTGTATTTGAGAAAGCCGCTCAGCGATTTCCCCGGCCGTTTTAATTTCCATTGCCGTTGCCGGAGTTGCCACCCCCGTTCGAGCCACGCTCGTCATCGAAGCCCTGAGAGGGATCGTTTCCGCTGTTGTTAGCTCCGGTGGGGCCGCCGACGCCTTGGCCTGGATTACTGGAATCGACGCCGTCGATGTTGTTACCGTGGCCATTGTTGCTCTGGCTACCGCCGCCGTTGCCGTGGCCGTTATTACTGCCTCCGGAGCTGCCGTTTCCGACTGTGCTGCCGGAGTTCCCGGAGCCCGAATTGTTGCTCCCGCTACCCTGACTTCCGGTGTTTTGGGAGAAACTGCCCGAAACGAATCCCCCGAGGCTGAAGTTGAAGGGTTGGTCGGCGCGGATTTCGAACAGGAAGTCGTCGTAATCCCAATCCGGGTTGTGACCGACCGCCAGAAGATCCTCATACCCCACGATCAGGTGAACCTGACTGTCGTAACTGAGATCCTTGATTTTGCCGGTATTCTGCGAGGGTCCGTAGAAGGAGTCGTCGTCATCGATGAGGTCGAAATCGCCGCCGTTACGGGTATCGAGACCGCGCACGGGATCCGAGGCCATGTTCGATCCCCAGCGCACCCAGGTGTCGATCGCCAGGTCGAACCGGTTGGTGACGAACGGGTTCACCAAGATATCCACGGAGAAGCTGTAGCCGGCGCCCATGTCGCTGTTTCCGAAGTCGTAGGCTTCGTCATTGATGAAGATGGAGGCTTCATTGAGGTAACCGGCGGAGCTGGATAGCTGGGTGAAGTGAACGGTGACTTCCTCGCTCTGATCGCGGACTTCGTAGGAAGCAGGCGCACTCGGTTCGAACCAGATGTCGAGTCCGGCGGGAGGGAAGGCCGCTGCGGTGACGAGGGTCGAATCATAACGGGTCAGCTCTTCAGTCCGCCCTTCGAACGGCGTGTCGCTGATCGTGTAGAATTTGATGTCCGCACCGTCGGTATTTGTGACACGGAATCCGCGGATCGGTGTCGTGCGGGTATCGACGCCAAACTCTTGAACATCGACGACGTCCAGGAAGAAGGGCTGATTCCCGTAATCGTTCGGAGCGTAACCCGTGTTCCATTGATAGGAATCAAATTCGACCGTGCTCGAACCCGGGATCACTTGACCATCGCCGTCCAGAGGGGTCAGAGCGAACGTGCTATTCCCGTTCCGTTCACCCACGACCAGGAAGTCGGTGTTGTAGATCGGAGCAAAGGACATATCAAAATGGAAGAAGTTCTCCGGATTCTTCCGTTTGGGCTTCCCGTAGTTGAGATAGTAGCGGAGATCGGGCGAGCTGAGCGCTTGGCCAAGTTCGTCCCGGAATTCCTCATCTCCGGCGGCTGCCTGCTGCTGGCCGCCGCTCCAAACCGACACATCCTGTGAGTTATCCGGGTAGTTGATGTCGGTGATCGCCACCTCCAAGACGTTGAGGTGATTGACTTCGAGGGTCTCTCCGTCTTGGGCGATCGTGAGGCTCTTCAACTCGACTCCAGCCGTCGACGAATCGTTCACGTGCTTGCCGCGGACGTCTTCGTCTTGCACGACCTCGTTTCCGCCAACTTGCATGACGACCTGCTGGATTTCGACCGGGCCGCCCGATCCTTCCTCGGGTTGGTCTTCGTCGGATTCCGTGACGGTCGTTTCGGAATCGAGCGTCAGACTGAAGGTGCCTTCATACAGGATGCCGTCGACCTCGCCGGTATTTGGGTCTCTACCGGGGTTGGAGCCATCCAATGTGTAGTAGATGGCGGTTCCCGCCGGATAACGTCCGGTGAGTTCCATCGTGACATCGAAGCTGCCCGGGGCGGCTTGGGTCACGCCGATGGACGGACTCTCCAACGCAAGCTGGGAAGCGGTGAAATTGAGGGTTTCCTCGCCCGATTCGCGAATGTAGTTGCCCGTGCCTGAAACAGCGGCCGTGAGGGTCGCTGAAGGCTGGCCGTTCCACGAGCCGGCTTGGACCGGGATGGGCTGGCCCGCCAGTTCGGTTCCCGTTTCACCGTCCAGGGGCGAACGCTCGTCGTAGACCCAACCGATTTCGATGCCGGAACGCATTTCTTCGGGCACCTCATCGAGGTTGGCAACCGAGGCAATGGCGTAAGGATCCGCGTCGGTGAGTTCGAAATAGGTGAAGGAGGTCTGGGAGGAAGCCAGCTCGAGTTCCAAATCGACCGGGGCACCGTCGAAGTGCTCTCCCTTCACATCGCTATCGGTATAGCTAGCGAGGTTCAGGCTCTTCACGTAAGCGTAAACCCGCTCGTTCAGCGACACTTCGATGGCTTGGCCGTAATAGGGAACAAACTGACTGTCTCGTCCTCGGCGGTAGAAGATGTACGATTCTTGAGGATCGTTGGGATTGGACAGGGTCAATTCGAGATCGAAGTCGACCAGAGGATAGTTGCCCGTGGGCAAGGAAAACTCTGGAGGAAGGAGTTTGGTCGCCCCCGGATTCTCGGAGTCGTCATCATCTCCTCCGGATCCGCCGGCCAAACCGCCTGGCGAACCGCTGCCGGTTCCGCCGTCGTTGCCGAGGGTTCCCGCCACGGCCACGAGGGTGGGCACCTGCCGGGGAACGGGGGTGCCGTTTTCGTCGAAGGCCCAGACCCAGCCATCGCCGCCGTTGTAATCGAAGGTTTCTTCCTCGCGGACTTCGCTGCCGAAATCCACGGTGGCTAGATCTTCGTTGATCTGGAACCGGGCCACCCCGCCTGAACCGGTGGAAGCGATATCGAATCGATCCTCCGAAGCATTCCAAATGGCTCGGGGAAGACCGGAAGCGGCTTCTTGCTCGGTTTGGAGGACGGCTTGAAGCCGTTTGTCGATGACGGAACCTCGAAGACCTGCGTAGGTGGTCGAGTTTGCGTTGGCCGTTTTGAGCTTACTTAGAACCGCGTTTGGAGCGGAGATGCCGTCGAGGCTGCCGCCGTTGGCGCGGTAGACCTGGATGGCCTGATTGACGCTGGCGACGTCGGACTGGAGTTTGGACTCGGAAGCCGAGCGCGAGAGGTTGGAAGCGACGGGCAGCGCAACGATGGCGATGGCCGCGATTCCGACAACGACGACCAAAGCCTCCAACATGGAGATGGCCTTGGAGGCGGATGGATGATGTGGAATAGGGGACATAAGTCGGTTGAGTTGGAAGGTATTGACGAAGGATATCTTATAATTTTCATAATTTAAAGTAATTTCTATACGTTCTTGCGTTTATGGGTGCAGGCTCATAAGTAGATCGGTTTTCTAGGACCCTTTGAAAGTTCAGAACTGCGGAAAATCTAATTTGTATAATATTTCCATATAGTTTATGCTTTTGAAGCTTTTCTTGCCTCATCCCCATGCCTCGTCCTCCCCAACTCTTCCTCCTCCGGTCCGCTCACTTTCCCCTTCTCTTCTTTCTCCTTCTCTCGACCGGTATCGCCTCGGCCGGTAGTCAGGCGGTCGTCTCGGTTTACCGGCCCGGCTTCCGCGGCTATACGGCATCGGGTGAGCTTTACCGGCCCGAAACCCTCTCCGCCGCGCATCCTTCGCTCGCCTTTGGAAGCCTTCTGGAAATCGCAAGGCTTGACGGACGGGCGCGCGTCGTGGTCCGGATCAACGACCGGACGGGGGAACGAGAGAGGGGCGTCCGGATTTCCCGGGAGGCGGGACGCCGGCTCGGGATCGCGCCGGGTGAATCTTTGGCGGCCATCGTGGCTCCGATGATCAAGGTGGAAAGGGTGAAAAGGACGCCCGCTCCCCCTGGGGATTCTTCCAAGCTTCTCGCGGTTTCAGCCCAAACTGCGGGAACTTCCCGAACGGAGATCGAGGGGCCTTGGAGAATCCAGCTGGCCGCTTACAGGCATTTGGCGCGTTTGGAAGCTGATCAGCACGAACTGAAGCGGGAGGGAATGAGCACGCTGATTCTGAAGGGGGCACGGCCGGAGGACGCGCCTTTTCGCCTGGTCACGCAGACCATCTTTCATGAGCGAGAAGCGGCCGACCGTTGGCTTCAAGCCCTCAAGACGACTGGCGACGGCCGTTTCGATGAAGCCTTTCCCGTACGCTGAACGAGGTTTCGGGCAGAACTCCACCTTCGAGAGACGATGAGAACGGCTCAGCGCAAAAGACGTCTTCCCGGGTCGCCACGCAAAGCGGTGGCCCGCTCGCCAAAGATCATGCGGGCGCTCCTGGAGCAATGCCGGGATGCGATCCTCGTGAGTGACTCGGCCGGGTGGGTGGAGTATGTGACGCACCGGGCGGAGGATCTGTGGGGAGCGCCTTCGGGCGGGATGGTTGGGCGCAATTTGAGGGACCTCTTTTCGGCCCGGTTCGAATTCCTGGCCTGGCTTCAGAATGGGAATCGTGAGCATCACGGGGCGTCGGTTGAGGCACTGGGGCTGCGGGGCGAGCGGTTTTTGACGGATGTGTCGGCCGATCGCTTGGAGTTGGACGGCGAACCCTATTTGATGCTGCAGGTCAGCCCGGTGATCGAACCCGGGCTGGCGGCGGAGCACCAGACGCAGGAGCGAATCTTCGACGCGCTGGAGGACATGAGCCTGGGGATGGCGCACGAGTTGAACAACCTGCTCACGGGGATTCTCGGGAATCTCCATTTGGCGCTTGAGGCGCAGCGGCACCGTGGGCAGGTGCCGGCGGACCTGCTGGAATCGGCCTGCAAGAGCGCACTCCGGACGCGCCTCTTGACGCGTGATCTCCTCGAGTTCGGCGCGGGCGAACCGGGAGAGCCATCGGCATGCTCGTGCGCCGGAATGATCGAGGATGCCTGGACGATGACCCTGCAGGAAACCTCGGTGGAACGGTCGTTCCAATTCGATGACGAACTGCTGGCCGTGAGGGCGGACCCGGCGCAGCTCGGGCAAATCTTTTATCAACTTGGGGCATTCGCTGCCTCTTCGCTCCCGCCGAACGGGCAGATCCGGGTTTTGGGGGAAAACTACGAAACCTCCACGGCCAGCCCGGCGCTTCTGGCGGGAAGCTACGTGAAGATCACGTTCGAGCTGACGGGCGGCGCTTTTTTGGCGGATGAAGTCCCCCGGCTGTTTCATCCCTACACCTCGCCTGGCGGTGGCAGCGCGGGGCTCACGCTCGCCACGGTTTGGGCGCTCGTCCGGCGGCAAGGGGGGGCGCTCACGGCGGAAGCGTCTGAACGCGGAGGTGTTCGGCTCAAACTTTACCTGCCTTCCTTCGGCGACGTGTCCGCGGCTTCGATCGGCGCATTGGAGCCTCCGATCGAGCCGCATGGGGTCGCTCGCGTGCTGGTCATGGACGATCAACCCGACGTGGCGACCGTGCTGCAGCGCGCGTTGGAGTCGCTGGGGCACCGGGTGATGACCTGCCGCGATGGAATGGAAGCCTGTTCCTATTATGCGGACGGTCTTCGGACGGGCGATCCGTTTCACGTGGTGTTTCTCGACCTACAGATTCCCGGTGGAATCGGTGGTGCGGAGACGTGCGCGGCCCTACTGGATCTGGATCCGGAAGCGGTTTGCGTGGCGCTCAGTGGCGATGGGTCGGACCGTGCGATGAGCGATGGCGGAGCTTTCGGGTTCCAGGGCCGTCTGCAGAAACCCTTCGATTTGGACGAGGTCGAAGAGTTGGTGGCACGACTGGCGAGGATCGAGCCTCCCGAAGAAACGGAGACCGTCGAATTTCCCGCCGTCGAACCGGACGTGGAGGATTCCACGATTCTACGAGTCGACTTTTCGCATCCGCCCGGTGCGTGAGGCGGACGGGGTGGCTGTTTCATCGAGCGCGGATGCACTTTCCCAGTTCACTTCTGAGATCAAGAATCGACACTCGGAGAGCAAAACGGTCGCGCCTAAACTGCGTGCCATTCTTTACGGACTCCTTTCGTTCATGAAGCTCACTCCTTGTCTTCCGGGACTGGCACGCGAAGTGGGGGAAGTAAGAGGCTTCCAGCCGGTGTGACGCTCTCTTCTTGCAGTAGCTGAAGTGGTGACATTCCAGAGGGCGGGGGGGCGCGAGAAGAAAAGTCCGAATTCTTACGAATCCGGCTACGTGAGTAGCTGAAGTGGTGACACTTCAGTGGGCGGGGGGGACTCTTCGGGCCCTGGAGATCAGCCCCTTCGGAGAGGGATGCGGAAGCGGCTGCGGCGTGGGCGGGGTGAGCCTGTGACGGTCTGGATGAGGAGATGGAGGGAATCGGTATCGAGTTCGCCCAAGACCCAGCCGACCGGTTCGTGGGGATCAAAAGCAAAGCCGGCTGCCGGGAGATTGACGAGGCAGACGCCGCTGGGGGAGCGGCCGACGTGCCAGCGGTGCGTGTGTCCAAACACGGAGGCTGACGCGGTGGGGCATTGGTCGAGCCATTCGATGAACCGGGAGGAGTTTCGCAGTCCGATGCCGGGGTCGACTTCAGGCCGATCCGGGCTTTCGGGGTGATGATGCCCGAGCAGGATGGAGGGATGACCCGGGCGGAGGTTCTGGTCGAGCCAGCAGAAATCGTTTTCGGCAACCTCACCAGCGACCTCACCTTCGGGCAGTGAGGTGTCGAGGAGCAGCCAGTCGGCTTCGGTCATTTCGACGCGCGCCGGGAGGCCGGACCAGTCCGGGCGAATCCAAGCAGCGGCGAGGGCGTCGGCCAGGTGATCCGGGCGATCGTGGTTTCCGGGGATGGCGTGGACGGGAATGTTCCGTTCGAGAACCGGAGCCAGTTTTTCGACGAGGGCGGCGTAGTCCCCCGGCAGGCCTTCGTCCGCGGCGCAGTCGCCCAGGATGAACACGCGATCGACGGACTGGCGGACGATTTGGGTGACCACCTCGTCGAAATGGACCGACGGCTGGCTGCCGTGAAGGACCCGGCCGGGATCTTCCGGTAGATGGGGATCGGCAATGAGCGCGAAAGAGGGCATAGCAGCGGAGCGGGAGGGCGAAGGTGGGGCGGATTCCACCGGTTGCCATATCCTTCAGTCTGTTCGAGAATTACAACGAATTCCAGCGGGATCGTCTGGCGATGAGAGTCTTGGTTGTTTTTTTGGCGCTGTTGGCGGTTGGCCTTCACGCGTGGTTGTCCTTTCAACTACGCTTGGACGGGCAGCAGGCGTTGCTGGGCGAGGCCGCGGGCAGGGTCTTGGGCGACGAGGATCTGGGATTGGAGTTCGATCACCTCGACGGGAGACTGGCCGGAGGGACCGATGAGGCCGCGGCGCGTGTGAGGGAGGCCTTGCCGGTCGGGCGAATCCGAATCGAAGAAGCCGGGCCGCTCGAGGGATTGCCGGTTGTGCGACTGGACCCCTCTTCCGAGGAGCCGGAACCGGAAACGAAGCCCGTGCGATTGAACGTGGGCGTTGAAGGGGACGGGCTGGTGCTTGGAGGGCGGCTTGGGAGTGCCGACGCGGTGGAAGAACTGGTCGCTGCCCTCGAAGAGGTGGTGGATGGGACGGTGACGCCTGAAGTCGAAGTCGATCCGGCGGTTGAAGAGGCGGGTTGGTTTTCTGGCCTCGACGAATTTTTTCCGGCCTACTTCGGAACGGTGGAAGGGGGGCGATTTGAGCTGGAGGCTTCGACGATTCGATTGGCGGGACAGCTTCCGGCAAGCCTGGGAACGGACTGGGGCAGAACGCTGATTCAACGGCACCTGGGCGATGACTTTGAAGTGCTGGACGAACTCGAACTCGTCCCCGATTTGGCCCCGAGTCTTCGGCTCGCGCTCGAGGAGGGAACCCTGTCGGTGAGCGGCCGGTTGGCCGTTGCGGAGGGGCTGGCGGCCCTACGGGATCGAGCCGCGGAGCGTGGTCTCGATTGGGCGCGCGGGGAGCTCGAGGTTTCTCCGGCCGTGAGGCCGTTCGGCACGGAAGACATTCCGATGGATCTGCTCGAGACGTGGGTGCGCTCCGCCATCGACGGGACGCTGGAGGTGGAAGAGCAGAGGGTGGTTTTGCGGGGCCGGGTCGATCGTGCGGCGAATCGAAGCGCGTTGGAGGCCCTGAGCCGAAGCTGGTTGGGTGATGGAGGCGATCTGGAGGTGGCGCTTTCCGTCGAGCCGTCGCTTCCGGCCGACGTGGTTTTCCTCGATACGGGCGAAGCGTTGGAGGTCCGGGGTAAACTGCCGACGGAGGAAGCCATCGAGGCGTTGGAGGCTTCGCTGGAGGCGGCCGGGCTGACGGCGCTCGAGAACGAACTGCGGGTGGACGCCGACGTGCGGAGGCCGCAGTGGCCGGATGGCATGGCGGATTTCGTCGCAGAGTTCGCGCAATCCACGGACGAGGGGGAGGTGCATTGGCTATCGCAGAGTTTGCGCTTGGCTGGGAAGGTCAGGCGGGAAGCGGGCAAGGTGGCGTTGCTGGAAAGAGCCGGCGGGCTGCTACCGGAAGGAGCGACTTTGATCGACGAATTGGTGGTCGACCCTCAGATGGCCATGCCAGACCCACCGGCGGTGCCAAGGACCCTGGAACCGGTCTTGGCGGTGCGGGTGGCGAGTGATGGAGGGAGCGTGGAAGGGACACTCGGGTTTGAGAAGGAACGGGAGGTGCTGAGGGACGCGATGAAAGCGGTTTGGAAAGGGAAGGCCGGGACGGAGGGCGTCGACGTTGGGGCGGACCGGAAAGCGCTGCCTTGGCTGGAGGGGCTGATGGGGACCTTGCCGCAGCTGAGGCAGGGAATCGAAGAGGGGACGCTTCGGGTGGAGGGCAGCCAGCGGTTGCTGCTCGAGGGGACCGCGGTGTCGGAGGCCTCGAGAGATCAACTCCTGTCGAAATTGGCGTCGGTGGCACCGGAAGGGGTTGAGATCCAGGATCAACTTCGGGTGTCCGCCAGGCCGGAGCCGCTTCCGGAAGACGTGGCGTCGGAAGTTTTCACCATCTTTTACCGGACGGGCAGCACCTACATCAACCTGGACGGGCAGGAGCAGGTTCGCCGGGCTGCCGAGGCGATTCAGGCCTTGGACGGCTCCAGCGGGCCGGTGCTGATCAAGGGCTTTGCCGATGTCCGGGGCGACGCCGAGGCCAACCAAATCCTCAGCCGGCTCAGGGCGAAAGAAGTGTTTCGTCAGCTGGGACGACAAGGGATTTCGACGGACCGGCTAAGGTTCATCGGTGTCGGGGAAAGCGAAGCGCGGAAGGGATCATCGGAGTCGGTTTGGAAGAAGGACCGGCGAGTGGAGATCGTCCTGGTGCCCGGCCAGGGATCGCAGTAGGGGGCACGCAGGTTGATTTGACGCGCACACGACTGGGATGAGTGAAGCTGCCACCTACTACTGGGTCCATCAGGTGACCGCGAGCCTACTGCTGGGGCTGGCGGGCTTTGTCGCGGGCTTCCTGGCCGGCGCCTTGATCTGGGGAACGGCGGCGGTCCGGGCGCGGCGTCGATGGGCCCAAGAAGCAGCGGAGGAACCGGAGGCCCCGTGCGGGAACGCGACGTGAACTGGGACACGGTTTGGTTCCTGGTCCAGCACTCGTTTTGGCCGTGGGCTACGGCAGGCGTGCTAGGGCTTCTGGGGTTCTGGCTCGCTTACCTCACGTGGTCGCGATCGCTGTTCCTCGGACGCGCAATGCGAGCGGAGAAGCGGCCGGAACCGCCCTCAAAGCCTCGAGAGAGAGCGACGGTGGGCCTTTCCAAGAGCGGGGAAGCTGGGACGTGCCCGCCGGGCGGCGTGGAATTCGTTAGCTTGGCGTCGCCGAAGAAGAAAAGGGGCCGAGCTGGGAAACCGGGTGATTGAGAGCAGCGGTCAGGGGCCGTGAATCAAGCGATGATCGACTGGACGACGTGTCCGTGGACGTCGGTCAGGCGGAAGTCGCGGCCCGCCCAGCGGTAGGTGAGAGCTTCGTGATCCAGGCCGAGAAGATGGAGGATGGTGGCGTGGAGGTCGTGCATGTGAACCTTGTCCTGGATGGCTCGGAAGCCGAATTCGTCCGTTTCGCCGTGGCTGTAACCCGGTTTCACGCCTCCGCCGGCCAGCCAGACGGTGAAGCCGCGAGGGTTGTGATCCCGGCCGTCCTTGTTTTGTGAGAACGGGGTTCGGCCGAACTCGCCTCCCCACCAAACGAGGGTGTCTTCGAGGAGGCCACGCTGTTTGAGATCGGTCAACAGTCCGGAAATCGGGAGGTCAACCTGGGCGGCCAGTTTCTCATGCCTTGGCATGTTGTTGTGCTGGTCCCAAACGGGGGTGCTGGAGTTGTCGCAGTGGCTGATCTGGATGAAGCGGACGTCCTGTTCCGCCAATTGACGGGCGGCGAGACATTGCCGGCCGAATCCATCCGTTTCCTTTTGCCCGATGCCGTAGAGTTCGCGGGTGTCGGCAGACTCGCGATCGGGGTTCACGAGATTGACCGAGTGCGACTGCATTCGCCAGGAGAGTTCCATGGCATCGACCACTCCATCGAGGGAGGGATGGGGATGGGAAGCGATCTGGGCGGCGTTCAGCTGGCGAAGGAAATCGTGGCGACTTTTGGCCGTGGCGGGGGGCACGGAACTGCGGATGTGCCGGATCTCGGGATGGGCGTTCGGATTTCCGGGCTGGCCGAGGACCGTGGCCTGATGGCTGGCGGGGAGGAAGGCATTCGAGTAGTTTCGCGGACCTCCTTTGTTGGCCGGGGGATTGATCGTGACGAAAGCGGGAAGGTTGTGGTTGGCCGAACCCAAACCGTAGCTGATCCAAGCGCCCACTGAAGGCCGGACCAAGGCCGTGGCGCCGGTGTGGAGGAACAGGGTCGCAGGACCGTGCGCCACTCCTTCGGTGTACATGCTCTTGATGAAGCAGAGGTCGTCGATGTGGCGGGTGAGATGGGGAAAGAGGGTCGAAACGTGATGACCGCTCTCGCCGAATTGCCCGAAATCCCAGAGGGGCTTCAGCACGTTTCGCTGCTCGACTTTCCGGGAGCGCGGCACGAGGAAATCGACCTTCTTATCGTGATGGCGGACGAGTTCGGGTTTGAAGTCGAACGTGTCGACTTGGCTGGGCCCGCCCTGCATGAAGAGGAAGATGACGCGTTTGGCTTTCGGCGCGACATGTGGCTGTTGAGCGCCCGCAAGCATGCCTTGGAGGGCAAGGGAGCCGAAGCCGCAGGCGGAAGAGAAGAGCATCCGGCGACGGGAGAGGCTCAACTGGGCATTGGGATCGGGCATCGAGGTCATGGTGGCGCTTAATTCAGGGCAAAAATCGAAAATCAACGCAAGCGAAAAGCCCGCAAATGAGGGAGTTCCACGCCTCCACGCGGTTTTCTGTAGCGGTATCGCCTTCGGCGCGGAGGAGATCCAGGGCCAGAGTGCGCTCGGTTTCCGATGGAAGGCGACCCAGGCACAAGCGAAAGGCCAGATCGATGCGCGCTTCGTCGGAGGCCGCTTCGAACTTCAGCACACGATCGGCGGCAGCTGCAGCGGTTTCCTGAACGAAGGGGCTGTTTCGAAGGTAGAGCGACTGGGTGGGCACGACGGTCCGGGGCCGTTTGCCGACGACGAAATTTGGGTTAGCGGCATTGAAGACCTGGAACAGGTCATAGGTGGCGTTCCGGAAGGCCGGTACGTAGAGGCTGCGTTTTTTGGTGGTGAAGCGGTGCTGGAACTCGCTTTTGAAATTTTCAGGGAGCACGGGTCCACCGGTCGAGGGCTCGAGGGTGTCACTGATGAGCAGCATGGCATCGCGAAGCGCCTCGGCGTCGACGGGGCGAAGGTGGGAGCGCCAGAGCAGCCGATTTTCCAGATCGATGGCCTCAGCCGCTTGACGAACACCGGGGGAGGGATTGGTGGCGAGCGCGTAAGCATCGGTCAACACGAGTTCCCGGATCAGCGATTTCGCCGACCAGCCGGAATCGAGGAGGCGCCGGGAGAGCCAGTCGAGCAATTCAGGATGGGTGGGCGGTTCGCCGGTCGTTCCGAAATTGTCGGGTGTGGGGACGAGCCCTTCGCCGAAGAGTTTGAGCCAGATCCGGTTGGCCAAGACACGTGGTGTCAGGGGGTGACCGGCATGGGTAATCCACTGGGCGAATTCGAGCCGGCCGCTGCCGTTTTCGATGGCCGGTGTTTCGTGACCGAGATGAACAGCGCTGAGAAATCCCCGAGGCACGACCTCTCCGAGGTTTCTAGGCATGCCACGGACACGGAGAGGGGTGTCCGAAGGCTTGGAGTGGTCGGCCACCGCCATGACCGCGGGTGGTTCGGGCTTTTTCTTACGCAGCTCTTTCAGAGCGGCTTCCTTCTTCTTCAGTTCTTCTTTGGCCGTTTCGTTTGGCGCATCCTTTTCTCCGGCAAGATCGCGCAACGTTTCGATGCGTTCGACCAGGGCTTGTTCCTGTTCGCGGAAAGCTGTGATGCGAGCCGCCAGCTTGGGAGGCGGGGGAAGTTCGGCCTGGTGCCAGCGTGACACGTTCGAATGCTGGACCGACTTCGTGCTGAGAAAAATGCCGGCCATGGCGTAGTAATCCCGTGCAGGGATCGGATCGAACATGTGGTCGTGGCAGCGTGCGCAGCCGATGGTCATTCCGAGGAAGGCCCGTCCGATGGTGTCGAGTTGCTCGTCAGCAATCTCCAGGTCGAGCATGTCTTTGTCCTGGTTTTCATAATTGTGGGGACCGAGAACCAGGAATCCCGTGCCGGTGAGCTGGCGAATGCGCTCGTCTTTGGAACTGGCCGGGAGCAAATCGCCGGCGAGATGTTCACGGATGAGCTGATCGAGCGGGAGATCCTGGTGGAAGGCGTCGACGACGTAATCGCGGAAGCGCCAGGCGTCGGTGAGCGGGATCGCACGGCCGCCACCGGAGGAATCGGCGTAGCGGGTGATGTCGAGCCAGTGCCGGGCCCACCGTTCGGCGAACGCCCGCGAGGCGAGCAAGTCGTCCACGAGTTTTTCCAAGGCCTCGCGGGAAGGATCGCTCATGAAGGACTCTTGCTGCTCGAGCGTCGGCGGAAGACCGGTCAAATCGAAGGTCAACCGGCGAAGAAGCGCTGGAGGCTCAGCCGGGGCGGCATGCTCCTCGATGCCGGCTTCGCGACGGCGCCGCTCCAGGAAGGCATCGATGGGTGTTTGGGGTTCCGCTTCGCCCACGGTGGGTGGGGCTGGATCGCTCAATGGCTGGAGCGACCAAAGGGACTCGGCTGCCTCGAGAACGGAGGTGCCGGACGGTTGAGCGAGAGCCTCGGAGCGAGGATCGAACGCGCCGTCTCGAATCCAAGTTTCCAGCACGGCCACCTCGGAGGGAGCCAGCGGGTTGTCGGGCGGCATCTCGAGCTTTGGCTCATGGTAGCGGACCGCCTGGATCAGGAGACTTTGATCGGGATCACCCGGGACGATGGCCGGGCCGGAGTCGCCGCCGACGGACCAACCCTCGCGGCGGTCGAGCCAGAGTCCGCCCTTCCGTTTGCCGGCTTTCTCGGAATGGCACTCGAAACACTGTTCGGCGAGCAGCGGGCGGATATGGGTTTCGAAGTAGGCTTCTTGGGGCGAGACCGCAGACACCTGGAGAGGCGCGATTGCCAGCCCGCCTAAGAGCCACGCGCCGCGGAAGGCGGGAAAACCCGCCGTAATACCGATACCCAGCCTCATGTCCTCGTTGCTCACGGGTTCAGCGCCGGATGTCTTACGTGAACCGCAAAAAAACGAGCGCTCCGCGAGGGGAAGCCAGCGCCGCGCGAACTCCGGCTTCGTGCTATGTTGCGGCGGATGGAAATCGTGTCCCTCATCGCGACGATTTTGATGGTCATGGACCCGTTCGGGAACGTCGTCACCATCAACGCACTGCTGGGAGAGCGTTCCATCGCATGGAAGCGGAAAACGATCCTCAGAGAGAGCCTCTTCGCGCTGGTGCTGTTGGCGGGAGCGGCGTTGGCGGGGACGAGTTTCTTGGGCTTGCTGGGGCTCGAACCCCCGTCGCTCAGCATCTCTGGCGGGATCATTCTTTTCGTGATCGCCCTGGGCATGGTCTTCCCGAGGCGCCGGGCGGGATCGGACGACGTGGTGGAAGACCCGTTCATCGTGCCGATTGCCATGCCGCTGATCGCCGGACCGAGCAGCATTTCGATGGTGCTTCTCTTCGCCAATGCGCACGGGACGGGAGTGGCGCTGGTTTGTGTGCTGGTAGCCTGTGCGATTTCCACGGCGATCCTGGGGCTTTCGCCTCAGATTTTCCAAGCCCTGGGACATCGGGGAGCTGTCGCGCTCGAGCGGTTGACGGGAATGATTTTGATTCTCCTATCGGTGCAAATGGTGCTGGATGGCGTCGAATACTATTTGCAGGGGACGGCGTGAACGCGGTCGACTTTCCCGGGTGAACCGCGAAGATCGAAGAGATGACGATGTTTGGGACGCGGTTCGGCGCAGGTTGCCTCATTTCCACCTTGCTGCTCGGGGGAGCGCGTGCGGAGGAACTTTCCACCGTCGTCGTCACCCTGGATCCCGACCGGCCGCAGAACAGTCATGTGGTCTGGATCGACGCTCAGGGACGCCGCAACACGGCGCCGGTGGGTTTTGGTCGCGAGGGGATCCTTGCCGAGCACGAACGATTTCGGGACGGCTTTTCGTTGCTGGGACGGTTCCGCGTCGGTGCGATCCTGAGCAAGCATCGATTCGAGATGACCCCGGCCTTGATTCGGGAATCGGGGAAGACCGAGGCCTACCTGCGGAAGCGCCTCTTTTCCAACATGAGTGGGATCGACTTCGATGGCGACGGACGGGGCGGGGAATATGGGGAGGGATTCATCGCGCTGGAGGCGACCAGTGATACCCCGCAGCCGTTTGGATTTTGGCCTTACCGAGGCGTTTTCCGCTATTACAGCTATGCGCTTCACGGGACGCAGGATGAATCCCGGGTGGGCAAGCGCGTGACGGGAGGGTGCATTAATCTGAAGGCGGCGGATTTGGATCGTCTCATGGACGCCGTCGAACTGGGGACCTGGGTCGAAGTCCGGATTCGGAAGTGACCGGCGCGGGCCATGCTTTTTTGGCCTGGACATCGCTGCCGATCGGGAGAGAAAGGTGGCATGCAGCTCTCGAAGGTGATTTGCCGGACCCGTATCATTCTCTGCGGATTTTCAATGGCATGCGTGTGGTGGGGAGGGGAGCTTCCGGCGGAGAGCCCGCGGCCGAACGTCCTTCTTATCGTTTCCGACGATCTTTCCGCCGAGGCGCTGGGTTGCTACGGGAACGAAGTCTGCGAGACGCCGAACATCGACCGGCTCGCCTCCGAAGGGGTGCGCTTTGACCGTGCGTATTGCCAATATCCGGTTTGCGCCGCCTCCCGGGCCTCCTTCATGAGCGGCCTTTACCCGGAGACGACGGGGATTCTGAGAAACGACAAGAGACTCGGCAGTTATCGCGCAGTGACGCCCGAGCTTCGCGATCACCCATCGATTGGGGGCTTTCTCCGGCGTAACGGCTACGTGAGCCTACGGGTTTCGAAGATTTACCACATGGGTGTGCCGGGCGGGATCGAGGCGGGCGAGCCCGGTGGCGACGACCCCGATTCCTGGGACCGGGCCTACGATGTCATGGCACCTGAGACGAGCAGCTACGGGGACCTGCTGTCACTCAGTCCCCGGCGGCGGCATTACGGTTCGAACTTCGTGAAGATCGAAATCCCGGACGAGACGCAGGAGACGCAGGCAGACCACCTCAGCGTGTCCCATGCCATAGCGATCCTGGAGAATCGAGTCCGGTTCCGGAATCCGACGGCCAACTTTCTGGAGCCGCAGGAACCGTTTTTTCTCGCGGTCGGGCTGGTCCGGCCCCATGTGCCTTTGGTCGCTCCCCGCCGGCTTTTCGAACAGTATCCTCCGGAAGAGATGACACTTCCGGAAGTCCCGGAGGGCGATCTCGACGATCTTCCGCGCCGGGCGCGGATCGGGGAGAACGAACGAAGTTTTGGGATGAGCGAGGCGCAGGCGCGGGAGGCGTTGGCGGCCTACTATGCATCCACGACCTTCATGGACGAACAGGTGGGACGGCTGCTGGCGGCGCTGGAGCGGTTGGAGGTCCGCGAGCGGACGCTGGTGATTTTCATGTCCGATCACGGCTGGAACCTGGGTGAACACGGGGTTTGGCAGAAATCCAACCTGTGGGAGGAGTCGCGGCGCGTCCCGCTGATCATTTCGGCACCCGGTGCGGCGCGGGGGCAGAGCAGCGAGGCGCTGGTCGAGTTGGTGGATTTGTATCCGACGGTCGCGGACTGGTGTGGGCTTTTGGACGCCGCCCCCGAGCGGCTTCAGGGGATGAGCCTCAAGCCGCTCCTGGAGGATCCCGGCCGCGGTGATTGGCCCCGGAAGTATGCCTACACCGTGACGAGTGGTGGAGAGGCGGGAGCGATTCGGGCCGAATCCTGGCGGTATGCGAGCTGGCCGGACGGGGAGGAGTTCTACGACTTGGAGCGGGATCCCGGAGAGTTTCGAAATGAGGCGTCAAATCCCGAGTATGCGACGCGGATCGAATCGGCCCGGGAAGCCATCGATCGGGTGGCAGCTTTGGCTGGCGGGCGTTGAAGCAGGCTCTCGCGCCGGTTTGCCGGGAGGCTTTCATGGAGATCCGTCTTCCGGTTCCGGCGAGGGCGTGGGGTTCATGGAAGCCAGTTCGGCGTTGGGCTGGGCGTCGAAAGAGACTTCGAGAACCTCGTCGTGGAAGCGAATGCGGATGCGGCCACCGCGGTCGCGTCGCCGGTAGCAGCAGAAACTGAGAGCGCCAAAGAGGCCGATCGCGCCGGGCCCACGCGCCATTTCCGGGAAGCGGATGGGGGCGTGCTGGAGGTCGGGATGGCTTTGAAGGACCCACTCGCGAAGTGCGGGGTCGTAGACGATGTAGAAGAGCGGTTTCAATATGTTCAAAAGAACAGTTTTTTTTGATTGCGCGCAAGGGTTTTTTCGTCGTGGGTGGTCGCATGGAGAGCGGACGATGTGAAATAGGAGGGGGACGTGTTCGGTTTTGCCGGACGGCTAACCTTGTGCTTTCTGTCCCTGTGCGTTTTAGTGGGGGCGGGGCGAGAACGCCGGAAATCGAAGGGTTCGTAGAGGGAGACCTCTCGAGGGGGCGGCTCACCTTCTGGAAAGCGCGCCTTGGTGCCGAGAAAATGGTTCGCGGCAAGTCTTACCTGGACGAATAGAGCGGAGCCCGAACGCATCTGAATCACCCTTCCACGTTCCCATGGTCGTCTTCGCCTCGCCGCACTGGTTTCTTTTGCTGCCCGCCCTTTTTCTGGTGGGGTGGTTTTGGCGGGGTCTGAAGCTCTGGAGTCCGCTGAGGCTGGCCGCGATTCTTCTCCTGGTGGCGACGCTCAGCGATCCGCAAATCAACCGGACGGAACGCGGCATGGACCTTTGGGTGCTGGTGGACCGATCGGAATCGGCGAGGGCGCTGACGGACAAGGGGTTGCCCGAGTGGCGGCGTCTTTTGGAGCGGAGCCGTCCTTCGCGCTGGGACCGGCTGAGGTGGATGAACTTCGCTGGGGAGGTGGTGGAGCAGGCCGGTCCGGAAACGCTGTCCGAGGCGGGGGATCCGAACTACACGCGGACGCGGCTGGCGCTGGAGACCGTGGCGGCATCGGTTCGGCCGAAGCGGCACTCGCGGGTGCTGCTTTTCACGGACGGCTATGCCACGGAACCGCTTGGGGACATCACGCGCAAGCTGTCCGAAACGGGATTGGGAATCGATTACCGGGTGTTGAAAGCTCCACGGGAAGACGATTTTCAAGTGACGGATTTTCAGTTGCCGTCCAGGAAGCGATTGGGTGAGCCGTTCACGATCGAGATCGAGGTGGCGGGCACGAGTGATGGGGAGGTTGAGGTGGTCGTGGGCCGGGAGGGCGGAGAGCCGTTCAGCCGGACGGTGGAGTTGGTGGATGGCAAGGGTTCGCTGAAGTTCGCCACGCGGCTGGTGGAGCCTGGTGCGCATCGCTACACGGTGGAATTGCCGGTGGAGGACGCCTACCGCGGCAACAATTTTTTCGAGGGATGGATCGAGATCGAGGCCGGGCCGCAGATCGTGTTGCTGAGCCGCTACGTGGATGATCCGCTTCTGCGAATCTTGCGGGCGCAGGGGTTCAGCGTTGAATTGATTTCCGATCCGTTGCAGGCGACCCCCGGGAAGCTGAGTGGGGCGAAAGTGCTGATTCTGAACAACGTGGCGGCGTTCGAGCTTTCGGGGGATTTTCTGCGTTCGATCGATTTCTTCGTGCGCAAGCAGGGAGGCGGGCTCCTGATGGCGGGTGGGGAACGGAGTTTCGGAGCCGGGGGCTATTTCGAGTCGGAGGTGGACGAGTTGCTGCCGGTATCGATGGAGCTCAAGGAAGAGCACCGGAAGCTGGCGGTGGCGATGAGCATCGTGATGGACCGCTCGGGAAGCATGAGCATGACCGTGGCTGGGGGTAAGACGAAGATGGCCTTAGCGAACGAGGGGGCGGCACGGGCCGTGGAGTTGCTTGGAGCCTTTGACCAAGTGGTGGTGCACGCGGTGGATAGTACGGCTCACGAGGAGGTGCCGCTGCTGCCGGTGGGGCAGAACCGGGGGCGGATCATCAATCGCGTGCGCCGTATCGGAAGCATGGGGGGCGGCATCTTCGTCTACACCGGATTGAAGGCGGGTTGGGCGGAGCTGAAGAAGGCTCCGGTGGGACAGCGACACATCATCCTGTTTTCGGACGCTGCGGACTCCGAGGAGCCGGGGGACTACGTGGATTTGCTGGATGAAGTGACCCGGAACGGAGGGACGGTGAGTGTGATCGGGCTAGGTACGAATGCCGATGCGGACGCCGCCTTCCTGCAAGACATCGCGAAGCGGGGCGGGGGCCGGATCTTCTTCACGGACGATCCGGCACGGGTGCCGAACATTTTTGCGCAGGAAACCGTGGCGGTGGCGAGGTCGCTGTTCATCAAGGAACCGGTGGATGCGGCGTCGACGGGGGGATGGGTGGAGGTCTCCAGCGATGCCTTGGATTGGCCGGGAGCCGTGGATGGATACAACCTGAGCTATCTGCGTCCGGGCGCTTCGGTGGCGCTGCTTTCCGAGGACGAGTATGAAGCGCCGCTGGTGGCCTTCATTCGGAAGGGCATCGGGAGGAGTGCGGCGGTTGCCTTTCCACTGGGCGGTGAGTATTCGGGATCCGTTCGGGCCTGGCCGGGAATGGCGGACTTCGTGCAGACCCTGACACGGTGGCTTATGGGCGAGACGATCCCGAGCGGCTTGGGCTTGCGGACCCGTTTGGATGGAACGGAGCTATCGATCGATTTGCTGCACGACGAAAGCTGGACGGAGCGGCTGTCGGTGGCTCCGCGCATCTTTCTGGAGGACATGAAGGGCTTAGGAGAGGAGCGGATCACGGAGATCATGTGGGAACGCATTGCGCCGGGGCACTTTCAGGCAAAGGCGCCGCTCGAGTTTGCGCGTCCGGCCCGCGGCGCGATCCAGGTCGGCGACACGGCGTTGAGTTTTGGCCCCGTGGTGGTCGGCGGAAGTCCGGAATGGAGCTTCGATCCCTCGCGGGTCGACGAGCTACGGCAGGTCGCCGCGCGAACAGGGGGTGAAGAACTCGTCAAACTGGAGGATGCGTGGAAGCGGCCTGAGAGGGAAATTTACGGTAGCATTCAGCCGTGGCTCCTGGTTGCGCTGCTGGGCGTCATCCTAGGGGATGCCCTGGTGACCCGGATGGGATGGAGGCTTCCAGAATGGTCCCCATCCGTGCCTGCGACAGGGAGCCGGAAGGTGAAGGCCAAGGAGGCGGCGCGCAGGGAGGTTCGAGCGACGGATTCCCAGGAAACGGAGGCTGCGGAGAAGCCGGCGAAGCGAGACGAGACGCCGAGCCAGGAAGCTGGAGCGCAGCGTTCCCGTTTCACGCGCGCGAAGCGGCGGAAGTGAAGTGACGTGACGCATTTTTCCGAGGGGGATCTCTAAAGGATCTCGCGTCCGCGCCGCTTGGAGTTGGAGATTGGGGTTGGCGTTGAGAAGGGCGATGGACGGGCGTGGGCTTGGCGGCTTGGCGGCCAACAGGAATGGCACTCGGTTCAATGAGTGCATTGTCTTCCGTACGAGGGAGCGGCACCTCGTCATCCTTGTCTTCCGGGGGACAGAGACCGTTTTCCTGGCCCATTCGTCTCGCGCTTCGGGGAGTAGCTGAAGTGGTGACACTTCAGAAGGGAGGGGTGAAGCGGGAGAAGAGGGACGGCGGTGGCGATGGGTAGGGACGGATCTCCGAGCCGTCCGGTCAGGTGGTTGGCTGCGGTCTTGGGGGGGCGAGCGGAATACCGGCGCGCTCGGAGCGCCCGCCCTATCTGAGGAAGGCGGCGATCACGGACAGGCGAAGCCGAATCGGCAGGTCCCGCCCGCGGGGGGACGAAGCTCGCCTAGCCGGAAGGGAGGCGAAATTGGACGCGATGCTCTGCCTTCGGCGGCATTTGTCCGCTGCGCTCCCATTCTGACGAGTTCGTGTACACCCAAATGGATTTCTGGTTCAGCAGGCGAAGGGATGAGAGGCGGGGAGCCGTCGATGGAATCGGCTGACGGATCAAGCTTGGCCCCAGTCGGCGTTCCGGGCGCGGGTATCGACGTGGATGAAGCTGGGATAGAGACCGATCCCGCCGCGGAAGAAGCCCTCGCTGCGAAGCTCTTTGGCCACGCGGACCGCCTCTTGGCTGGGGCAGCGGAACATGAGGTCGAGGGCCCGGTTTCTCAAGTGATGCGAGCGCTTGGCGGCGCCGGGGCACTGGGCGTTGTAAGCGGGACTCCGGTAGGCGGAGTTGATGATGTCGAGGGGCGCCCCCAGACGATGCCGGATCTCATCAGCCACGGCGAGGGTTTTTGGAAGATTCGACCACAGGTAACGGGGTGGAAGGGTGTTGGCGACTCCGTTCCGGATGTTCCGGTGCGGGCGAATGATTTCGTCCACGGTGATGTAGCGTAGCGGTAGCGCCGCGAGGAATTCCCGATATTCCGGTTCACCTGGCAATTCCTGACGAAGGAGGTAGCTCACGTAATCGCGATAGCGGTAGCACGCGGCGGCACCAGCTCCCGCCAATCCAAAGATGAAGCCCCGGCGGGCAAGGGTTCGAAAGGAGGAAGGCATTCCGAAGAATTGGACTCCGTGCCGTCCACGAAAGTTCAATCCTAGTAGTCCATCAAACTTGAGTTGTAGGGTAGTTTTGGGGTCGACTATCGAAATTCTGGCGAATTCCGCCACGATCACTCGTTTGGTCAGGCATTAAATCGGAATTGACGCACAACTAGCAGACGGCGATGCATAATGATGCAGTGAGCGTTTGTTCTCCAGGGCCTGTGGGCGCGCCCTTTGTTGCGCGCGAATCAAAATTGGGTCACGGGCCGAAGTCCCACGGGATCGTGGGTTCGCCCATTTCATCCAGCCAGGCTCCGGCGGAAAAGGCCAGGAACAGGTTTTCATCGCCCGGCCCCTGCCGGGTTCGCTCATAAAGTCTCCGCATCGGTTCCAGCGCCGGTTTGGCGGTCGTCCCCAGCAGTTCGATGGCGCGGCAGGCTGCTAGGGCGGTCCACCAGTCTTCGTTCTCCAGTTCGGTGACCAAGACGTCCAGGGCGAGCGCGCGATCCGGTTCGTGAGCGGCCAGCCAGGCCGCGACCGTGATTCGGACGGCCGCGTCGACATCTTCCAGGAGGGGACGGGCCAGGTCGCGGGCATCCGCACCTCCAAGCTGGCGGAGGCCCTGGATCGTCCAATATCGAATGGCGGGCTCGGGATCTCCAAGGTTCGATTCGAACGCTTCGAGGGTCCCTTTCCCGACCAAGTCAGCAGCCGCCCAGATGGCGCTCAAATCCGGGGTGTGATCGGTCTTCCCGGCAAGGACGTCGCCAATCGGAGCGCCCTCGGCTCGCATCCACGTCCAAAGATGCGATTCCGGAAGCGCGCCGGCGTCGCGTCGGGTGGCCCGTGCTTCGGCAAAGTCCCGCCGGAACCGTCCGAGGGCTGCCTTCTGTTCCGGGGTCATCTTCGTCTCGAGGAGGTTGACGATCTGGTTGGGATCGGATTGGACGTCGTAAAAGGCTTCGACCGGTTTCGCTGGGCCGAGGTAGTCCCGTTGAGCAGGAGTCAACTTCTCCAACTCCCCGGGCTGGGCAAAGAGGTCCAGTTCCGAGCGGATGGCACCCAGGTCGGAGAATGCGCTGGGAGCGTGGTGAGAGTGGAAGGGTAGGAAGTTTCGGAGGTAGAGATAACGCTCATCCCGAAGACTCCGGGAGCGCTCGAGGACCTCGTCGACGCGGTCACGGGTTCCGTAAACGTAGCGGGGGGCAGGTGCTGGATCTCTTCCAAGGAAGACGCGGCCTTGCATGACCCCCGGAATCTCCAGTCCGGCGAGAGCGAGAACGGTGGGAGGAAAATCGGCAAAACTGACCAAGTCGCGGATGACAGCGCCGGGAGGAGCGGGGGCGAGATGACGGAATTTTTCGGGAATCCGGACCAGCAACGGCACGCGCATGCCGGAATCATGAAGAAGCCGTTTGTGACGGGGGAGACCGGAGCCATGGTCGGAAAAGAAGAAGACGATCGTGTTTTCAGCCAAGCCGTCTTGTTCGAGCTGGGCGAGAAGGTCACCGACGTTCCGGTCCATGACCGTCACGCAGTCATAAAAGCGGGCGAGCGTGCGACGGATTTTCCAACTGTCCGGGTAGTAAGGGGGGATGGGCACGTCGTCGAGTGAAGCAACATCCTCCGGTTCCAGGCGGGATTGGATTTCCCGGGCGAATTCATCGTGCGACCAGACCATCGTGCGGGATTGGTGCGTGGTCATGTCGTTGAAAACCGCGAAAAAGGGTTGGCCGGGTTGCCGCTCTGGATCGCGCCAATGGGCGTCCGGGCTCGATTCGTTCCAGGACTCTTCGATCAGACGCGGTGCATCGGCCGTGTTGTAGTCCGTTTTGACGTTGTTCGTGGTGAAGTAGCCGGCGTCGCGTAGATAGGCTGGGAAACCCCGGAGACCCTTCGGAAGGGGAACCGCCGAACGCATTTCGTGGGTCCCTTGCGTCACGGGATGAAGGCCGGTGATAAGGCCGGAGCGTGAGGGCGAGCAAACCGGAGCGAAGGCGAAGGCGTTCTCGTAGCGGAGACCCTCGCGGGCCAGCGCATCGAGTCGCGGCGTTTTGGCGAACTCATCGCCGTAGCACCCCAGAACGGGGCTCATGTCTTCGACGGTGATCCAGAGAATGTTCGGCCGATCCGAGGCACCGAGAGGAGCGGATCCGGCCGCCCAAAACGCGGTGGCGACGAAAGCAAACAGCAGGTGGAGACGCATGGGATTTCGTTAAACCAGCTTTTCCCGGAAGCCAAGGGTCAGGCGCCTCACGCCGCCCGATCCAGATCGTCCGGGATGCGGGCGCATACCCTGGCACGAAGCCGTCCCATCAGGGAGTAGAGTCCGAAATAGGCCCGGTTCAGGTAGAGCGAATCGGCCGAACCTCGCGCGGGACCAGCTTCCATCAGGGCGGCGTTTTTGCGGTTGGTTTCGCCCATGGCAACGATGCTCGACATGTAGCTGGAGTCGCCAAAGTCGAAACGCTCGGTGTGGAAGGGCCTCGCGAGCAAACGCGTGCTGACGAGGGCGCTCTCGAGGATGGCACCGCGGATCTGGGATGCGTCGGAGGGGCGCAGAATCCCGAGGTGCTCGAGGCTCTCCTCGAATCGGTCCGGATCGTCCAGGGTCTCGTGATCCAGGAGCTTAAAGTAGGACCGACGGAAAGCGGGGGGGATGGCCTTGGTGCAACCGAAGTCGAGCACAACCACTGCGCCATCGGGGGCGATGAGGAAGTTGCCCGGATGGGGATCGGCATGGAACCGCCCCAGCACATGGACCTGGTGATGGTAGAAATCCCAGATCGTCTGGCCGATCCGATCCCGTTCCTCTTGGGCGACGTCGCTGTCTGCGAAGCGGTCGAGTGGCAGACCGTTCATCCACTCCATCGTCAGGATGCGTCGTGAAGAGTATTCAGGGTAGTAGCTGGGGAAGCGAAGTCCGGGAAGGTGGTCACAGCGCGAGGACAGTTCGAGGGATCGCTCGAGTTCCAGGTGGTAATCGGTTTCCTCCAGGAGACGCTCTTCCACCTCCTTGAAGTAAGGGCGCAGATCCTCTTCGCGCAGACCAAACATGCGCAGCGCGATGGGCTTGACGACAGCGAGGTCGCTGGAGAGGCTATCCGCCACCCCTGGATACTGGACCTTCACGGCGAAGTCCCGGCCTCCCTTCGATGCCTGGTGCACCTGGCCAATCGAGGCCCCATGGGCGGCCGACGAACTGAAGCGGTCGAACATTTCCTCGGGCGAGCGCCCAAATTCGCGACGGAATGTTCTCACGACCAGGGGATAAGACAAAGGGGGCGCGGAGTAGTAAGCCTGGCCGAATTGGTTCCTAAAGGCGTCGGGCAAGATTCCCTGATCGATGCTGAGCATCTGGGCGAGTTTCAGGGGACCGCCCTTCAGTGTCGAGAAGGTCTGGTAGACATCGCGGGCGTTCTGTTCGTGGAGTTCATCGCGTCGGTCCTCACCGGTGAGCGAGCGTTTGCCATAGTATTTGAGGTAGTTCACCCCCAAACGGGCGCCGGCACCGGCGAGTGAGGCCACGCGGGTCAACTTATGGCTTGGGATGGAGTCTTGGTCCGGCATCGACGGGGAGGTGAGCGCTACACTCGGCTGCGCTGAGTGAGGAACCGGACGAGATCGACGGCGGAATCGATGGCTGAACTGCCGATCAGATCGAAGGCGAGGGTAAAGGATTTCTCGACGTAGGCATCGGTGCGTTCAAATCCCGTGCTCTCGTCTTTCAGCCAGAAATCGATCGCCGTGAGAAAAACGTTGCTCAGGGCGGCTGGATAAGCCCGGTTGAGCGGTCCGCGTTCCGGGATTTCCGACCGTTCCTTTCCTTCGCGCAGAACGTCCAAAGCAAAATCGTGGATGTCGCGACGCAGACCGTCCGCGGTCGAGTTTGCCGGGTTTTTCCCGAGGCAAGGGAAACGTGCGAGGAAGAACGACCGGTGGTCGAGGGCCTTTTCGAGGAAAGCGAAGGTCAGGGTCAGCATTTTTTGCCGGGCATCGAAGGTCCCCCACTCCGGCCCGGATTGGATGGCGGCGATGACCTCCGTGGCAATCCCGCGCCAGAACTGGCGCTCGACGGCGTCGAAGGAAGCGAAATGCTCGAAGAACTCGCGCTCGGTGATCTCGAGGTCCCGGGCAAACTTGAACACCGAGGGCGGGGCCTGGCCATGTTCCAGGACGTGGTGCTCATACTTTTCGAGGATGCGATCGCGGAGTTCCATGGGCGGTTCAGGTGAGTTCAATGAGGCTTACGAAGGATCGCCGACCGTGGAGGCCAAACGGGTGCCGGGCGCGAGCAGCGAGGCCGAGCCCGCCAGGAAGGCCTCGATTCCGAGCCGCTTTCGTCCCTCCAATTGGATTTCACCGAATCGAAGCGCTCCGGTCCGGCAGGCGATCAGAAGACCGCTGGGGTTCGCTTCGAGAATCGTCCCGGGCGGCGCCGCGTCGATTTCCGTCACGAGTTCGGCCGGCGGAAAGAGTTTGAGTTTGGACGCGCCGAGCCGGGTGAACGTGCCGGGCCATGGATCGAAAGCGCGGATGAGGCGCTCGAGTTCCACGGCCGGTTTGTTCCAGTCCAGGTCTCCGTCATCGCGGCTCAATTTTCCCAGGTAAGTGGCGTTTTCATCGTCTTGTGGGACGCGAGGGGCTTCACCTGAGGCGAGCAGCGGCAAAGCGCGTCGAAGGGCAATGGCGGCCACATCGGCGAGTTTGTCGTGGAGGCTGCCGCCGGTTTCTCCTGGAACAACCGGGCAGCGTTCCGCCAGGATCATGTCGCCCGAGTCGAGACCGACGTCGACATGCATCACCGTGACACCGGTTTCGAGGTCGCCATCGCGGATCGCGGCTTGAATGGGTGAGGCGCCACGATGGCGAGGGAGGAGGGAGGCGTGGAGATTGATGATCGCGAGTTCGGGGAGATCGATGACCTCTTTGCGAAGGATCTGACCATAGGCCATGACCACGATGAGTTCGGGTTTTAGGGATGTGAGGAGGGCGAATGCCTCGGGGGCCCGAAGTTTTTCCGGCTGATGAACGGGCACGCCACGCGTCTCGGCCTCGCGTTTGATGGGGGAAGGTTTGAGTTCCATCCTCCGGCCGAATGGACGGTCGGGTTGGGTGAAAAGCGCATCGACGCGGCAAAGCGGAGAATCGCAGAGCCATCGGAAAGAAGGCAGGGCGATATCGCCCGTGCCGAGAAAGACGGTGCGGAGAGGGGGATGTTCGGTTTTCAGAAGCGAGGTTCGGGTTCGGCAGAATTACACTTCCGCTGTGGGGTTTTCGGCGTAGGGTGGCCACCAGTTTTTCTCGTTCGTGGCGCTGCGCAAACCTTTCAGTCTCTTTTTGAGCCTCCGCTATCTTCGACCGAAGCGGACATTCGTTTCGGTCATCACCATCATTTCGGTGTTGGGGGTGACTTTGGGTGTTTGGATTCTGACGACCGTCATCGCGATCATGACCGGCTACAACGTCCGGATGCGCGAGACGATCTTGGGGTTCGAACCGCACCTGACGGTGAAGCACAGCTCGGTGATGTATGATTGGCCCGAGGTCACGGAGAAGGTGAAAGAGCATCCGGCCGTCGTGGACGCGGCCCCCTTTTCCCTGGGCCAGGTGGTGTTGGATTACGGAAACCGGGTGTTGGTGGTGAACGTCACGGGTCTCGAACCGCAGCCGGGCGCGATTTTCGACAAGCTGGAGGGATTGATCCCGAATGAGGAGAACGCCGTGCGAGATTATGGGCAGTTCGACCTCGGCGACGACTACGCGATCATTGGCCGGGCGCTGGCGGATGGGATGGGCATCGCGGTGGGAGACAGCATCGTGCTGCATTCTCTGGCGAACGGGCGGGAGCTTTTGGACGCCCACAACGAGGGGCGAGAACCGGACGAGCTCATCATTCCCGCCGAGTTGGAAGTGGTCGGCATCTACGACTCCGGGCGGCACGACTATGATGCCGAATTTGTGTTCATCCCGCTCGAATCCGGTCAGCACCTTTACAATCTGAAATGGGGGGTGCACGGGATCATGCTGCACATCGAGGATCCCTACCGGGCGCAGCGGGTGAAGGCGGAGCTTTTGCAGCTGCTAGAGCCGCCCCTGACGGTGGTGAGCTGGATCGACCAGAACCGGGCGCTGTTCGACGCCGTGGCGCTGGAGCGGTTGATCATGTATTTCCTCCTGTTCATGATCATGGTCGTGGCGGGTTTCTGTATCATGAACACGATGATCACGGTCACTACGCAGAAGCGGCGGGAGATTGGGCTGATGAAGGCGGTCGGAGCGGAGACGTCGCAGATCGTGAACGTTTTCCTGGTGCAAGGGATCGTCGTGGGGATTTTCGGGACTGCCAGCGGTCTGGTTCTGGCGTTTTTGATGTTGTTGGGCCGCCGCTTTTTGGTGGAGCAAATCGCTCGGGTGGCGGGGCTGGACGTGTTCGACCCGCAGATTTATCTGCTTTACGATTTGCCGGCCAAGATCACGGTGGCGGACATCACCGTGATTTCGGGAGGGGCGTTTCTGGCCTGCGCGCTATCGGCGCTCCTGCCGGCCTACGTGGCAGCCCGGTTGGACGCGGCAAAGGCACTGAGGAACGAATCTTCAGTCTGAGATGAAGCGTTCCCGTTGAGTCATGGAGACCTTTCTCGTCCGCAACGGAAAGCGCCTGGGGCCCTATACGCTCTATCGGGTGCGTGAGTTGTTGGAAGAGGGTGAGATCGATGGGTCGACCCTTGGCTGGATGCAAGGGGAAACCGCTTGGGTTCCCATCCGGGACATCCCGGCCGTTCACCGTGTGATTCAAGAACTGGAGCAGGCGAAGCTGGACGAGAAACTCAGCCAGACACCGCCCCCGTTGCCCGTGCCTGAGGCCTCCGTGCCGCCCCAACGGCTTCCGTCGCACGCCTTTGCCCGGTTTGGGGCGCGCATGATGGACGTGCTGATCGTGCAGACCCTCGTGGCGTTGATTTGGGGGATTCCCGAACCACCGGCGGGGCTGCGGGACGTTCAGACTTTTTCGGATTTCTGGGAGTATGCGAAACGAGGTCCGAGCGAGGAGGAGACTGCGTTCACGCAGAAGGTGTTGCTCCTGAAGTTTGGCGGTCTGTATGTGTGGCATCTGATGGAGGTCGTTCTGATCGCGATGATCGGGACGACGCCGGGGAAATACCTGTTCCGCATCCACGTGACCGGGCCGGATGGGCAACTTCCCGGCTTTGGCCGGTCAATGGGGCGCTCGTTCCTGGTGCTCTTGACCGGGATGGGCATGGGAATTGAGCCGATTCAATGGATCGCCAATTTTTTCGGATTTCTTCGGGTGCAGAATCGGGGCATCACGCTTTGGGATCAGACGGCGCGGACGCAGGTGCATCAACTGCCGATGACGCAGGTGCGGCTGCTGCTGGCCCTGGCGGTATTCGGCCTTCTGGTGGCGAGCCGTTACTGGCTGTGATCTGGCGGGGTGCCGGCTTCCGGGCGGGGCCTAACATGCCTCAAAAAACCCTGGCAACCGGGCTGTGAGATCGTAGGGTGGGAGGCGATGGCGCTGGACTACGTTTATTTCGATTTGGAAACGCAGCGGTCCGCTGGCGATGTGGGGGGCTGGAGGTTCAAGGACCGGATGGGCATGTCCGTCGGTGTGACCTACAGCACGCGCACGGGGAAGTATGTGATCTATAGCGAGAAGCGGGTTCACGACCTCGTCGATCAGATTCTCTCGGCCGACCTGTGTATCGGGTTCAACCACATCAGCTTCGATTACGAGGTGCTGATGGGCTACACGATGGTCGATCTCAAATACCAGGTGCCAAGTCTGGACCTGATGGTGGATTTGGAGAAGAAGTTGGGCCACCGCCTGAAGTTGGAAGCGGTGGCGACGGCCACGCTTGGCACGGGCAAAACGGCTGAAGGTCTGCAGGCGATTCTCTGGTGGCGGGAAGGCAAACTAATGGAGATCGCGGAGTATTGTTGTTACGACGTGAAGGTGACCCGGCTGGTGCACGAGTATGGTGCGCGGTATGGGCACGTGAAATACGCGGACAAATTCGGGCAGATCAACGAGGTCGAAGTGGATTGGACCGTGCCGGAAGGAGCGCCCGTCGCCCTGCCGGGCTGAGAAAGGCTCACGGTCAGTCGGGCGACCCGGCGTCGCGTCCGCCGGCTTGGCGCGCTTCCAGGAAGAAATCCCTGAGCAGGGTGGCGCACTCGCCGGCGCGGATGCCGCCCACGACCTCGGAGCGGTGATTCAGAGTGGGCTGTTGAAGGAGGTTGATGAGGCTTCCGGCTGCGCCGTCTTTTGGTGATGGACATCCGAAAACGACCCGACGGACGCGGCAGTGGTAGATGGCGCCGGCGCACATCGGGCAGGGTTCTTTGGTCACGAAGAGATCGCACTCGTTCAGGCGCCAGTCACCGAAGGCCGACTGAGCCGAGGTCAGCGCGAGCATCTCAGCGTGAGCCGTGGCATCCTTGAGGAGTTCGACTTGGTTGTAGCCCCGGGCGATGACCCGTCCGTCGTGGACGATCACGGCGCCGACGGGCACTTCCTCGGCCTGGAGCGCTTTCCGTGCCTGGCGCAGAGCTTCGCCCATGAAATGGTCGTCACTGGTAAGGTCGATGGCCGGTTCGTCCATGGAGTATCCTATCACGCGGTTGCACTGCTGGCGATCCGTGAGGCATAGTGGGATATGGCAGAATTACTGCGGCGAATCATTGCACCCAGCGTGCTGGCGGCGGACTGGTCGAAATTACGCGACGAGGTGCTTCGCGCCGAGGACGCCGGGGCGGACTGGCTGCACCTGGACGTGATGGACGGGCATTTCGTCGACAACATCAGCTTCGGTCCGCAATTCGTGGAGGCGGTCCGGCGTCAGACGTCGCTGCCACTCGACGTTCATTTGATGATCGAGCGTCCGGATCTCTATCTGCCGCGCTTTGTCGAAGCGGGGGCCTCGCATGTGACGGTGCATGTCGAAGCGGCGCACGATGTGGCGGCGCACGCGCCGGCCC
>CAZCRA010000010.1:0-5150 GCA_964500945.1 uncultured Verrucomicrobiales bacterium | reverse complement strand
TGAGTCCCGGCACGGAGTTCGGGCGAGTGGAGCCCTTCCTGGACCGGATCGATTTGTTGCTGGTCATGACGGTGAAGCCGGGCTTTGGCGGGCAGGCGTTCATGGAAACGGAAACGATGCCCTCGGTGAGCCGTGCGCGAGAGCTGCGGGAAGCAAATGGGTGGCGCTACCATATTGAGGTCGACGGAGGGGTCGACGCCACCACGGCGGGAATTGCGGCCCGCCATGGCGCCAATGTGATGGTGGCCGGGACGTCGCTCTTCGGCCGTAGCGACATGGGGGCAGCGGTCCGGGCCCAGCGAGAGGCCTGACAGGAATGGCACTCTCTTCTGGGAGCAGCTGAAGTGGTGACACTTCAGAGGCGGGGGAGGGAGGTCCGAATTGGACGCGATGCTCTGCCGTTGGCAGCCTATGTCCTCTTCGCTTCCATTCTGACGAATTCGGCTACACCTCACAGCGGTTCTTACCCAGGCCTCAACCGAATATCATTCCTGCTAAGCGAGGTGCACGAGTTAAGGTTTGGCGCGCAGCTCCAACGCTTGCCGAAGGGCGGCCAGGTGTTCGGGACCGGTCCGGCAGCAGCCACCGGCGAGGCGGCAACCGGCATCCAGCCAGGGGCCGAGGTGCTGAGCGAAAGCCTCCGGCGAACCTGACCCCATCCATCGTCTGGTGCCCGGGTCGAAGGTCTCTCCGGAATTCGGGTAGGCCAGAAGCGGTTTCGAGCCAGTGGAGCCGATCCGCTTCAAAAGTGCTCCCGCGTTCTCCGGAGGCAGGCAATTGACGCCCAGCGCCACGATCTGTGGGTGGGCCTGCGCTGGCGCCGCCACCTCCTCGATCGGCGTCCCGTCGGCGAGATGTCCGGTGTCCCGGCATGAAAAACTGAGCCATGCGGGAGTTCGCGGGTGCGACCGAAGCGCCTGGAGAATGGCGCGCACTTCGGACGCGGATGGAATGGTTTCAAACGCCACGAGGGCCGCGGAGGTGCCGGCCAGCAGGGCGAGCCTTTCACCGTGGAACTCGATGAGCTCGGCGGGCGAAGCGGAATAGTCGCCCCGGTACTCGCTGCCGTCGCCGAGAGCCGCGCCATACGGACCGGCGCTAGCGGCCACGAGTGGGGGTTCCCGGTCCGGTAGGGCTGGAACGCGCGCCAACTGAACGGCATGTTCATAAAAGCCGGCGAGGTCGTCCTCCGCGACACCGGCCCGGCGAAGGGAACGCGGAGCCGCCTGGTAGGTGGCGGTCAAGAGGACGTCTGCTCCGGCCAAGTAGAACGATTCGTGAATCGCGCGGAGTTCGTCCGGGGCATCGATGAGGCAGCGGGCGGACCAGAGTGCCGAGTCCAGCCTACGGCCTGCACGCTCGAGTTCGGTGGCCAACCCGCCATCGAGAAGGAGCGTTTCATTACGCTCCAACCGGGAAGCGATTGGGTTGAACGAATCCAGAGCCACACGCGCCATGATCAACCCCAGATTTGCATTTCATCCAATTTGTGGTAAGCCCCACTTTCCGTCAGCACTTGGGACATTCCCTTCTGAGCTAGCCCTGCCACGAAACTTTCCGTCACCGTCCATGCGTTCTGATCTAGTCGAAAAAGCGTCCGAAGTCATCGAGGACACTCCCGTTCTCATCAACATGGTCTCTCAGCGGGTGCGCCAACTCAACAACGGCCGTCCGCCTCTCGTGCCCTCGGGAGCCTTTGAAGGCCAGGCCGACATCGCGCTGCGCGAGATCATCGAGGGCAAGATCGTGGTGTCCGAGAACGGCGACGGGGACATTCGGGAAGCCGGCGCATTCTGATTCCCGAAACGGGACGCCGTGCCATTGAGCAGCATCAGGTCCCGGGGTGTCCAATCCCCAGGCCCCTTCCAATGAGCAAGACGTCCGACATCGCTTCGAACAAGAAAGCCCGTCACGATTTTCAGATCCTCGAGTCTTACGAGGCCGGGATCGAGTTGAAGGGGACGGAGGTGAAATCGATTCGCGCCGGGCGGGTCAACATCCGCGATGCGTTTGCGCGGGTCGAGAAGGGCGAGGTGATCCTCTACGGGATCGACGTACAACCCTATCAGAACGCCAGCTTCGAGCAGCACGCTTCCAAACGGCCCCGGCGCTTGTTGCTTCATCGGCGTGAGATTGGTCAACTGACCGGCTACACCGCTGAGAAAGGGCTGACGCTGGTGGCGCTGCGCCTCTACTGGAAGAACTCCAGGGTGAAGGTCGAACTCGGCGTGGGCCGAGGCAAGGCGAAGGGGGACCGGCGCCAGGATCTGAAGACGCGCGTCGAGAAGCGGGAGGCCGAGCGTGCGATGGCGAACTTCAATCGTCGCTGATCGATTGGTGGTGGGCAAAAGGGGAAGCCAAATAGGCAGATCCCGCCGGTGAGTATGAAAATTGAGAGGAATTCTCTTAATTAGCGTTGTAAGTTCGTCGAAATTCGCTTTGATGATGCCGGAGCCGACTTGGTTCGGCATCGATCCGACCGGACTTTTCTCATGAACCCGCTGGAAGATTTTCGACAGGCTTACGAAAGCTGGAAAGCCTCGCTGGGCGACTTCGGGCCGATCCTGGCTGCCCTTTTGCTGTTTTTCGCCGGATTCCTGGTGGCCCGAGGCATCCAGTTTCTGGTGTATGCCTTCCTGGACCGGGTCGAACTGGACGAGAAGATCGCGCGATGGTTGGGGCTGGAGGACTCGAACACGGAGAAAGCGGCCAGCCGGTTCGTTTTCTACCTGGTCTTGTTTTTCGTCGTGATTCTGGCGCTCGACCAGGCTGGGCTTTCGGAAGAGGTGATGGAGCCGCTGCGGGGGGTGATGGGTCAGGTGGTGCTTTACCTTCCACGGGTGTTTGTGGCGATCCTGATCGGCTTGGTGTTTTGGGTCGTGGCGTTGATTTTAAAGAACATCCTTCACGGGATTCTGTCGGCGGCGCGGGTGGATGAGCGTTTGGGGCTGGGGACCGAGAAGCCGTTGACGAACGCGATTACGACGATCGTCTTCTTTCTGATCATCCTGGCGGCTTTGCCAGCGGTGCTTCGGATTCTGGCTATTCAGGAGATCAGTGATGCGATCGACCCGATCATCGCGGACATTTTCGGGTTCATCCCGGGACTGCTCGGTGGAGGCGCCATCATTGCGCTGGGCGTATTCATCGGTTCCATCGTGCGCAAGATGTTGTCGTCGGTCTTGCATGCGGCGCGATTGGACGTGCTGCCGGCGAGGTTGGGGTATCAGGGTGAAGCGAAGATTTTCGGTCAGACGTTGTCGCAGGCGATCGGTTGGATTGCCATGATCTCGATTCTCGTCACGACCTTTGCGCAGGGAATCAAGCTGATGAACCTGGGGCTGCTGTCGGATCTGGCGGTCTTTTTGGCGAGGTTCTGGGCCGCCACGCTTATTTTCGTGGTAGGCCTGTTTTTGGGGGATCTGGCGCGACGTGCGATTGGGCCGAAGAACGAACTGTTTGGGACGATCGCCCAATACATCGTCGTCTTCTTCTTCGGCGGCATGGCGCTGCAGAAGGCGGAAATCACGCAGGTCAGCAGCAATGCGATCGAGTATGCGGTATTGGGGACGATTCTCACGGCGGTCATTGCCTTTGGCGTGGGCGGGGCGATCGCCATTGGCCTGGGCGGGAAAGAACCGCTCCAGCGCTATCTGAACCGGCGGATGGACCGTCCCTGAGGCATGAAAGGAGCTTTTGGGGCGAAAACGCCGCAATTTTTCTTCGTTTTCGAGCCGTTTATCGGCTAAAGTTTTAGAATATCGACCGGGAGGTCGTTGTTCTGCGCCAAGCGCTCCGCGGGAGTGATGGCGAGCACCATCATCATTTATTCCAACCATCTAATTCACCATGCGCGTTCTCGTTACTCTCTCTCTGTTAGGGGCGGCCGCCGTGCTCAGCAGCTGCGTGCCCGAGACTCAAGTTTATCAATCTCCCGGTTCGACCATTTGGGAGAGTCCCAGCCGCTACGGCCGCCCGGAGCCCCAGCGTGCTCGTCTCTATCAACCGCAGGATCTGCAACCGAGCAGCGGCACGTTCCGCACCTACACGGGGATCAACCGCTACGGTTCCGAATCGGACCAACGTTATCCGGACTCCCGGAGCGTCCGCAGCTTCGGGAATTACGACCGCGCCGCGGTGGCGAGCCGTGGTGAGGAATCGTCCCGTTCGGAGAGCCGGCTGTCATCCTCCTCGGAGCGTGAACCACGGGTGGAAGCTCAGCGTGAGGAAGTTCGGATGAGCCGTTCGACCTCATCGGACGAGATGCTGGCTTCAGCCGGCCGCCAGCAGGAGTCGTCCACGTCTTCAGGTGCGGCTTCGGACGATTACTCTCATCTGCCCTACGCGCAGCCGGTTCCGGGCCGTTCGGGCTTCGTGAAACTTCCGAATCGCGACGCAAGCCTTCCGGACATCGATGTGCGCGGCATTGCTTCGGGCACCGCGGTGGAAATTCCGGATCCGGCGTCTCCGGGATCGACGATCCAGTTCCGCGTCCCCTGAGGCGTTGGTTTCCTATCGTTCGAGAACACTTCAGCCTGCGGCCCGTCCCCGCGACTCGATCGTGGCGATGGGCCGTTTGATTTGGGAGAGGGATTGAACCCGCGACGAATTGCGATTTTGGGCCCGGGTCTATTGGGCGGTTCGGTGGCGCTGGCCTGCCGCGAACGCTATCCTTGGGCGGAGGTTGGGATTTGGGCGCGACGCGAGGCGGCGGTGGAGGCCTTGCGCGGGCTGGGGTTCCGCGATGAACGCGAGAGCAATGTGCGGATCGAGGCCATCGTGGACGGCTCGGACCTCCTTGTTTTAGCGACGCCGATCGGGGCGATGGAAGCGATCGCAGGATCGTTTCTGGGCCGGGTTGCGCTGCCGGAAAACGCGGTTTTGACGGACGTGGGAAGCGTGAAAGGGCCGGTGGTTTCGAGACTGAGCCCGTTGGCGGCAGCTCACGGGGTGGATTTCGTCGGGGCGCATCCGATGGCAGGATCGGAACGGACAGGGCTGGAAGCGGCTCGCGCGGATTTGTTCGATGGAGCGCGCTGCATCCTGACGCCCCTGAACGAGACGCCGGTGGGAGCGGTGAAACGGTGCGAGGATTTTTGGGCGGGTTTGGGGGCGGAAACGGCGCAAAAATCCTCGCACCGTTTCACCGC
>CAZCRA010000009.1:53481-57137 GCA_964500945.1 uncultured Verrucomicrobiales bacterium | reverse complement strand
TGGAGCCTGGTCAGGCATTCGCCTATGTGACGGTCCCGGAGATTCACGAAGTTCTGGTTGAGATCGACGCATTGGATGAGGAGGCCTGGGACGCGCTGGCGGCGCGCTGCGGAGGAAAGCTGGGCAGCGTGGGCGAGTTGCTCGAGGGGCGAATCGCGGACGAAGCGTTGGACGAACTGACGGATCCGGGCGCGGGTTTGTTTCCTCCGGCGGGTGAGATCCGGGTGCGATGTGATTGTGACGACCACGCCGGTCTCTGCGGCCATGGGGCGGCGGTCTTGTATGCGTTGGGCGTGCGATTCGATGAACATCCGGAGCTCTTTTTCCTGCTCCGTGGGAGGGAAGCCGGGGCTCTGGTCACAAGCGTGATGGAATCGGTGGGGCACGCGCCTCGTGCTCAGCCGGATGGACGTCCGGAGCTGCCGCACGAGCAGCTTTCGGCGATTTTCGGCATCGAATTGGCCGAGCCAGAGGCCGCGCTGGGGCTGGCGGAATCTCAGGACGAGGCGCAGAACTGGTGGACGGAGGCGGATTCTGCGCTCCAAGTGCAAGGACGAAGCACGATCGACTTCGAATCAGACGAAAAATGACGACCCGACTCGAGAAAGACTCCATGGGCGAGATGGAAGTGCCGGCGGAGGCGCTTTACGGCGCCAGCACGCAGCGCGCGGTTTTGAATTTTCCCGTGAGCGGGAAGCGTTTTGGACGCTCGATGATCCGTGCGATGGGACTGGTGAAGTGGGCCGCCGCGGAAGCGAACGCGTCGCTCGGAAAATTGACGGAGGAACAGCACCGGCTGATCGCTCAGGCCGCCGAAGAGGTGGTCGATGGCGTGCACGACGCGCATTTTGTCGTCGACGTGTTCCAGACGGGCTCCGGCACGAGTTCGAACATGAACGTCAACGAAGTGATCGCGAACCGCTCCAGTCAGCTGGCCGGCAAAGCCATCGGCTCGAAGGACCCGGTTCACCCGAACGACCACGTCAACTACGGGCAGTCGAGCAACGACACGATTCCGACCGCCATCCACATCGCGGTGGCGGAGAGCTTGCTCAACCGGCTGCATCCGGAGCTCGTGGCGCTGCAAGGGGCTCTCGAAGCGAAATCGGAAGCTTTCTGGGGGATTCTGAAGATCGGGCGGACGCATTTGATGGATGCGACGCCGGTTCGTCTAGGCCAGGAATTCGCCGGGTATGCCCGGCAGGCGGAGAAGAGTGCGGACCGGGTGCAGAAAGCGATCAAAGCGCTGCACGAGCTTCCGTTGGGAGGGACGGCGGTCGGGACCGGTTTGAACTGCCATCCGGATTTTGCGTGGCGGGCCATTGGATTTATCGCGACGAAGTCGGGGATCCCGTTCGTGGAAGCGAAAGATCATTTTGAAGCCCAGGCCGGTAAAGACGGGCTATGTGAAGCCAGCGGCCAGTTGAAAGCGGTGGCAGCGGCGCTGTTCAAGGTGGCGAACGACGTTCGCTGGCTGGGATCGGGTCCGCGATGTGGGATCGGAGAGATTCAGCTACCGGCCACGCAGCCGGGGTCCTCGATCATGCCAGGCAAGGTGAACCCGGTGATGAGCGAGGCGCTGATGCAGGTCTGCGCTCAGGTCATCGGGAATGATGTGGCCGTGACCTGGGGCGCCGCGAACGGCAACTTCGAGCTGAACGTCATGATGCCGATGATGGCGCAGAATCTCTTGGAGAGTATCGATCTCCTGACCAACGCCAGCCGGATTTTCCGCGAGCGTTGCGTCGAGGGACTCGAGGCGAATGCCGAGCGATGCAACGAGCTGATCGAGTTGAGCATGTCGATGGTGACGAGCCTTGCGCCGGTCATCGGCTACGACACGGCGGCGGAGATTGCGAAAGAATCCGTGAAGACGGGTAAGACGGTTCGGCAAATCTGTGAGGAAAGGCAGGTGCTGCCGCCGGAGCAGTTGAGCGCCGCGCTCGATCCCGCCACGATGACGGCGCCGAATGCTTGAACCGGCGTCAACCGCCGGGACGGAGGACACGGACGTTTCCGTTCACAGGGTCGACCTGGATGGTGGCGAAGTTCGAGAGAGCGGCGGCGCTGGTCTCCAGGTCCTGGATTTGGACGAGCGTGAAGTAATACTTTTGAGTCGATCCATCGGGCAGGTCGGTCGAGCCGTCCGGGCGGAAGCGGAAGGCGATGTATTCGACGTCCTCGCGGCCCGAGCCGGTGGGGATTTGGGGCTCGACCCCGGTGTGCAGCCCGGTATTCGAGATGTCCAGCATGGGCGAAAGGACGGGATCATCCGTCGCGGCGACGGATTCGGGGAGCCAGAAGAGCGCCTCGAGGGGCCGGAGCGTGCCGTCTTGCTCCTGCGCAAAGGTGCGCAAGGCGCCGAGCCGGGATTGGCCACCCGGGAGGTCGCCGCTGAGTTGGTAGAACCGGACTTCGACGGGGTGATTGCTGGCCAGGGCATGGTGCCTGGCGGACTGGAGCTTGCCAGCGACGGTGGCCGCAGTTTGAGAAAGCTCCAGGCCATTGGCGATGGAGAGGGTGGACGGGACGGAGATGGCCAGGAGGAGGCCGACGATCGATAGGACCACAAGCATCTCGATCAGGGTGAAGCCGCGCGGGGCCCCATGCGAAGGCGGGGTGCCAGCGGTTTTGGATCGCATGACCATGGGATGAGATGGGGTTTGGGACAGTGAAGGGGTCAGGGCTGGAAGCGTTTCGTCTCCAGGACGCGGAAACGGTAGTAGTTGTCGATCACCGCCTCCTGGCTATCTAGATCCATGTTGGCGAAATCGGGAAGGCCGGGGTCGTTGGGGTCGATGTAGCGCTCGAGCAGGGCCGAGCCACGGTATTCGCCGGTGACCTGGTCGCGTCGCTCGTTCCAGGTTTCGTAGTCTTCGTCGCGGGTGCGGCCATCGGGGACCTGCTTGAGGGCCTGGACGGTGAAGTGCACGCGGAAGGTGTTCGATTTGGTGGTGACCCGGGGATAGATGTGGTTGTAGGGCATCTCGCGGGTGTTGTCGCCGGTGCAGAGGAAACCATCGGCGGTGGAGGGATCGGCAGGCAGCGAGGATTCGCCCCACCAGCCTTCCATTTGGTCGTAGGCCAGTGCGCTGGTGTTGCCGGCGACGTTGGGGTGATAGCTCGGTTTGTTGACCGTGGCTTCGCTGAAGGTGAGCTCACGAGGCACCAGGAAGACGCTGCAGATTTCGGAGCTGACGCGGAAGATATCGCCCGTGCGGAAGCGCTGCCGGAAGCCTTCGAGGGTCTCTTCCACATTGATGGCATAGCGAAACTCGTGTTCGCGCGTTTTACTCGAGCGGAACGCCTGGATGGCGCCGTTGCCGGGCGTGCCTTTGTAGGTCCAGCCGTTCGTTTGAGAGGCGTGGGCTGCTTCGCCGGCGACGGTGGGGATGGCGGCCAGCATCATGTTTTTCATGACCGCATGGAGGCCGGTGCTGCGTTCGATGTAGGCGAAGGGTTCGATGCGGTAATTGAGGTTGACCCGTCCTCCGGTAGAGAAGGGTTCACTGATGGCGTAGGGCTCGACGACGGGCATATTGAAGAAATCGAGCAGGACGTGGTCGGGCGGGGCGGTGAAGGGTGGGAGGGCCCCTGGTCCGCTGCTGCCGGATCCGCCTTCGCCAAAGCCGGGGTGCTGGCTGCCTGCGGCGGGG
>CAZCRA010000009.1:47810-53471 GCA_964500945.1 uncultured Verrucomicrobiales bacterium | reverse complement strand
GGGGTTGGGGCAGAACAGGAGGGTCCGCCACGGGTTGGACGAGGCCGGGTTCGCGGGGTTGAGGCCTGCCGAGAGCGAGCCGAATGTGATGGGAGAGGCGACCTGGCGGTTCGGGGAGAAGGCCAATCCTGACTCGGTGGCGGACGCGGCGTCGATGGGATAATAGATGCGGTCGGGGGCCTGAGCGTAGTTTTGGCCCGGGGCGTAGACGCTGGCCTGATCGGGGAAATTGATCCAGGGACCATCGAACATGCGACCGAAGGCGTTGTCCCAATCTCCAGGGGCCTGACCGCCGCCGGATCCACGCAGAAAGGCGCCATTCAGGCCGACCGGGCTCCAGAACGTCATTGCGTCATCCCACATGAGCTTGGCTGAGTTCTTAGCGTCGATGTCGACCGTGGCGCGTTTCCAGGGCGAGTCCCGGAAAGGAACCAGGCTGCCGAACAGGGCACCTTTCGAGGGGGCATGAACCTGTTGGTAACGCGCCCGCGCGAGGGGTGTGCTGCCTAGCGCTGGTGGGACGGCGGTCCATTCGCAAGGTTCAGGGGCGCCACCGCTGCCACCGGTGGGAGTGGAGCCGTTGTTGAGGGGGCCTCGTCCGTAGCCGATGTCACCGCCGTGCGAACCGGTCCGGATGCTGTGGGCGTGCGGGACGGAGGCGTCGTGATAGAAGGGGTGCGGGCCGTAGAAGCCGGCGGAGGCCGGGATCCGGCGCATGGCGGCGGCGAGGCGGTAGTCGCCCTTCGCGTTTCCATCAGCGCTCAATTCAACGGTCCGGGTGACGTCTCCCCGGCGAATGAACCCGGTGCTCAGCAGACCGCCATACGGGTCCTTCTTGGCCGCTTCTTTCCAACCGCTTTCCTCGATCAGGATTTGATATCCCTTCGGCTTGATGCGGCCGAGGAAGCTCATGGGGTTCACGGGAGCGGTAGGGGTGTATCGGTAAGTGCCGTCCCAGACGTCCTTTTGGGTCCCGTTGACGATGACGCGGACGGTGTTCGGGGCGCCTTTCGTGGTGCGATCCTCCGGGAAATCCGTTGGATGCGCCGGGTTCAGGGGATGGTGAGAGGTGGCGTTGAAGGTGTAAAAACGCAGGTCACGCTCCATGGGATGGATCCCATAATCGGGTAGATCTAGAGGAGGGACATCGACGCCCGTCTCTGCATCGCCGGGACCGTAGACCATGCGCCAAGCGTCCGGATCGCATTGGTAATCGACGTTCCGCCGGTCGATTCTGGATCCGTTGAGTTCAAACCCGATCGAAGCTCGGCGGAGGGTTGGGACCGGAGCGGTGGTGGCGGGAAACTCGACCTCGATTTCCTGAAGGACCTGAGCGCTGGCTGCGGAGCCCGAGCCATCGAGGATTTCGATAGTGACCGTGCCGCCATGAAAGCGGAAGTCGGGCGGGGTTTTCACCCAACCGCGATCGTGAATATCTGGCAGGCCGTTTCCGGGGTCGATCTGGACGTCGAGGTCGCCGATGAGCGGATTTCCCGTGTTTTCATTGGTCGAACCGGGCGTGCGAGCTTCATTCCACCAGGTGCCGTTGACGCGCGAGGTTCGGCGCGTGTAAAGACCGGAGGTGGAGCCCGAGGGATAGCGTCCATCGCCATGGGCCGACTCCCGGAGCCGCATCGTGCCCTCTGAGGCGGAGAAGAAAGGATGGGAGGCCGGGCCCGCCGTGAGGGAGTTCAGCCCTTTGACGCGGAAGCGGAGATTCGTGTCCATGCGAGGCGAACCCGGGGTGACTTTCATGGGTTCGAGCATGAGAAAGGCACGGATTTGGGTGGCGTAGGGGATGCGGCGGCGTTCGCCCAGGAATTTGACATTGCCGCTTCCATCGACTTCGAACAGCTCGCCTTCGATGCCGTTATTGTTCAGATCGTCCCAGTCATCATCGAGATCGATTTCCTGATCGCCAAAAGGACTTCGGGCTGGGACGGGGTTGTTTGGGAGGGAATTCCCCGGCCCGTTCGGAAGTTGGTAGAGGGCGGTGTCGTAACCGGGCCAGTAGTTGGGTGAATTCACTCCGAGGCTCCCGGAGAAAGCGCCGCCGGTCTGAAGGTCTTCCTCTTTGAGAATGTCGGAGGCGTAGAAAACGATGGTGACTCCTTTGAGAGTCAGGACGCGGCCGAAGCCCCGGGTTTCGACGCTTCCGGAGCTGGAAGCGATGGTGAGGGGGTAGACCGAGGACCGTCCGGCGACGCCACCGGAGCGATTGTCGATGACGTTTTGGTCCAGGGGCGCGGCATAACTGTAGGAGGGTTCGAGTTTGTTACCCGAGATATTGATCGAGCCCCGGATGAAATCGAACATCTCGGTGACGGTTTGGTCGCGGGTCACGGCGCCGAATTTGTTTTCGAAGCTGCCGCCGATGCCGGGGATAGTTTTGCCGGTCAGTCGGATGAGGTAGTCGTAGAGGTCCTGATTGCGCTGGATTCCCCAGTCGAGGGCGGGGTTGACCGACGATCCCCGGTTGTTTTCGCCGCGGTAGGGGCTGTGGCGCTGGATGTAGTAGGGTTGGGGTTCGGAGGAACCGGAGCCCCCGGTGGGACGCAGTTCACTGCAGAAGGCGAGGAGGGTGTCCTTTGAGTTGCGGGAGGCGGGGTTGGCAAGTTGGGGCCACATCGAGATGCGCGGCGTGCCGAAGATGGTCGTGTCCGGGGCGCGGCCGGCTGCGGTGGTGAAGAACGCGCGCTTGGCCAGCGTGTTGGCCTGACCGCCACCAGCGAAAGGTGCGTGAAGGGTTCGGTTTTCCTGACCGCCCGGCTTTTCTGGAGCGAAGAGGAACTCGTCGAGGGAGGCGTAGAGCCGGTTGGTTTTGGGATACATCCAGTCCTGATCACCCCGGTAATTAGCGACCTGTCGTCCGCCCATGGAGCCGGCGGTGTTCGGGTCGGAACCGTCCCAGTGCCGGTAGCGGGGTGTCAGTTCGTAAAAGGCACTCAGCCGCTCGTATTCCGTGCTGGATTCGATGAACTCCCCAGTGCCGGGCAGGAGATCGCCGAAGACAGCGCTCATGCTCGTGGTGGCGGGGTGACCTGGGTAGCGGTGATACTCGTTCTGCATCGGGATGGCCCAACCGAAGCCGAAGTAGCCGAAGACCGGTTGGACCGAAGGGTCGGCGGGGTAGAGTTGCTCGCCCTGGTAATTTCCGGAGCCACGAGCGCGTTCGAGCCATGTGTTGCCGCGCGGCTGATCCCAGAAAATGCCCTCTGCGGCGGTGTTCACGTTGACTTTGCAGGTCTCGTCATCGGTCCAGAACCCGATTCGCCCAGCCACGGGATTGTCCTTGGTGGCACCTGCGACGGTGACGGCTCCGGAATCTCCGCTGGCCGTGGTGACGGTCCCGTCGGCGAGGACGTAAAGCCACTTCACGGGCATCGGGGCGGGGTTGTTGACCGGTGAGGGCGCGGAGCCCTGGACAAAGCCGGGGGGTGACAAAATGCCGAAGCCCTGGACGCCTTCTTGGACCCCGGTCGTCTCGGGATTGTCGACGGGGACGCCACTCAGGGGATCGAGGCTGGTTGGGGGAGCCATGACGGGATAGGCTCTGGCGCCATCGATTTGTACGGCTGGGGCGTTGAGATCGACCCAGAGCGCGTCGTAGGCGGAGTCGGGACTGCTGTCTCCATCGATGTCGAAGGCGGACCAAGCCGAGGCCTCGGTTCCGTCGAGGGCCAAAGCGTTGGCGTGGTCGGCGGCGATCACCATTTGGTCGTCGGAATAGAGCTTGTGGTGCCGGTAATCGGCGCCGTTCCGGTCCCAGGAGCGGATCATGCCGGGTTGGGAGGCCCAAGCGACATGCGCGCCTGGCTGGAGGTTTCCGTCCGAGTCCCGTTCCAGGCCGGCGGTGGCTTCGCGGACTTGAGCGATGACGAGGTTCACGGCTGAATCGGAGAGGGTCTTCGTGTCGATTCCCCTGGAGTAGGCCTTCGCCATTTCGAGATCGCTGGTGAGGCGCAGGAAGTAGGCGATGACGGCGACCGCGAGCAGGACCATGACGAGGAGGCCGATGACGAGGGCGATGGCTCGCTGGCGTGCGGACGGTGAGATGGTGGGTTTGGTGTTCATGAGAGAGAGGGGTTATTCGACGCTCCATTTGGAGGCCAGGATCTGCACCTCGGTGGAGAAAACCCGGTAGGTGAGCCGCTGGGCATTGAGTTGATCTTCGAGCGCCTCGAGGTCGCGTTTGAAGTCGAGCGGGTGAGCCCGCAGGAACAGGCCGTCGAGGTCCAAATCGGCGCTGCCGGATTCCAGGCGGAGGGCAGACGCTTCATCGATGGCGACCAGGGTCACCTGGACGAGCGGTGGGAGTTGGTTTTTGGAGCTGAAAAGGCCCGATCCCTGACCTTGTTGGGCCGAGTCGTAAACGAAAGCATCTCCGGGGAGCGCGAATCCTCCCGGGTCGTCCCGCTCAGAGAGTTTCGGTAGGATGATCAAGGCGATGACGTTTTCGGCGACGATCCGCTGATAGCCGGGTTCTTGAAGCGGGATCTTGAACCAATCGTGACTCGGGTTTTCTGGGTTGCCGGAGGTGAGCTCAAAAACCGCCAACTTTTCGGAGGGCTCCCGCATTTCCATGAGGCGATAGCGTTCGCGGGCGCGGAGGCCGTTCAGCGGTGGCAGGAACGATTCATCCGAGTTTTTCTCGACGTAATAGCCCCAGGTGTTCAGGAGGGAATTGAGGGGAATGAGACTTGGATCATCGACCTGGCCAAGTGGGGCCTGGAAAAAGGCGGCGTGGGTCACGGATGCGGGGCGCTCCGTGCCGATCAGCGTGGAGGAGGCCCCGGAGACGAAGCGAAGCTCCGATCGCCGCAAGTAACGGGCCGGGGCGTCGGGGTCGTCGTAATCCCAGTAGGTATTCAGCGTGGCCTGGCTGATCCGGCGCGTGATGGCTTCGAAGGCATTGCGAGAGGCCTCGAAGGCTTCGGTTCTGGCGGAGGAAGCGGTCGTGTGCTGAACGACGGCATTCACCATGCCCATGAGGATGGCCATCAACATGGCGAGGACGCCGATCGAGAGCAGCAGTTCGATCAAGCTGAAGGCACGCCGGGAGACGCTCCGCGGGGGATGGTGGCTCATGGGAAGTTCAGTTCGAAGTGCGCGCGATCAGCGCAAACCGGCGGGTGAAGGTGTGTGGGCGTTCGAAGACCTCGGCAGAGCTGGCGCCACGCGGATTGAAAGCGATGCGGATCTCGGCCTGGACGAGGTTGTGATTGGCGACGCCGGCAACCGGTGCGGGGTAGGTGGGGAGCGTCTGAACGTCGTAAGTCCGAGCCCCGATGCCCGTCTCAGGAGCGCCATCGAGGTCGGTCTCGGCGATCTCGGTTCCTTGGGCGTCGAAGAAGCGCAGGGGCAGGTCCTGGGCGGCAGAGGAGAGGACCAGTTGGTCGAACTCGGTGCGTTGAAGGTCACCCGTGATCGTTTGCTGGATCTGCCCCAACGTCGTGCGCTCAATGGCGTTGTCCTGAGCGGTGATCCCAACCGGGAGCAAAGCCATCAGTGGGATCAAGGCGACCGCAATGATCGAGATGGTGAGCGTCACCTCGATGAGGGTGAAGGCCCTCGAGAGCGATTTGTTGGAAGCATGAGATTTCGTTCCCGGGCGGCGAAGGCTGCGAATGGAGGTGGTTTTGGAGGTGGTTTTGGAGGTGG
>CAZCRA010000009.1:0-47710 GCA_964500945.1 uncultured Verrucomicrobiales bacterium | reverse complement strand
TGGAGGTGGTTTTGGAGGTGGTTTTGGAGGTGGCAGCCGTGGGCGGGCAGTGACGGCTGGCTGGCGGAGAGGGTGATGAAGGCGGCGTCGGCATAAAAGGAGAAATACCGGATCGGCGTATACAACGTCAACACAATAGACCAAAAAAGCCGGATCACCCCCGAGGAGGGAGTGTCCGGCTTTCGATGAGAATGATGAGCTGCCCGCCCTTTCGGACGGACAGCGGATCTTTGATCGCGTCCCGCCGTAATTAAACGGCAGGAGAGGCAGGCGGCACGCCGGGCGTCACTGTGGCCGGAGCGGAGTCGCTCTTCACGGTCTGGATGATCCGGGCCGCGACACGGTAGGGATCGGCATTCGACGCCGGACGCCGGTCTTCAAGATAGCCTTTCCAGCCATTCTGAACGGTGCCGACCGGGATCCGGATGGAGGCTCCCCGGTCAGAAACACCGTAGCTGAACTTGTCGATGGACTGGGTTTCGTGGAGTCCCGTGAGGCGTTCATCATTGCACGACCCGTAAACCGCGATGTGTTCCTCGTGGACGCCCCGAAACTTCTCGCAAACCGATTCGACGAAGGACTGACCTCCAACGTCGCGAAGTTGGCCGAAGGAGAAGTTTGTGTGCATGCCCGAACCGTTCCAGTCTCCCTTGACGGGCTTTGGATGGAATTCGATTTCGAGACCGAATTGTTCCGCCGTGCGGACCATGATGTAACGGGCGAGCCATGCGGCGTCGCAGGCTTCTTTGGCGCCCTTGCCAAAGATTTGGTATTCCCACTGGCCCATCATGACCTCGGCGTTGATCCCGGTCACGGCCAAGCCGGCGGCAAGCTTTGCGTTGAGAGCTTCCTCGACCATCTCGCGGCCCTTGGTGTTCCGGTGACCAGCGGAGCAGTAGTAAGGACCCTGCGGCCCGGGATAACCGCCGGAGGGGAATCCGAGGGGGGCATTGCCCTCCATGATCGTGTATTCCTGCTCGAATCCGAACCAGAAATCGGCGTCGTCTTCGAAGAGCGCCCGGGTGTTCGAGGGGTGAGGGGTGTTGTCGGCCGAATACACCTCGCACATCACGAGGGCGGCGTTCGTCCGCTGAGAATCGGGAACGATCTTCACCGGCTTCAGGAGACAGTCGGAGGAACTTCCCTCGGCCTGTTCGGTCGAGCTGCCGTCGAAGGACCATTCGGGGAGCTCCGCAAGAGTCGGAAAGTCAGCCGATTCGACGATTTTCGTTTTGCTGCGGAGATTTGGTTCGGGCTGGTAGCCGTCGAGCCAGATGTATTCCAGTTTGTACTTTGCCATCTTTTCTTGTCGTTATGTCTTGGTGGTGCCGGTCCGGCGCGAGCCTTCCGGGCGGTGAGGGCCCGGAAGGACGCCAGTCGGCGGTTTCGGCCCAGTAAAGCACGGTGCATGCCAGCTGGCGAATTTTGTCTATAAAGCGAGTCTCGCCGGGTGAATTCGTGAGCGTTCGGGCAGGGGTGGCGAGATTTGAACAACGGGCCGGGGTGGATCCCCTCAAGGAAGGTGGAAAGAAGTTGATGGTGCCGGGAAATTCACGCTGATTGGGTTCATGCCGACAGCGAAGGATGGGGTCCGGTCGAAAGTGCGGGTGGGGTATGACGGTCGGGTTTACAAGACGTTCAGGGGCACGGGAGCCAAAGAACGGTATGAAAACGAGATTCGCGTTCTGAAGACACTTGAAGCACGGGGGTGCCCGTTCGTTCCACGGGTGCTGGATCAGGAGGATGAAACCCTCACGCTGGTGACGACCAACTGTGGACATCCGGTCGAGCGAATGAGCGAGGAGAAGCTCAAGTCGCTCTTTGACGACCTCGAAAAGACCTTCGGGGTGGTGCACGATGACCCGTTTCTCCGGAATGTGACCTACCACCAGCAACTGGGGCGCTTCTGCATCATCGATTTCGAACTAGCGACGATTCTTGACGAAGGCGGCAGTGACCAGCTGTTTGGCATCCGTTGGGGGGGCGTGACTCAGGAAGGGAAGAGGAAGGGTCAGAATGAAGATTCGCTGGCCGTGTTTTCATCAGACGCCGGTTGGGCGAAGCCGCTGGAACTCGCGGGCTCGGCAAGCTTGGAGAAAGAGGGGGTGGTGTTTGCGGTCAGCGACGGCATGGGCGGGGCGCATGGGGGGGAAGTGGCCAGCAGCATCGTGGTCTCGGACCTGCGGCGGTTTTTGCCGGGTCGGATCGGGGATTTCAGTGCCAGCGCGGAGCCTCTCGCACTGCTCCAGAAGGCGGTGGAAGATCTGCATCAGCACGTTTTGCGGGTCAGCGAAGCGCATCCGGAATGGTCGGGGATGGGGGCGACGCTCGTGTGCGGTTTGTTTTGTGGCCGGCAGATGCATTTTGCGCACGTGGGAGACAGCCGGATCTACCGGTTTTCACGTGGTGAGTTGAAGCAACTGACCTTCGACCACACGCGGGTGGGGCGGCTGCATCGAATGGGTGAGATCACGGAGATGCAGGCGCGGCTTCATCCGCAGAAGCACATTTTGAATCGGGTCATCGGTGCGGATCAGCCGGCTGTGAGTGCCCAGATGGGGGCTGAGCCGCTGACGGACGGGGACTGGTTTCTCTTTTGCAGCGATGGCCTGGTGGATGGGCTGTGGCACAAGAACATTCATCAGGCGTTGGCCCAGGCTGCGGCGAACGGAACCGAACCGGCAGAAGTGGCGGAGGGGTTGCTACAGGCGACCCTGCGTGCCGGGGCAAAGGACGACACGACCTTATTTGTGGTGGAGGTCCGCTCTCTGCCGGAAAGCTGAGGGTGATCTCGCGGCAAAGAATCATAGTTTTCGCTTGCCTATCGCTGGAGATGTTGTAGGTAACGCGCTAGCGTATGGCTAAGAAAGGTTGGATAGAGCGGAATAAGCGGAAAGCCCGGACGGTGGTAAAGTTTGCCAAGCTTCGTGCGAAGCTGAAGGCAGAGGGAGACTACGTCGGCCTCTCGATGCTTCCCCGGGATGCCAGCCCGACGCGGGTCGTGAACCGTTGTGAGGTTTCGGGGCGGCGCCGTGCGTATCTGAGACGCTTTCAAATGTCGCGGATTGCCTTCCGGGAACTGGCTTCGGCTGGGAAGATCCCCGGGGTAACGAAAAGCAGCTGGTGAGTCGCGGCATCCTGTCGAGGTGGTAGGGCTGCCCACGGATTTTTTAGCTCGTAAGGGCTGGCCGGTCACCGTAGTCTTTAGAATTGATGCCTCTCTACGAATACATTTCGGCGTCCGGGGAAGAGGGGTGCAGGATTTGCCAGCGCGGCTTTGAAATCCGGCGGCCGCTCAGTCGGCCTCCCCTTGAGTATTGTCCACTCTGCCGGACGCCGGTGAAGAAACTCGTCGCCAAGAACGTGGGTCAACCCAAGGTTTCCGCTCCGCTTTCGGTCACGGATGCGAAGAGGGCGGGATTTACCGTGCTCGAGAAGCGCGACGAAGGCGTTTATGAGAAGCTTTAGTGTCTCAATACCGGCGTCGCCCACGCCTGCCCAATGAACTTGCCTGAAGCGTTTCAGCTGATCCAGGTGGCATGGGAGGCGGATCTCGCGGCAGTCACCACCGAGTGGGATCCCCTGCACGTCGGGTTTGGCCGGCTGTTGATCATCCTGCTGTTCGTGCTGCTGAACGGGTTTTTTGTTGCGGCCGAACTCGCGATCGTGAAGGTGCGGCCGACGCAACTGGATGCCCGGGCCGAAAAGGGTGACCGGCGGGCGAAACTGGCCCGGAAGATCGTCGATCAATCTGAAGCCTACCTTTCGGCGACCCAGCTTGGGATCACGCTGGCGAGCATTGCGCTGGGCGTCGTGGCGTATCCATTTTTCGTCACCGTACTGGGTCCATTGCTCTCAACCTTGGGAGTGACGGCGGAAGCGGTGATCCGCACGATCTGTCTCTTGGTGGCCTTTGCTTTCGTGACGTTTCTTCATGTCGTGCTCGGGGAACTGATTCCGAAAGGCGTGGCACTGCGCCGGGCTCTGGAGACGACGCTCCTGGTGGCTCCAGCCCTCGAAGTTTTTCACCGTGTCTTTCAGCCTGCGATTTGGCTGTTTAATACGACGGCAGATTTCGTGATGAACCGCATGCTGCGGATGGATGTGGTGACAGAGAACCAGGTGGCGCAGGCTGAGGACGAACTGCTTTCGCTCGTGGAAGAGAGCGAGAAGACGTCAACGGTGACGGAGATCGAGAAAGAGATCCTCATCAATGCCCTGGAGTTGAGCGACCTCGTGGCGAGGGACATCATGATGCCGAGGAGCGAGGTGGTTACGCTGGACCGGGGTGATTCCGTGGAGGAGGCGTTTCGCAAGGCGACCGATTCGCAGCACACGCGCTTTCCCCTGGTGGAGAGTCATCTCGACCACGCACTGGGCTTGATTCACGTGAAGGATCTCTTGCGCGCGATGCGGGAAGGGGTCGAGTCGACCTTGGAGAACCTGATGCGCCCCCTCGATCCGGTCCCGGAAAAGATGCCTGCGGACCGTTTGCTGAAGATGTTCTTGTCGCGGAAGTCGCACATGGCGTTGGTCGTGGACGAGTATGGAGGCGCGCTGGGTATCGTCACGCTCGACAACGTCCTCGAGGAGTTGGTCGGGAGCATCCAGGACGAGTTTGATCACGATGAGGAAGAGGAAGTGCTCTTCGAGCGGATCAACGAGGATGAGTTTCTCGTTGAGGGGAGTTTTCCGCTCTACGAACTATCGACCCACACCGACCTGGACCTGGAGGACCCGGAGGTCTCGACCGTCGGGGGGTTTGTCACTCACTTGTTGGGGCATCTGCCGTCCGTGGGGGAAGAGATCGAGGTCGAGAACTATCTCGCGATCGTGACCCACGCTGACGAGAAGCGAATCCATCGTCTTCGATTCCGCCGGGCGGAACCCGTGGAGGTGACGGAAGGCCGTGAAGAAACGGAGCGTCTGAGCGCGTAAAGGGCTCCGCCGGCTCAGGGATCACTGGGAGGAGGCCGTGAGCTTGACGGGGAGCGTTCGCGTTTCCTCTCCGCGGCGGACGGTGACGCGCAGCACATCGCCCACTTTCCGGCGATCTAGAATTCGGAACAGGTCGTCGGAATCGCGAATGGTCTCCCCATCCGCCCCGACGATGAGATCGCCCAGGATCACTCGTCCGTTCCGGTCGCGACGTGTGGGCTCGATTCCCGCTTCGTCAGCCCCGGAATTTGGGGCGACATTGATGACGAGAACACCGTCGACGTTTTGCTGCCGGAGAACCGCATCATCGGCAATCGTGATCCCGAGGATCGGTTTGATGACTTTTCCGTATGCGACGAGTTGGGGGGCGAGACGAGTGACATCATCGACGGGAACGGCGAAGCCGACACCGGCGTAAGCTCCTGACGGGCTGTAAATCGCCGTATTGACTCCGATGAGCCGGCCGGAGCTATCGAGGAGTGGACCGCCGGAGTTTCCAGGGTTGATGGCGGCGTCGGTTTGAATCACTCCACCGATGGTGCGCCCACTGACCGCTTCAATTTCGCGGCCCAAGCCACTGATGACGCCGGTCGTCAGCGTTTGATCGAGGCCAAAAGGGTTTCCAATGGCGAGAACGTTCTGGCCGACGCGGAGATCGGAAGATGTTCCGATTTTGATGGGACGAAGCTTCGAACTTGGCGCGTCGATTTTGAGCACGGCCAAATCTTTATCCGGTTCTGCACCGACGACCTTCGCGTCCCAAGTGGAGCGATCGGAGAGGGTGACCTGAAGACGCGAACCCTCTTTGACGACGTGGTAGTTTGTGACGATGTGGCCCTGGCGATCCCAGATGAATCCCGAGCCGGTTCCCGCCGGAATTTTGGTGAGATTCATCGAGAAGAAGTCGCGCCGAACCAGGGCGATGCTCTGGATGTGAACGACGGATGGCGAAGTGTTCTCAAAGAGTGCGATCGTCGTCCGTTCCTGAGGCGTCAAAGCCGCTTGGGGGGCGATTTCGGGCCGGACCAGTTCGCCGTTCTGGGCGAGAGCAGAGCTCAGGACGATGGCGGAGGCCAGGGCTGCAAGGGCGGTCAACACCGTTTTGGAGAATCGCATCAGATGAGTCGGGTTGAATTAGGATCGATCGAATTTTTGGAGAGCCCCGCACCCGCGTCAAGAAGGCGGGGTAGGCGTCATTTAGACGCGCCCGGCCGCCGCTTCTGAACAAAAAAACAGCCCGGAAGCCGAAGCTGCCGGGCTGAGGGTTCAAAATCTGATGAGGGAAGAGTGGGTCAACTCTCCGTATATTGTGTTAGTTTGGCGCTCACCATGCCGATCGGCTGGATTTCGACGCCAACTTCAAGGGGCAAACGGCGATCATCGAGAGAGATCCAACCGAAGACGGAAGTCATGCTACCCGAGAACTTCTTTTTGGTCGCATCCTCATTCTTCTTCGCGGTTTCGAGGAGGGCTTTGTCTTGGATGCCTTCAAAGGTCACTTCGACCTTCGCGGCCTCTAGAGATTCGCCGTTGAAATCATAGGTGCCTTTCTCAACGACCTTGACCGTGACGAGTTTCGGACTGGATTGCACGACCATGGGGACCGTGTAAGACTCGCCCACCTCATTCAGCGGTTGACTGCGCAGGAAGAGGCCGGCCGAGACGAGGTCGAACGAGTTCGGAACGGGGTATTGCGCGTTGAACTTCAATTCCTCGCCACCGGCGTTCAGCGTTTTACTCGTCGTGACCTGGTCACCAAACTGAACTTCGACGAGCATCACGTCCCCGCTGCGCTTTTCGGTTTGCTCCATGGCCTTTGGCAGGAGATTCGACGCATCGATGAGGCTGAGAAATTCCCCTTCGACTGGGAGAAGTGCATTGGCCGCGCCGACGTTGGCTCCTTTGCCCATGACCTTGATCGAGTCTCCCTCGTTGACGAGCGTGACTTTCACTTGGCCGGCATTCACGACGTCTTTCCAGCCGGCGTTGAAGGTCATTTCGCAGTTCGGCAGCATGGGGTGGGAGCCGGGGCCAGTGGCCGTGACCTTCTCCTTCCAATCGGCATGAGTTGCAGGGATCAGGCTCAGCGAGAGAGCCACGGCAGCAAGGGTGAGTTGGTTCATGGTGGTCGAAGTGATTTTTCAGGGTTGGTGGCCAGGGTGTATCTGCTTTGTCCCAGCGCTGGCTAGGACTCGCGGACGATCCGGGGTTTGTCGAGTTTCAAAAATGTCGCATTCTTGTCAGGTTCTCTGCGACAGCCGTTTTAAAATTCGAGCGATCGCTCGATCGCAGAAGGTTTTGACAAGCGGCAGTCACTCTCGAAGCTCTGGGCGCGTCCGAAGGAGGCGTTTTATTCTCATGGCAATCTTGGTTACGGGGGGAGCGGGTTACATTGGTAGCGTCACGACGGAACAGCTGATCGAGCGTGGATACGAGGTGGTCGTCTTTGACAACCTCTACTTCGGACATCGAGCCGCCGTTCATCCTGCGGCGACATTCGTTCACGGGGATCTCGCCGATGCGAGCGCGCTTCGCCGGCTATTCCGGGAACATGAGATCGAAGGCGTGTTGCATTTTGCGTCGCACACCCTCGTGGGAGAATCGACGGAGCAACCATTTTTGTATCTGGGCGACAATGTCCGAAACGCCGCGAACCTCCTGGAGACGATGGGCGAGTTTGATGTGAAGAAGATCATCCTATCGTCGACCGCCAACCTTTTCGACGACCCCGAAGTCATGCCGATTTCCGAACGGGAGCGGATCGTTCCCGGCAGCCCCTATGGTGAATCAAAATTTTTCATCGAACGAATTCTCTACTGGCTCCGCGAAACGAAAGGCCTGCGGTATGCGGCGCTCCGCTATTTCAACGCGGCCGGTGCCTCACCGGAACGAGGTGAAGATCACACGCCCGAGACCCACCTGATTCCCCTGATCCTGCAGGTGGCGCTGGGGCAGCGCGAGAAGATCCGGATCTTCGGCGAGGACTACGAGACGCGCGACGGGACGTGCGTTCGGGACTACATCCATGTTCTGGATCTGGCCAGCGCGCACATTCTGGCTTACGAGGCTCTGGAGACGCACGAATCGTTGACTTACAATCTCGGAAACGGGACGGGATTCAGCATCCGGGAGGTCATCGAGACGGCTCGAAAGGTGACGGGGCATCCGATTCCGGCCGAGCCAGCGGGACGACGCGCCGGAGATCCCGCCACGCTGATCGCCGACAGCACACGAATCCGGGAGGAGCTGGGATGGAGCACGAAGTATCCCACGCTGGAAGCGATCATCGAGACCGCATGGCGGTGGCATCAGTCCCACCCGCACGGGTACGCGGACTGACTGGCGGTTGGCTGTTAAGGCAACCCCGTGACGAAGCGCTCAATCTTCTCGAGAGCGGTTTCGAGTTTGTCGCGGCTCGTTGCGTAACATGCTCGGACGCATCCCTCGCCGCAAGGGCCGAACGCGTTGCCGGGAACGACGGCGACGCTCTCGCTTTCAAGGAGCTGCAAGGCGAATTCTTTGCTGCTGAGGCCGAATTTGCTGATGTCTGGGAAGAGATAGAAAGCGCCTCCTGGAGAGAAACAGGGGATTCCGATCCGTCGAAAGCCATCGAGCATGAGGTTTCGGCGTTTGGCGTATTCGCGGCGCATGCGTTCGACCTCTGGGGCGCCGCTGCGAAGCGCTTCAACGGCAGCCGTCTGGCTGGTGATGGGCGCGCAGAGCATGGCATACTGGTGAATCTTCATCATGGCCTCGGTGAGGTAGGCTGGTGAGCAGGCATAGCCAAGGCGAAAACCCGTCATGGCATAGGCTTTCGAGAAGCCGTGAAGCAGGATGGTGCGCTCCCGCATTCCCGGGAAATCGATGATGGACGTGTGCTTTGGAACGACGCTGATGTCCTCGTCGTCATAAAGCAGCTCGCTATAGATCTCATCGGTGATCACGAGCAAATCATGCTCGACGGCCAAACGCGCGATTTGTTCCAACTCCTCGGGCGGCTCGATTGCGCCCGTGGGGTTGGTGGGAAAATTCAGGACAATGGCCCTCGTCTTCGGCGTGATCGCGGCTGCGACATCCCTCGCCCGGAGGCGGAACTCGTCGTCGAAATGCGTGTGAACCGGCACGGCGACTCCGTAGGCCATGACGATGCTGGGGCTGTAGGATACGTAGCAGGGTTCGTGGTAAATGACCTCATCGCCAGGATTCAGAATGGCGCGGAAAGCAAGATCGAGGGCTTCGGAGACGCCGACGGTGATGAGGATTTCGTTCGATGGATCGTAGCGGACTCCGAAAGACGATTCGATCTGGCGGCTGATGGCCTCGCGAAGCGAAAAAAGGCCGAGGTTCGACGTGTAGCTGGTGTTCCCCTGGTCCAGGCTGTAGATGGCCGCCTCGCGTATCTGCCAAGGGGCGCTGAAATCCGGCTCACCCACGCCGAGGGAGATGACATCGTCACGGCCCTGAACGAGTTCGAAGAAATCGCGAATTCCAGACCTTGGGATACGCTGGAGCTGGTGGGAAAGCGGACGAGGTGGCTGGCTCACGGAGAGGAAACGGCTTTCAAATAGCTGCGCGCCGGTGTGGAGGGTTGGGCGCCGTGCTGTGCGCCGGGGCAGGTGGTGCCTGGAGGCGGCGCGGACTCAAGGGGTCACGGACAGACGCTGATCCTCGGTCCATTGTCCAGCCACGAACCCGCTCTGTTTGTAGGTTTTCAGGTGGAAGTGGGTCGAGGTGGATAGGACGCCATCCATCGAGCTGAGTTTCTCGGTCACGAACTGAGCGACCTCCCGGAGGGTCGGGGCCTCGACGAAGACCGCGAGGTCGTAAGAGCCACTCATGAGATGGCAGCTCACGACCTGATTGAAGCGCGCGATTCGGCTGGCGATCCGGTCGAAGCCGCCCTCGCGTTCGGGCGTGAGCTTGACTTCGATCAGGGCCATGACCCCCGTATGACCGGCCCGGTCGGGATCGATGACGGCGTGATAGCCGAGGATGGTTCCATCGGCCTCCCAAGCCTGAATTCTGGCGGCGATCTCGCTTTCGGGGCGGCCAAAGAGCTTCGCAAGGTCGGCAGGGGGCTGCCGGCTGTCGCGCTGGAGTTCCTGTAGAAGGGGGTCAACCATGATCGGAATCAGTCAATCAATCGGGCACCGCGAGGATTTGGTCCCGGGGCAAAAGGCGGTCGCCGTGAATCCAGGCGTCGTAGGCGGCATAGGAATTCTCGATGAGTTGGGCCGTTTGGGCGAAGCGGTCGGAGGCATCGAGCGTCACGACGATCAAGTTGTAGGGGACCCTGAGGTAGGCGCCCTCCTCGAGGTGAGTGATTTTGTCCTTTCGGCGTGAGTGCGCCATCAGGCACTGGCCCGCAAATGGGTTCAAAGCGGTTTTCAGGCCCACGACGCCGTATTGGCCGAGCATTTGATTTGTGCTCTTGATGCGGAAAGCGCGGGTCTGACCGGCGCGCGTGAACTGGACCTCGCGCTCGCGCTGACTGACGATGAAGTTGAGTGATGGCTTGCGGATGGCGTAGAATGCCAGTTTCGCCAAGTCCTCCGACGTCGAGATATTTTGTTCGCGGGATCGTTTTCCGTCCATCCCGTGGGGATTGATAAATTGTGAACGGCTCATGCCGCGGGCGGCTGCCAGGGCATTCATCTGCCGGACGAAGAAATCGATGCCTCCCTGCCCGGCCGAGGCACGCATGGCCATTTCATTCCCGACGGCCTTGGCGAGGGTGAGCGTGGCGGCGTGGTCGGAGGCCAGGAGCATCGAAAACAGAGCATCCCGGATTGAGATTTGATCGCCCGGCTGAAGCCCCAGCGGGTTCCCGCCTGGAATCTGAGCGATTTCAGATGGAACGATGAGAAGACGGGTGCGGTCAGTCTCCGTCGCGTCGAGCCAATCCAAAACGACGCAGGCCGTCAATACCTTCGTCAAGCCGCCCACGGGCAGTCTTTCGTCCGCTTTGTGAGAGGCCAGGATCTTTTTGTAGGTCGTGTCGACGACGATGTAACTGGCCGATCCATTGGCGAGTTCTGAACGGAAGGGAGCGCCGGAGGCGACGAGGGCACAGGCTGCCCAGAGGAGCGTCAATAGGAAGGTGCAGCGTCGTTGGGGGAAGTCGAGGGCCATGAGGGTGGGCACGGTAGTGTGACGGCTCTGTGAAGGCAACCGGGGAAAATGGTGAGGGTTTGGGCGGGTAGCCGTTTGGGGAAGGGCAAGGCGGGCAGCATTCGATTCGCCAAAACTTCCAGGGGTTCACCTGCGTTTAACTGGGTACTTTTTTTTGGATGGCGCGGTGCTTTTACCGGCCGCGGGCGAGTTCATCGCGACCTGGCCCGGAAGTTCGACGGAAGGGGAGGCGGATTCTCAGTGAAAATCGTGGGACTTTGGATGGATGGCGGCTTCAAAGGGGAGCGGTTCGAGGTGATGCGCGTAAACGGAGATGACGCCGTCGGGGTTTTGAACCCGGCCGCGGATGCGCAGAAAGCCTTCTTGCGTGATGGTCAGGCGATAGCGTTCAAAGGTTTCGGCGGGCACGAAGGCATTGGCGATGCCGGTTTCGTCTTCGAGGCTGATGAAAACGTGGCCTTTAGCGGTCCCGGGGCGCTGGCGGCAAATCACGACACCGCCAATCCAAAGGTGAGTTCCATGAGGCGCCTGGGGGAGGTCACCGGCGCGCCAAAGATCGGGGAATTGTTCGCGCACGTAGCGCATCGGATGTGGTCCTGTCGTCAGTCCGAGGGTCTCGTAGTCGGCGGCCAGACGATCCGGGGCGTTCATGGGGGGTAATGACGCGGCGGAATCCGGTGAACTCGCGCGTTGGAAGAGATCGCCGTCATCGAAAGGCAACTCGGCCTGCCAAAGGGCGGCACGACGGTGCTCGGCCAAACCATTCAACGCGCCCGATTGAGCCAGAAGCCGTTTTTCGTCTTTGGGCAGGCGGGTGCGCAGGAGAAAGTCAGCCAGACCGGTAAAGGCCGCTTGGTTTCTGGCGTGAACGATGGCTTCGGCCGAGGCGCGGGCGAGGCCCTTGACGGAGGCCAATCCAAGACGGATGGCGTCGTCGGCCTCGACGGTGCAGTCGACCCCGGAGCGCAGGACACTGACGGGATGGACACGGACGCCGTGGTCCTTGGCGTCTTTGATGAGGGTGGGCGGGTGATAAAAGCCCATGGGCTGGTTGTTCAAGAGCCCGGTGTAGAACTCCGCGGGGCGGTGAACTTTGAGCCATGCGCTGGCATAGGCGATGAGCGCAAAGCTGATGGCGTGGGATTCGGGAAAACCATAGAGCGCGAACGAGCGGATGGCGGTGACGATTCGATCCTGCAGGCCTGGCGACACCCCCTTTTGATCCATGGCGCGGCGCAGTTTCCCCATGACGCGCTGCATGCGTTCCTGGGAGCGATGGAAGCTCATGGCGCGTCGAAGCTCCTCAGCTTCGGAGCCGGAAAAGTCCGCGATGATCATGGCCATCTTCAGGACCTGTTCCTGGAAGAGGGGGATGCCCAGGGTGCGTTCGAGGACGGGTTTGAAGCGCTCATCGATGTAGTCGACCGGCTCGCGGCCGTTTCGGCGATTGATGTAGGGGTGAACGAGTTTGCCGACGATGGGGCCGGGGCGAATGATGGCGGTTTCGATGACGATGTCGTAAAACTCGCGGGGTTTGAGCCTGGGGAGAGTGGCCATTTGGGCCCGGCTTTCGACTTGGAAAAGCCCGATGGTATCAGCGGATTGCAGGAGTTGATAGACCTGTGGATCATCTTTGGGCAGGCTGGCCAAATCCACGGGCCGCCCGCGTTCGCGGCAGAGAGTGACGGTATCTTGAACCGCCGAGAGCATGCCGAGGCCGAGGAGATCGACCTTCACGATGCCGAGATCTTCGCAGTCGTCTTTGTCCCACTGCACCACGACGCGGCCGGGCATGCTGGCGTTTTCGAGGGGAACGATGCCGTCCAGAGGCTGATTCGAAATCACCATGCCTCCGGAGTGTTGGCCGAGGTGGCGCGGAAGACCGTGGGCCATGCCGTAAAGTCCGGTCAGCGCGGGTAAGCGGGGGTGTTCATCGGGAAGACCGGATTGACGGACGCGTTCCTCCAATTCCAAGGTATCGGGAAAATCACCCGAACCACCGATTTCGGAAAAGCGCTTCAGGAGTTCTTCTGGCAAGCCCAGCACTTTTCCCATCTCGCGCATGGCGCTGCGGCCTCGGTAGGTGATGACGTTGGCCGTCATTGCCGCGCCGCGTGGGGCGTAGCGGCGGAAGACCTCTTGGATGACGCTCTCCCGGCGTTCGCCGCTCGGGAAATCGATGTCGATATCCGGCCAGGAACGGCGCCCCTCGCTGAGAAAACGTTCGAAAAGCAGATTCCCGCCGATGGGGTCGACGTTCGTGATGCCGAGGGAGTAACAGACCGCGCTATTGGCGGCGCTACCTCTTCCCTGGCACAGGATGTTTTGCTGGCGGGCGAAATCGATGATTTGCCAGACGATGAGGAAGTAACCGCAGAACCCGAGTTTCTCGATGAGATCGAGTTCGTGCTCGAGCTGGCGGCGAATCTTCGTGGAGAGGGGGCGAAAACGCTGTCTGGCTCCACGAAACGTCTCTCGGCGCAAAACCGCCGCTTCGGTTTCTCCCGGCGCACAGGGGTAGCTGGGAAAACGGTAGCCGAGGTTTTCCAGCGTGAATTCGAGGGAGTCGGCGAGCCGCTGCGTGTTGGTCAATGCGTCCGGCTGATCGGCGAAGCGCTCGCGCATCGAGGAGGAAGAGCGGAGGTAACGCTCGGCATTCGGCGTCAGCGCATTCCCGGCGGCGTCCAGGGTGGTGTGATGTCGAAGGCAGGTAAAGGCGTCGAGTAGCGGGCGCTCGTCCGGCACGGTGCTGACGGCTCCGGAACTGGCCAAAACCGGCAGCCCATGAGCCGACGCCAGGTCCCGCAACTGAGCGATTTCCCAGCGCTCACGGCGGAAACCGAGCCGTTGAAGTTCGATCCATGTCCGGGAAGGGCCGAAGATTCGACTGAGTTTGCGAAGCGTGTTTTCCGCTCCTTGACGATCGCCCTGAGCGAGTCTCCGGCGCAGTGGCCCTTCCTCGTCGCCGGTCAACGCGTGGAGACCCGCGGCGTGTTTGGCCAGTTCGTGCCAGCTCACACGGCCTTCACCTTTGGGCGAACGCAGCGAAGCGGTGGTGATCATGCGGCACAGGTTCCGGTAACCTTCTCTCGATGCCGCCAAGAGGGGGAGAGCCCCACCGTCCTCGAGGACGATTTCCGCGCCCACGAAGGCCTGAAGTCCCAACTCCCGGGCTTTGGCATGCGCCCTGGCACTGCCATACACTCCCTGACGGTCGACGATCGCCAAGGAGCTCATGCCGAGTTTGGCGGCTTGCTTGAGCAAAGCTTCCGGCTGGGATGTGGCGCGCAGGAAGCTGAAAGCGGAGCGGGCATGAAGTTCGATGAAAGCCATGAGTTATGGGTCGAGGAACGCGAGATTCGAAAAAAGGTGGGATGGAGGTTGCTTCCAGCAATATGTTCGCATAAACAGTGTTCAAAAGACTGTTCATGCAAGCACCTTTTTTCATCCATTTCCGCCGGAAATGCCTGCTACCCGCTCGCGGGAATCGCGCTTGGAAGCTCCCCTCAACTGGATCGCCAGGATGCCGGGTCGAGCCCGTAAAACGCCGAAAGTTCGGCGTAAAGATCCGGCATCTCCCGCTCCAGCCGGCGGGGGCGCTCAAAAAAGGTTTCGGTGGCCACAGCGAAGAATTCGGCCGGATTCGTGGCCCCGTATTCGTCGAGCACCGAAGGGCGGCCAGCCTCCAAATGATCCAGAAGCTCGTCGTAGCGATGCTGAAAAACCCGGGACCAGACGCCGTAGTCCTCAGGTTCCTCCAGTTCCGGGGCGCCATCGGCCACGCCATCCACCTGATCCAGTTGGTGGGCGAATTCGTGAAGCACCACGTTCAGCCCATCGTGGCGGCCGGCCGCGCCGTGCCTCACGCTCTTCCAGGAAAGGATGACCGAGCCGGAGTCCCAACTCTCGCCAAGCCGGGTGTCGGGTTCGTCGAACTCAGGCAAGCTGAACCACCGCCGGCCGGAATCGCGGTAGGCGCGGGGATACATGAGAATCGAGTGGAGAGCTGGGAAAAATTCCTGATTTTTACGGCCCACGAGGAGGAGGGCGGCTTGTGCCAGGACGAGGAGGCGCATCTCCATGGTGACCTCCTCCAACCCGCCACAGGGCTCGAACCGTTTTTCGTGGAGGAGAACCTGGATGTGGGCCTGAAGGCGCCGGCGCAGGTCGTTCGGCAGATCTCGATAAATTGCCATCTTCGATCGCAAGAGGCTGTCCCATTCCGGAGGGAAAGGCGCGGACGCGAGGGCTTCCCGCCGTCGGGAGCGGAGGTGGGGGTTGAGCCAGAGATGAACGAGCCAAGCCACGAAGGCCGAACCGGCGAGAGCCAAGGCAATCCAGGAGAGGGGAGGCATTGGGGTTGGGGGAGGATTGTCGTGAAGCGTAAGCGGTTCGACCTGGCGGCTCCGCAAACATGGAAGGCTCCTGCGATTGCAGCGCCGGCTGACGAAGAATTCTTAGACGGTTTTCGACAGGGCGCCAGTTTCTCGAAACCTGGCGAGGACTCCGAGAAACTCGTTTGGTTCCCGAGCCATTTGCTGCTAGGGAGGCCAAGCGACCTTCGGCAGACGGCACGATGGAACATGGAAGCGGATACGGAACTAGAGGAAGGGGACTTCCGTAAGGCGGTCGCGAACCTGCAACCGGCGGTGGAAGCGTGTCTGACGCGTTTTCTGGAATCACGCCTCGAGCTGATTCCTTACAGCGCCACGCTGCGATGGGATTTGCCGCGAGCGGCAGAGGACCTCGCGAGGGGACGACTTCAACGGGACGTGTTCTTCGATCGTGCCGGGGTGCCAGTGGTCTACGTGGCGCGACACGGGGTATCCCGCGTGAACGATGCCGCCTCCACGCTAGCGGCGTCGTTTTGGGAACGACGAATGGAAGACACGCTCGAGGTGATCGACTTTGGTTCAGGCTCTGGTTCGGTGCTTCTGGCGCTGATCGCATTGCGACAGGCGTTGAGCAATCTGGGGCAGCACGTTCCGAGTTTGAAGATCCGGCAGATCGATGTCAGCCCGTTCATGCTTCACGCCGCCCGGGAGGTATTTGAACATGCGCAGGAGCATCTTCCGGAAGGAGCCACTGGGGTATCGACGCTCGAAACGGTGGGACCTTGGCAGCGGGTCGGAGGGACGGAGGCGGAGGGGGAACTGTGGGTGACCATGGCCTGGGTGATGGAGGGGGAAGAGCGAGGACAGGATCTGGAGTCACCTTTCCGGACCATGCTGAAGCGGCTTAGGCCGGACCGCGTCTTTCTCCTCGGGGGCGAGGACTTTCCTGGCAGATTCAAGACCATCACGAGCAAACCTTTGAAGGGGTATGATCAGGCCGAGGTTGAGGGGCCTGCTCTGTTCTCGGGAGACAGTCAGCAGTTGGCGGGCTGCTGCCGTGACTTGGGCACCCATTGCCCGAGCTTGGCGGGGGTTGTTCCGACTTGGGGAAGGGAATCATCGGCGCGGTATGTGCTGCAGGCGAGTGAACCGGCTGAGCAGCGGCGCATCGCTAGGCTGAGGCCTGTGTCTCCAGTGGCGTCGGCCTCGAGTTTGAGCGTGCAGCGGAGCGCGCAACTGGATCCGAGACAGGAGGAGGCCGCGAAACATGTGGACCGGCCTGTGATGGTCGTAGGACCAGCGGGCAGCGGGAAAAGTCTGGTGCTGGTGAAGTCGGTGCTCAATGGAGTGACGCGGTTCGAGACCGAAGTGGCTCCTCCTCCAGGGCCGGTCAGGTTCCTCGTGACGGCAACCAATGAGCCGCTCGTCGACCAGCTGGCCGGGTGGTTGGGCGAAGGTTTTGGGCAGCCTAGCGAGCCCTTGTTTGACGCATCGGGTGGAAGGATCGGGCACACGTTTTCGAGACCCGGGGTAGGCGTGGATCTGGTTAAATTCGACGCCCTGCCCACGCGGTTTGGGCGTGACCCCGGGCCGTGGGAACCCGACGAGGCCACCCACGTGGCCATGCTGGAGGAACTGCTGCCCGGCCTTTTGGAGGCGTGTGGGGGAAAGGTCCGGGAGCCTTACCGGGACGCGCAGTATGTGCTGAGCGAGTACCACCGAGTCGTCTACGGGCAGAGCTTGGAAACGGAGGAGGCCTATCAGGATGTTGAAAGGAAGGGTAGGGGACGACAGACTCTGCCCTCAGGCGGTCCTGCGCGCCGGTTTCTATGGCAGGCCATGAAAGCCTACCTTGCGGAACTGCAGCGGCGGGGCATGGATTCGGTGATCACTCGCCGGTGGAAATTCCTGGAGGAATTGAAATCGAGTCCTGTGGAGGGGTATGACCGGATCTTCGTCGACGAATACCAGGATTTCACCCCGGCAGACATCGACATTCTCTACGCCTTGACCAAGCATCCGAACGGGCTCACGCTGGCCGGGGATGGGGCGCAGGCGGTGTTCGTGGGAGGCAGCACGACGGCGCCGCGCGAGCGGAGCCGGTCGGGTCAGTCTCCCTTCAAATGGCACCGGCTCGAGGCCTCTTACCGGCTGCCCTACTGGGCGAGCAAGTGCATCTTTCCGCTGTCCAAAGCCCTTGCCGAGAAGAATGACTACGCTTGGGCCCTCGAGGCCAACCAGGCGGCGCCGCCTGGGGTCCGGCCGATCATCGTCGGAGGCGAGGATGAGGAAGAACTCGCCCGTGAGGTGTCGCTGATCTTTCGGGCGTATGCGGCCTTCGATCTGGATGCTCTCCGGATCTTCGAAAGGGACGAACGTTTTGCGGCGCTCTATCTCGACGAAGGAGGCGACGGAAGGGCTGAGACGATGTCCGTCCTGGAGCAGAAGGGCTTGGAGTTTCCGTTCGTGCTGTGGTCGACGTCCACCCCGTTGCCCAGCCGGTATGACGTTCTAGAGCAAGCTTACAGCATCCTAACGAGGACGGTGGCCGTTCTGGTGATCACGGTCGGGTCAGCCACACGGCCCGAGTTTTTAGAAGCCCTGCGGCTGTTGGATACGAAGTATTCAATGTATTGGAACGCGGCAGCCAAGCGTTACTTAGAGGATTTCCGCATGCGACCCCTCGCCGGCGAGGCGTCGATTTCAGTTTCAACCGGTTCAATTTCAGATTCAGTGGGCCAATGACCAAGCAGACGCGACTCGACGAGCTTTTTCACTATCTGCGATTTCGCAGCGTTTCCACGGATCGCTCGAAGGCGGACGAGGTGCGGCGCTGTAGCGAATGGCTGGTGGAGAAGTTTCGCGGGATGGGGTTTTCGGCGGACGCGCATGCAACGCCTGGACATCCCGTGGTGCTCGCCCGGAGTCCAAAGCGCGAAGGCCGACCGACCGTGATGATCTACGGCCACTATGACGTCCAGCCTGAGGATCCCGTGGAGCTGTGGACGTCACCCCCTTTTGAGCCCGAGATCCGGGATGGTGTGATTTATGCCCGGGGAGCGACGGATAACAAAGGTCAGAATTTGGCTCACATCCTCGGGATCGAAGAGACCCTTCGTGAAGAGGGTGAACTCCCGCTGAATGTGATCTTCCTTATTGAGGGCGAAGAGGAAATCGGCAGCCCGAATCTTGAACCGTTTCTTGAAGCGAACCGGGAGGCTTTGACCTGCGACGTGGTCGCGGTTTCGGACACGGGCATGGTGGCGCCTGGGGTCCCGACGTTGACTTATGGATTGCGGGGCATCGCGTGCCTCGAATGGACTCTCACGGGGCCCAGCGCCGATCTGCACTCGGGCATTTACGGGGGAGCCGTCGCCAATCCCGCCCTGGTTGCGGCCCGGTTGGCGGCATCGCTTCAGGATGCGTGCAACGGGCGCGTTTGTGTCGATCGCTTTTACGATAGGGTGAAACCGGTCGAGTCGTGGGAGCTCGAATCTTGGTCGCGACTGGCTGATGCCGATAGGGAGATTCTCGAACAGACCGGCGTCCCGCAGGTTTTCGGAGAGGAGGGATTCGACTCATACGCCCGCCGCTGGGGCCGGCCCACTGTCGAGGTAAACGGTTTCGGGAGCGGCTATCAGGGGGAAGGGTCAAAAACGATCATCCCGAAGGAGGCACGGGTGAAGCTTTCATGCCGACTCGTTCCCGACCAGGATCCGCGGGAGATCCTGGAATTGGTGGAGCAGCACCTTCGGGGGCAGTGCCCGGACACGGTGCACCTGGAGATCACGCGCGGCCATTGCGGTAAGCCCTACGTGATGGATCCCGGATCGCCGCATGGGCAGGCTGCTCAACGGGCGTTGCGAGAAACGTTTGACCGGGATCCGGTCCTGATTCGCGAGGGTGGTAGCATCCCGATCGTGCAGAGTTTCAAGGACGTGCTGGGGGTCGATACGCTGATGGTGGGGCTCGCCTTACCGGATTGCCGGGCGCATTCTCCGGATGAGAATTTTCCCGTTGAGAACTTCGAAGCAGGCGTCCGGTTGAACCGAAGCCTACTAAAGGAGCTTAGTCGCTAATGAGTGGGCTTGGACCTTTGGAAATGCCCAGATGGCGCTCGCTCGTGGGATGCGAACCAGTCGACGATAGGCCTCCCCGAACTCTGACGTGTCGTTTCTCCCTCTTTGCCCCCCCCAAGATCATGAGAGTCTTTGTCTTGTTAGGATGGTTGATTTTCGCGACCGGTTTCGCTGCTGCGGAAGAAACCGAGCGCCCGCCAAATTTCATCGTCATCCTGTGCGATGATTTGGGTTATGCGGACATCGGCCCTTTCGGGTCGGAGAAGCATCGGACACCGAATTTGGACCGGATGGCGGAGGAGGGCCGGGTCTTCACCAGTTTCTACGTGACGAGTGGGGTTTGTTCACCTTCAAGAGCCTCGCTCATGACGGGATGCTACCCCAAACGGGTTGGCCTTCATGAAAACGAATCCGGTGCCTGGGTGCTGTTCCCGGGGGACCAACGAGGGCTGAATCGAAACGAAGTGACCCTCGCAGAGATGCTGAAAAATCAAGGCTACGCCACTGGGATCATCGGGAAATGGCACCTCGGGGATCAGGTCGAATTCTTACCGTCCCGCCACGGTTTCGACTACTACTACGGCATTCCCTACGCAAATGACATGGGACATCAGGACCGCCCCAAGCCCTACAGGTATCCTCCTCTGCCATTGCTCCGGAATGAGAAGGTGATCGAAGAGGAGCCGAACCAAGCTTTCCTGACGCAGAACTATACCCGGGAGGCCATTGCGTTTATGACGCTGAATCGGGATCGTCCGTTTTTTCTCTACCTTCCCCACACGATGCCGCACTGGCCGCAGTATTCGAGCCCAAGGTTTTCCGGCAAATCCGCGAATGGTCCATGGGGCGACACGGTAGAGGAAATCGACTGGTCGACGGGGCAAATTCTGAAAGGGCTTCGTGATTTGGGCATCGACGAACACACCATGGTGGTTTTCTTGTCGGACAACGGAGGAGCGACCCGTCACGGAGCCAGCAATGCGCCGTTGAGGGGAGCCAAAGGTTCCACCTGGGAAGGCGGGCAGCGGGTGCCCTTTGTGGCCTGGTGGCCAGACCGGATTCCGGCTGGGACGAGGACGGAGGAGATCGCCACGAGCATGGATCTCCTGCCGACCCTCGCTAGACTGGCCGGGGCGGAGGTTCCCGCTCAACGTAAAATCGATGGGAAGGACATTTGGCCTCTTCTCAAGGGGGAACCCAGAGCAAAGACGCCTCACGAAGCGTTCTACTATTACTTCAAGGGCGACTTGGAAGCCGTGCGGAGCGGCGAGTGGAAGTATCGAGTGGTCGAGCCGGGCTGGCCGAAAAACCGGGGGGAACCGAAACCGCTCGAGCCTGCGTTGTCTCATCTGCCGACCGACCCCGGAGAAGCTGAAGACGTGGGCGCTGAGAATCCAGAGGTCGTCGCGCGGATGGAAGAGCTCCTCGAACTCGCACGTCGCGACCTCGGGGACGATCGAACGGCCCGAAAAGGCGAGGGGACGCGCGAATCGGGCTTTGTGGAGAATGCAAGGACGCTGACGGACTAAGTCCATTAGAAGGAGTGGCGCTTGGTCGAATGGGTGCATCGTCGCCCGCTTCGGGGCGTGGCTGAAGTGGTGACACTTCAGAGATAGGCGGACGAAATTCTCACGAATTCCGCTACATGGAGAAGAGAGATGGGCGGACGAAATTCTCACGAATTCCGCTACATGGAGAAAAGAGGTGGGCGGACGAAATTCTCACGAATTCCGCTACGTCGAGAAGAGAGATGGGCGGACGAAATTGGACGCGTTGCTCTGCCTTCGGCAGCCTATGTCCGCTTCGCTTCCATTCTCACGAATTCCACCCAACAAAGATCATCGACCAAGCCCCTTGACCGAGTGCCATTCCCCCTACGCCGAAGACCCAATCGCGATGATGACTCCCAGCAAGATGAGTCCTGCCAAGATCAGAAGTGCGATCTTCCACGGGCTCTTTGGCCACGAGCCAGCGATGCGGCCTGTGGTGCCATTGATGACCACTTGATGCCGGGTTCTCCCGTAATCGTAAGCGAGGATCCACACTGGAACCAGGATGTGCTTGAACGTCTCCCGGCTGAAACGCGGGTGGACTTTGAGAAAGCGATGGGTGTCGCCTGGCACCTGTCGGGCGGCGAGGCGTTCGAGGATCCGAGTCTTTTCTTGATGGGCTTGGCGAGCCGCATCTGGGAGGGCGACCTGATAGTGTTCGATATCCCAGCCGGACAGATAGCCTGTGTCATACGGCCGAAGGTCTCCGACCGGAAACGGTTCGATGGCACGCAGGAAGTCAGGTCGAACCCCGAGTGAGCCCGGGATGAGATGGTCGTCGAAAGCGTGCTGGATCCGCCCGGAACTCGGATACCAGCGCACGCGGCGGTCCCGAACGGTGCGGGTCCGGCCATTTGCGTCACGCACGGTGCGGGTCACGTAGTAGTAGTCTCCCGACTCGGCGGTCCACCGGCAGTCCACCGCGGAATCGAAGGTCCAGTAGGGAATGTAAACCCCGTGAAGCGTGTCGATGAGGCCCGAGCGCTGTAGTTTGTTGGGAGCAAGCCAGTGGCTCCCCAGCCAGTCGCGGACGATGTCGCGGACGCGTTCTTCGTCGACTGCGAAAGGCAAAAGGCTTTCGGGGCGGATGGGCGCATCGATCTCTTCGTAGTCGAGCAGTTCCGGGGAGCCGCAGAAGTCGCAATTTGTTCCGGCCTTTCCAGGCTCGAAGACGGTGACGGCTCGACAAGAGCGGCACTGAACGGCCTTTCGCTGGGCGGCCCAGCCGCTTTGGTCGTGCCGAAGCTGATGGAGGGCCGTGGCGAGGTTGTGTTCGACAATCCCATCGGCGCCTGTGGCCAGTTCAGCGGCGGATTCGGTGCCGCAGAATGCGCAGACGAGGATCTGCTTCGTGGCATTCCACTCGGCCTGAGCACCGCATGCGGGACAGCGATGCTTCTCCAGGGCGAGATATTCGCTCATCGAAGTCGCGCCACACTAGAGACAGTAGACCGGTCAGGCACTTAAAAAGTCGTCGACTGCGGACTTTTTGATCCGGTAGGTGGAGCCGATCTTTTTGGCGGGAAGTTCCCCGTTCTCGATGATGGAAAGCACGTCTTCGGTTTTGACGCCGAGGGCCTGAGCGACCTCCTCCGGGGAAAGCAGGGTGGGGAAGACTCCACCGACGGGAGAGGCTGGGACAGGAGGCGGCGGTGGGGTTGGAATGGAAGCCGGCCCTGACGGAGTGGCCGGTGGTGGGGGCGGAGCAAGCGGACCGCCGGTTTGCTGGATCATTTGTTGAGCGAGAGCCATGCCGATGGCCATTTCCGTGGCCATGCCGGCGGCACCGCCGGATCCGGGTTCAGCCATTCCCTGGCCCATCTGGTATTTTACGTAGTCGTTCAAATCGCCGACGGCGGCCATGCTGGCGCGCTTGTCGATGGCTTGCTCCACCTCGGGCGGGACGGAGATGTTCTCGACGACGAATCCGGCGAACTCGATGCCGTATTTCGCACCGACGACGGGATTGATGAGGGGAAGCAAGGCCTCGCCCAGTTCGGAGTATCGCGTGGCGACATCGAGCACGGGGACATTCGAACTCGCGAGTGCTTCGCTAAAGATCGAGATGATGCGAGAGCGCATGGTGTCGGAGAATTCATCAATCCGGAAATTGTGATCCGATCCGGCCACTTCTCGCAAGAAGAGTCGGACGTCGGTGACGCGGAAGTCATAGGTGCCGTAGGCCCGGGCGCGAACGATTCCAAAATCGTCGTCGCGCATCATGATTGGATTGGCCGTTCCCCATTTCAGCCCAGTGAAAAGGCGGGTTGTGACGAAATAGAGGTCGGCCTTGAAGGGCGACTCCAAACCGTATTTCCAGGACCTCAGGCGTGTCAGGATGGGGATGTTATCCGTCGAAAGCGTGTGTTTGCCCGGCTCGAACGTGTCACCGAATTCTCCCAGGTAGACAAACTGGGCCGTTTGCGATTCACGAACGATGAGTTGAGCTCCATTCTTGATGGCTTTGTCTTCGTCGGGAAAGCGCCACGAGATGGTATCCCTTGAGTCGTCCGTCCATTCGAGGATCTCAATGAGTTCCCCCTTGATGAAATCGAAGATCGGCATTGCCAACCCTGGACATCAGTTAGGGACGGGTCAACGGAAATCTGGAGCCGTCACTTCGGAAGAATTAGCACCTCGAGCGCCTCTTCCGGCGCGAGGTGAACCTTCGCCAATTCGTTCAGTTCGGCCACGGTGATGGACTCGTAATCGCTGACGAAGGAACGGGCCCAGTCCAGACGCTCGGGTTCCTCCTGAGACCGGGAAAGCACGCTGTTCATCCAGTAGCCGTTTGTCCGGCGGTATTCCTCGATCATCGTGAGGATGGGTTTTTTGGCCCTCAGCAGTTCGTCTTCGGTCACGCCTTCACTGGCCAATCCGGCTCCGATGTCGCGGATGACCTCGACGAGCTTCCGTGCCTGCGCGGGATCCGCTTCAACGAGGGCCATGAAGTAGCCGAAATCCTCCAGCGCCTCGCTAGCCACATTTCGGGCGTAAGGGCTGTAAGCGTCGCCGAGCTCCTCGCGAACCTTCTTGCGCAACCGATCGCGGAAAACGCTTGCTAGCATTCCGAGCCGTCGCGTTTTGCGGATGTCTTTCATGTCGTCGGTGGGCCAGTAGACCAGCGCCATCGACTTCGCGATCTCGCTCTCGAAGGCGAACACGCGCTCATCCCGGTCCTCGGGGAAGTTCACGTCCCTGAGGGCCAAGGCGCTTGGCTTTTGGTGCGCCCGGGAAGGCAGTGTTCCAAAAGTTCGCGCCAGAGCGGATCCGGCCGCTTCGGGGTCGACGTCGCCAACGATCGACACCTCCAGGTAGCCTTCATCCAAGACGGGATCCAGCCACGAACGCACGTCTTCGAGTGTGAACGCCAGTAGGGAGTCTTGCTCGGGGTAGCCGAAGCGGGAATCGCCGCTGTGGAGAAACCGCTCCACTTTGCTTGAGAGGATTCCTTGGGGGGTGTGGCGGAGCTGGCTGTAAATTTGATCCAAACCGCGGTCGAACTGGCGTTCCCCCTCGGAGCGATAGCCGGGCGCCGTGATGTAGGCTCGCAGAAGCTCCAACTGGAGAAGAAGATCATCCGGTTGGGTGCGGCCGGAGAGGACAAACGCATCGTCCTCCACCAAAAAACTCGTGTTCACCGTCCGGCCAGCCAGGATACGCTTGAGTTCATCGGCGGTGTGCGCCTCCAATCCCCCGGCTTCGAAGGCAGCCGAAGCCAGGATGGACAGCCCGGGCTGCTCGCGGGGCTCGATGAGCTTGCCAAGCCCGATCCGGGCGGTCACGTAGACGGTATTGTCTTCGAAATCGGTCCGCTTGATGTTGGCGCGGACGCCGTTGGCGAATTGGATCTGACGAATCTCCAAATCTTGCACATGGGATTGCGAGTAAGCGGGTTGCTCAGGCCGGGAGGCGTAGGCGAAAGCGGCGGTCTCCAGCTGTTCAGGCGCTTCGACGGGGGTTTCGCGGCTTTTGCGGTAGACGGAAAGCACTTCTTCACCCCCCCCCGGGACCTCAACCTTGCCACTGGCATAGACCGCGATTTCCTGCCCATCGCCCCAAATGTCGCGAAGGGCTGCGTGGCACGCATCGGGAGTCAGGGTTGCCAGAGCGGGCCTGACGCGGTCGAGATCCGTTTCGGGGTGGGTAAAAACGCGCCCGCTGCCGATGCGGCTCGCGATCTGGTCCGCCAGCGCACGCGAGCGACGTGTGGCTGCCGAGCGGGCCTCGGCCTCGATCTTTGCTTCGAAATTCGCCTTGGCTTCCTGCAGTTCCGCTTCGGAAAAGCCATGTTCGAGGGCGCGACGAAGTTCGCGCTCGATGAGGGCAAGGGCCTCCTTCCAGTCATCGGCCTGACAGGTGGCGTCGATCGAGGCGTAATCGACCAAAGCCAAATCGAAGAGGTCCCGGTAGTGGAGGCTACCCTCGATGATGGGGGAACCTTCTTTCTTCGCCAAAATTGAGAGGCGACGGGTCACCATGTCCGTAGCAAGCCGCGTGATAAGTTCCCGTTCACGCCGGGCTGCGCTGTCGGACCCGAAACTGAACGGCCGTTTGGTTTCGATCGAAACCGTCGTGTCCGGCGCTTCGTCGTCGTGGTAATGGTGCGCGACCAACCCCCGCGAAGGGATTTTGCCATAGTCTGGGTCGGGCGAAGGGGATTCCGGAGCGTCGAATCCGGCGAATTTGGCCTCGATCATGGGACGGAGCGACTCGGCGTCGACCGCACCGGTGGCGATCAGGACCATGCGATCCGGCACATACCATCGCTGGTAGAAATCGACGAATTCCTGCCGAGGCGCTCCCGAAATAACCTCCTCGGTTCCGATCGGCAGCCGCTGACTGACGCGGTGTTCGGGAAACGAAAAGGAGATCCAATCCACGAACGAACGCCAGCTGGGAGAATCCCGGTCGCGTTTTTCGGCGAGAATCACGCCGCGCTCACGATCGATTTCCTCCGGCCGAAGGAGCATGCCATCGGCGTAGTCCCGCATGAGCTGGAGGCCTTCGTCGATCATATCGGGCTTGGTATCGGGGAGCTCGAGCTTGTAAACCGTCTCGCGGAAGGAGGTGTGGGCGTTCGTGTGGGAACCGAAAGCCATGCCTAACCGCTGAAAATACTCGATCATTTCCCCGGGCGGATAGTTCCGCGTGCCGTTGAAGGCCATGTGCTCGAGAAAATGCGCGAGGCCTTGCTGGGACTCGGTTTCCATCATCGACCCGGCATCGATGAATAGCCGGAGGCTGATGCGATTCGGTGGCTCGGAGTTCGGCAGGATGGCGTAGCGGAGCCCATTCTCCAACTGTCCGAAGGTGACGGCGGGATCCGGTTCGAGGTCGCTCTTTTCATGGACCCAGTCCGCGTGCGCCGGAAGGGTCAGGAGGGCGAGGGAAAGAAACGGAATGGAAGAAACCGGGAAGCCTTTCATGTCAGGGGGGTATACGCCAAACGGTCGATACAGCTTCAAAAAAAGCGCACGACGGCGGCGGTCATCGCCGCAACGGCATCCCCTGAAAACACGTGATCGGCCCCAGGAATCTCCACGATTTCTTTCGGGTCGCGGGCCGCGGCGAAGATTTCCCGCGACTCATCGATGGGCACGACGTCATCTTGATCGCCGTGGACGAGGAGCCAGGGGACGTGAATTTCGGTGGCTTTCGGGAGCACGCTATCGATGCCTTCAAGGTCCGACACGAATTTTGCCGAGAGCGGGCAACTTTCGTCCTCCCACATGCAGCCCTCGCCCGGGGTTTCCGAGCCGAACTCGGTCGTGACGAAGCGTTTTGTGTGCACCATGCCAGCCAGGGAGACCAATCTACGGATTCGGGCATCGGCCGCGGCGCGAAGAACGCCTACGGCGCCGCCCATGCTGTGCCCGGCATAGATGATTTCGTCATAGCCCTCAGCCACGGCGGCATCGAGAACGGCCCCGAGGTCATCGACCTCTTTGGTGATGCAGCTGTCCTCGAAACGGCCTTCACTCTCACCGTTTCCGGAGAAGGAAAAGCGGAGACTGGGGATGCCGGCATTGGCGGCCGCGTTGGCGAGAGCCTCGGCCCAAGGGCGATCTTTGTTCCCCGTGACCCCATGCCCGATGACGAGCAATTGATTGGTGGCGCGGGGTGTGTGGGCCTCGTGAAAGTCGTAGTCGAGGCGTTCGCTGGCTGAGTTACGGATTTCGGTTTTCATGGATGGGTGGTGTGAGTCGTAGACGCGGACGGTGTGAAACCAAGGATGAAATTGATCGACGAAGGTTTGGTGTTCGGGGTGGGTCTGGTAGACGTCGTGATCGGTCACGGTGCCAAACTCGAGCGTGAGAGAGTAATCGAAATCGTTGCGGGTGACGGACCGGGAAGGCGTGGGCGCCGGCTTGCCCCAGCGGCCTGAACGGACGACATCGATTTCGAAAAGCGACCTCATTCCGTCCTCGAAGGCGCGCCGATCTTCCGGGGACATGCCGGGCTTCATCCAGAAATAGACTTGGTGGACGATCATGAGTAGGCCCGCACCTTAGGAGGAGGCGGGCTGGGCGCAAGCGGAAGGCTGGCCCTTGAATGCCGTCTCAAGCTGGTGAAGGGTCAGGGCGATGTTTGGCATCGACCCTCTGCAGTTCAACGATGCGCTTTATTCGTTCCTCAGCATCCTGCTGGAGGGGGCGTTCTTCATCTTCATCGGCACGGTCATTTCAGGCTTCATCGATGCCTACCTTCCCCCGGGGTTGCTTGACCGGCACCTGCCGAAGAACGCGGTGCTGGCCATTCTGGCGGCGGGTTTGCTGGGGGCCGTTTTTCCGGTTTGCGAATGCGCGATCGTTCCGGTCATCCGGCGGCTCGTGCGCAAGGGGCTGCCGCTTTCGGTTGCGGTGACCTACATGCTTTCCGCGCCGATCATCAATCCGGTGACGATCGTCAGCACGGCCGCGGCGTTTTCGGAGCGGGGAGCCGACGGGACCTTTGTGGCCACGTCGAGGATTGTTTTGGCCTATGTGGTGACGGTGCTGGCCGGGTTCTTCGTCTTGAAAACGCCGGTCGAGAAAATGCTGAGGGCGCGCATCCTCCGGACGATCGACCGGGGTGACGGCCACGATCACGAGCACGTGCATGGGAACAAGGTCGTGCACGCGCTGCGGGTGGCTCAGCGGGATTTCACGGACGTGGCCATGTATTTCACGGTTGGGGTGGCGCTGACGGCCGCGTTCAACGTCATCGTGCCCCGATCCATGATCGAGCCGGTGGCCGCGAACGATTGGGTGGCGGCGCCGACGCTCATGGTGCTGGCCTTCGTGCTCTCCCTTTGCAGCACTTCGGATGCCTTCATCGCCGCCTCGCTCGACAAGTTCAGTTACGCGGCGAAGCTTGCCTTCCTGGTCTACGGTCCGATGATGGATTTGAAGCTCGTGTTCATGTATTCGACCATCTTCCGCCCGCGATTTGTGCTATTTATGGCGGTGGGATTGTTCGTGATGGTCGGGTTTTTGTGCGTCCAATGGGGATCGGTGACATGAACCGGAATCAATTCATCCAACTGCTAGGCATCGTGTGCCTCCTGGTATGGAGTGCGATTCTCCTGGCGTTTTACGGGTCGGGCCGCATCGAGGCCTATATCCGCCCGGAGTATCTTCGAACCTGCAGTCTTCTGGCCGGTCTCGGTTTGGGGGCGCTCGGCGTTTTCAATTTGTTCCAGTTGCGAACGGTTCGTCAGGAGGGTGCCTGCTATGGCCATCACCATCAAGGGGACAAGCACGATGGATCTCATCTCCATGGGCATGGGGAGGAGCCGAAGGATGATCCCGGAGCGGGACCGCATCTTCACCATGATCATGGTCTTCACGACGATCACGATCATGATCACGAAGACCAGACCATCGGTGGGAATGTGGCGATGGCGCTCGTTTTGATCGCGCCCATTCTTGCGGCGGCTGCCTATTCCCAGGACCAGTTCGTTTCGGCCCAAACCATCCGGAACAAAGGATTCGCCGACGATCCATCAGCGGTGCAATACCGGGTCACCAAGGAATTGGACCGGAAATCCGGTGCTGGTTCGGCGGCTGTTGAAGACGAGTGGGAATACACGATCGAGGATCTCGAACGGGTGGTGGATCGCAGTTCGGAGGGGTACCTGATGCTAACGGTGGATCAGCTTTTCTACACGAGTGGAGACGAGGATCTGCAGCGGGTCCTGGACGGCGAAGGGGTCGTGGTCACCGGGCAGGTATTGCCTGAGGATGGTCTGAATCCCGGCGGGAAGCGGAAGCGCTTGTTCACGCTGATGGTGACCTGCTGTGCCGCGGATGCGCAGCCGATTTCGATCCCGATCGAATTCGAAAGCGTGGCCCCGCAGTTATCGGAGATGTCATGGGTTCGCGTGATGGGAACCATGCGCTACCCGGTGGAGGAGGGTCGGACGGTCGCGGTGCTGGAGGTCGAAAAGATCGAACCGACCGAAGAGCCCTACTCCGACATGATTTTCTGAGCTGCTCAGGCCATTTCGAGCGTCACGGGGCAATGATCTGAGCCCATGACCTGATCGAGGAGTTGGGCGGCAGATACGCGGTCCCAGATTTTCTCCGAGACCCCGAAGTAGTCGATGCGCCACCCCACGTTTCTGGCTCGTGCATCGCTACGGTAGGTCCACCAGGTGTATCGACCGGTTACCGGCCCATGAATTTCGCGGAAGGCATCGACGTATCCGGCGTCGAAGAGGCGGGTCAAGCCCGCTCGCTCTTCGTCGGTGAACCCGGCGTTTTTCCGGTTCTGTTTCGGATTGGCCAAGTCGATTTCTTCGTGTGCGCAATTCAGGTCACCACAGAAAACGACGGGTTTGGACGACTCGAGGGAGACGACAAAGGCGCGGAAAGCGTCATCCCACGCCTGGCGGAAAGGCAAGCGTTTCAGGCCGCGCTGAGCGTTCGGGGTGTAGACGTTGACCAGGTGAAAATGGTCGAAGGTCAGGCGGAGCACACGGCCTTCGCCGTCAAAGGCTGGATCCTCCAGGCCGGTGGCGACTTCGGTCGGGGGGATGCGCGACAGTGACAGCGTGCCGCTGTAACCCTTTTTTTCCGCGGGGTTCCAATGTGCGGAGTAGCCGAGTTCGCTGGTCCACTCGAGGTCGACCTGGTCTGGGAGGGCCTTGATCTCTTGGAGGCAGAGGATGTCGGGCTGGGTGGACTGCACGAAATCTCGGAGGCCCTTGTCCATGGCAGCCCGGAGGCCGTTGACGTTCCAGGAAGCGAGAAGCATGGGGGAGCGACTTGGGCGCCGTGCCGGTCAAAAATCAAGGTCAAAACCACTTGCCAAGCGGCTGGAAGCATCTATGGATTGCGATGCTGCTTGACTTGGTTCTTTTTGGCGATTTTTGGTGGACTCGTTGTGGGTTAACCGTGGATAAGCTGAAATGATTGAAGTCAAAAATATCTCGAAGCGATTTGGGAGCAAAGTCGCCGTCGACGACGTTTCGTTCGAGGTTCAGAAGGGTGAGGTCTTGGGGTTTCTCGGTCCGAACGGGGCCGGTAAATCCACGACGATGCGCATCATCACCGGTTTCATTACCGCAACGGAGGGCATTGTCCGGGTCGGCGGGTTGGATATTCTGGAGAACGAACTGGCCGTGAAAGAGAAGGTCGGGTATCTGCCTGAATCGGCGCCGCTTTACTCGGACATGACGGTCTTTGATTTCCTGCGGTATGCGGCCGAGATCCGGGGTTTGGAGGGTGCGGCCATGCGGAAGGCGATCGACCGGGTCATGGACTTGTGTTTCCTGGAGCCGGTGCGGTTCCAGAGTATCGATACGCTCTCGAAGGGATACCGCCACCGCACGTGCCTGGCGCAAGCTTTGATTCACGACCCCGAAGTCCTGATCATGGACGAGCCGACCGATGGATTGGATCCGAACCAGAAGCATGAGGTCCGTGGTTTGATCCGGCGGATGGGGGAGGAGAAGGCGATCATTTTCTCCACGCACATTTTGGAGGAGGTTGAAGCGGCCTGTTCGAGGGCGATCATCATCGATCAAGGCAAGATCATCGCCAATGGCACGCCGGACGAGTTGAAAGCCCGGTCCGCGACGGCTGGCCGGGTGAGGCTTTCCGTCTTTGGCGAGAACACGAAAGGTTTCCGGGAAGCCGTCGAAGCGATCCCCGCAGTGGAACGCGCCGAAGTGATCGAGTTGATGGACGACGGGATGCGATTGGAGGTGCATCCGGGAAAGAAAAATGGGGACCTCGGAAGCGAGTTGTTCGATCTGGCGGTTTCAAAAGACGTGAAGGTTGGGGATTTGCACGTGGACGAAGGGCAATTGGACGAATTGTTCCGGAGTCTCACGACCTCGGACCGGTAATTAGAAGGAGAGGTAGAGAGGTTTATGGACTGGATACTGATGGTGATCGTGTTCCTGGGACCACCGGCGTTGGTGGCCGCCCTGGGCTACTATCTGATTTGGCATGTGTTGCCGCGCGGCGTGAAAGCGACCTTTCAGCGAGAGTTGGGGAGCTACTTCTATTCGCCGATCGCCTACGTCGGGGTTTTTGTTTTCATCGTCCTGGCGAATGGGTTGTCGTTCACGCTCGGCGGATTCATCGAGCGCGGGGACGCCTCTCTGACCCAGTCCTTTTTCACCTTTCACCCCTGGATTTTCGCCTTCATCGCTCCGGCCATCGGGATGCGATTGTGGTCGGAAGAACATCGTCAGGGAACGATTGAGCTCCTTGCCACCATGCCGATCGCGATGTGGCATGCGATCACGGGCAAGTTTCTGGCGAGTGCCGTGGTTTTATGGGCCGCGCTTTTCTGCACGTTCCCGGCGTTCATCACGATGGAGATCCTGGGGGATCCGGATTGGGGACCGGTATGGACAGGATATCTGGCGAGTTATCTCTATGCGATCGCCTGCCTGGCGATCACCTCGGCGGTGTCGGCCTTTACGCGCAGTCAAGTGATCGCATTCTTGCTGGCGGTGCTTATCAGTCTGCTTTTGATGTTCGTCGGGATCCCGCCGGTGGCGGAATTTGCCGGCAGCATTTTTCCTGGATTGGACGCCTTCTTCACAGGGCTGGGTTTCTGGCACCATTTCACGGAACTGAACAAGGGCTTGATCACCTTCCGCGACCTGGTCTACTTCCTATCCATCATCGTCTTCTGCCTCTTCACGACAGCGGTCGTATTGAAGGCTCACCGAGCCTGAGCAGGGACTGATTCTGAATGATCCATTGCGAATGAAAGCATTTTTCCAAGAACTGAGGGAAAACCTGGGGCGGTCCCGATTCGAGGATCTGCTCTCGACGACCGGGATTCTGATCGTGCTCGGCATCGTGCTCCTGATCAATCTGCTCTTCCAGGTGATTCCCGGTCGTTTCGACTTCACCGAATTTAGAATCTTCACGCTGTCGAAAGGGACCCGGGAGATCGTCCGGGAACTGGACAGTCCGGTGAAGATCAAATACTACGCGACGGATGGCCGGGACATGATGAGTGCCGAGGAGCGGCAGTTCTCAAAGGGCGTTGAAGACCGCCTTCTGGAATACAAGAAGATCGGAGGGAAGAACATCCTCTTCGAGCGCTACAACCCCGAGCCGGACACGGACGACGAGGATGCCGCCATTCTCGACGGTCTCGAGCCCATCCGCGGGCAGGAAGGTGAGATTTACATGGGTATCGTGGTGGAGTTCATCGATGCGAAGGAGGTGATTCCTTTCATCGATCCGCAACGCGAACAGCTGTTGGAGTATGACATCACCAACGCAATCGTGCGCGTTTACCGGGACCGGAAGCCGAAGTTGACGATCATGACGTCGCTGAACGTCGCGGGTGGTTTCGCCGGGGGCAATTTTCAGGCCGGCCCGCGTCCTCCGTGGTTTTTTTACACGCAACTGGAGAAGGATTACGACGTGGAGCTGATTCCTCCGACGACGGAGAGCATCGATGCGGACGAGACGGATGTCCTTCTGGTGTTGCACCCATACGACATCACGGAGACTGGGGAGTATGCCATCGACCAGTATCTCCTGTCAGGTGGAACGGTGTTTGCCTTGGTCGATCCGCTGTTTTACGCGGCTCGGGCATTGACGCCCCCGGCCAATCCCATGATGGGGGGAGGACCTCAAGGACCGGCGCCGTCCTCCGATCTTCCGACCCTCTTCGAGAAGTATGGGATCGAATATGTGAGTAGTCAGGTTTTGGCAGATGCAAATTATCAAACGGAGATCGAGCGCGGCCGGTTTCTCCCGACTTTGCTCTCCCTCAATGGCGAAGCGATGACCTCGGAGAGTGTGGTGACAAGTCAGTTGACGGACGTGTATCTGCCGTTTCCTGGAGGGATGAAGGTCGAGCCGCCAAAAGGCATCGATCCCGAGATCCTGATTAAGTCCTCAAAGAATTCCGACCTGGTCTCGTCTTTTCAGGCCGAGCCGGAAGCGTTGGACCAACTGGTTCGCGAATTCCGCGCGTCGGGCGAGGAGAAGGCCATTGCCGTTCGATTGACCGGAAGATTCGAGTCGGTTTTTCCCGGTGGAAACCCGAATGCGCCAACATCTCCTCCAAAGGAAACGGGAGGCGAGGGTGAAGACGGAGAAGCAGCGGAGACAGCGGCTGGCGAAGACGGAGCGGTGGAGGATGAAGGCGGGAATGCCAATGCGAGTGAGGGCGGTCATCTGGCAAATGCGGTGGCCGAGGGCACACTCGTCGTCATGAGCGATCTCGATTTCCTCTACGATCAGTTTTCGGTACGCGTGATGAATTTTGGGGGAATGCGCGCAGCGCAGATGTTGAACCAGAACTTGAGTCTTTTCCAGAACACTTTGGAAGTGTTGGCGGGAGATCCGAGGTTGGTGGACATGCGCAGTCGAGCATCGACGCGGCGTCCGTTCACGCTGCTCAACCGGATGCAAGAGCGGGCACGTGCCAAGATGATGGATACCATCGAGAACCTGGAGCAAAAGGAGCGCGAGGTTCAAGAACAACTCAACAACGCCCTGCGGATTCAAGAGAGTGAGGACGGCAGCCAGTTGATCCTGGACCAGAGTGCCATTGATCAAAACTCGATCGAAGAACTCCGGAGGCAACGCGTGGAGGCGACGCGTGATCTGCGGGATGCCCGGAAGGAACTCCGGCGGCGACAGGAGGGCTTCATCAATCTCATCAAATTCTTGAACATCACGATCATGCCCCTGGTGGTGATCGTGGTCGGACTGATTCTCTACTTGAAGCGGCAGCGGCGCGTGGCGGCCCACTGAAGGCTCGAACGGCCCCAGCGGTTGGTGGGCCGCAATCACCTCTGGAAATAGATGACAACGAAACAACTTAGTTCTCTGGCAATCATTTTTGGAGCTGCGCTGCTCTTGGTGCTGCTGTTTCAAGGCGTGCGAAATCGCACGATTCAGGCAGGCGGCGGTGAAGGCGTGGGTGAAAGTTTGTATTCAAACTTCCCGGTCAATGAAATCTCGAGCCTGAGCCTGCAGAGCGCCGGTGGAAGCTTGAACCTGGAGCGTGGGGAAGAGGGTTGGTCCGTGGGCGAGCGCGATGGGTATCCGGCGAATTTCCAGCGGGTCGGTGAGTTTCTGCGAACCGTCTTCGAGTTAGAGCCGGTGCAAAAGATCGAGGTTGGTCCCTCCAAATTCGGGAGGGTGGGCTTGTTGGAGCCGGGCACGGAGAAGGCCGAAGAACAGGAACAAGCGATGATCGTCTCCTTCGAAGCCGGCGAGAAGGAGTTGCCTGATCTATGGCTCGGCAAGGAATACCTAAAGCAAGAGACCGGCCAATTTGGAACCTTCGAGGAACCGGGCGGGCGCTACGTCAGTCTGGCGGGGTCGGACAATGTCTATCTGGTGGACGATGCCTTCGAGAATGCGGAGATCGATCCGGCACAATGGGTCTCTAAAGACTTCTTCCGAGTGAGGAAGGTGAAGACCATCGAGCGAACCGCCAAGGCTGCGCCGGACGAGAGCTGGAAGCTGATCCGCGAGTCCGAGACGGGCGACTTCACGCTCGCTGATGCCGGTGAAGGGGAGGAGCTGGATAACACGAAGGTCTCGAGCATGAAGAACGCGTTCTCCAGCCCCAGTTTCGAAGACGTCTTGACAGGCGAGGATGTGGAACGCCCTGGGACGGCCACATTCAAGATCACGACGTTCGAGGGATTCGAGTACGTCGTGCATCTCAGCGAAAAAGATGAGGTGGGCGAATACCGGTTGGCGTTGGAGGTGAACGGGTCGTTCCCGGAGACCTTTGAGCCGGCTGAGGATCTCAGCGATGAGGATCGCAAGACCGAGGAAGAAGCTTTCAAAGAAGAACAGGAGCGCCTCAAAGCTAAATTGGCAGAGGAAAAGGCGTTGGAAGGGTTCGTCTACCGCGTACGCAGCTTCGTCGCGGATTCGGTCAATAAGACTCGCTCCGAGGTTCTAAAAGAGACGGAGGCTGCGACGGACGCGGTCGAAACGCCCCCCGGAGGACCGGTGCCTCCAGGCGAATGAGGTCTGCGCGATGATTCGGACTGGTTGCAAAATGCCAGGGTCCGCCTGAAAATACTGGGGTGACAGCGTCAGCGACGAGCCCGGTTTTGCCGGAAGAGGACTCGCGCTGCGCTGAGGAAATCGCTCAAGCGAGCGGTTCGAACCTCGCGTTTGCTCTCCGCTGCCTGCCGAAGGAACGCCGTGAGGGAATGACGGTGTTCTACGCCTTCTGCCGTTGCGTCGACGACCTGGCCGACGACCCGGGGCTATCGCTCGAAGATCGAAAAAGGGGGTTGAACGCGTGGCGAAGATTCGTCCTGGGCGACCAGGGACCGTCTTCCCGTTTTCAGGAGGAAATGGAGGCGATGATGATTCAGTTTCCCATCGATCGAGCCCTCCTGACCGAGATCATCCAGGGAATGGAAATGGATCTCGAACCGGTGGATTTTCCGACCTATGCCGATTTGGAAGCCTACTGCTACCGGGTGGCCAGCGCCGTTGGCTTGGTAAGCATCGTGATCTTCGGTTGCACGATGCCGCGGACGAAGAGCTACGCGGTCGAACTAGGCCACGCGTTGCAACTGACGAACATCATTCGCGATGTCGGTGAAGATTTGGAATGCGAAAACCGGGTCTATCTTCCTCTGGACGACTTGGACCGGTTCGGACTGACACGAAGCGATCTGGAAAGCTGCCGGTCGTCCTCCAAATTCCGCTCGCTGATGGAATTCGAAGCGGAGCGTGCCGAGCAACGCTTTCGGGCGGCGCTGGACCATTTGACCTCGGAGGACCGGCCGCGTCTGGTGGCCAGCGAAGGAATGCGTCTCATCTACCATCAACTCCTTCAAGAGATGAAACGGGATGGCTTTCGAGTCTTTGAAAAACGCTACCGGCTCAGCAAGCTCCAGAAGATGGCGTGCTTGTTCCGGGCGTGGACGGGGTGGGGCTCGAACCCACGACCAATCGGTTAAAAGCCGAGTGCTCTACCAACTGAGCTACCCGTCCGAAATCCGCCTTCCGATACCCGCAGAGAGAAGGGTGGGCAGTAAACGGGAAATCCTCCATTTTGCAAGCTTTGATTACGTGGGAGGTCGTCGTTCCGGTCCTTCCCGCCGTTCGAGAAATCACATGAAGTGCCCCAAAAAATCACCGGAGCGATTTTCAGCCGGTGACGTTTTGGCCGAATCCTCATTGCTGCCATTCGAAGCGTTCGAGTCCGTCGACACCACGGAGGATGAGGGTTCGATCGAAGGCGTCGAGGTCTCGCCGAGAGGTGGGGCGCCCTGAAATTCCGCCGCCGCAGCGATCTGGGTCGAGACGTCGGCTTCGACTTGTGCCGAAGGTTCCGGCTGGTTGGAGGCTTCGGCGACGGCCGAGGCAAGCGGTGCGGGCTCGCTTTCGACTGGGAGGTCCAAGCGGAACGCCGCGGGCGAACTCCACTGTTCAGCGATGAGATCTGCCAGTTGATCGAGCGAGTTGGTGCTGCACCAATCTTCGAGTTTCTCGAAAGCGGAGTCCTGGAGTGCCGTAGCCCAACGCCACCATTCGCTGGCGGAACCATGCGGCCCAGGCACTGTCTCGAGAATGCCTCCAAGCGCTTTGAAATTCAGGAGTTCGTCGATGGCCCCTGACCGAAGCGCTTCGCCCGCCTCGCGTTTTCGGCGGAGCGGGTGGGTGCAAGCCATGCTTTGGAGCAGCTCGACGAGGTCTTCGGCCCAGTCCTGGTGGGAGTAGGGCGGGATGCTCGCGAGCGCGGCGAGTTCTTCCACGGAAGTCCACTCGCCGAGCGGCGCGACGTAGTCGGCGATCTGGCGTGCCAGCCCGGCGGCTTCGTGGATGCGCGAGGTCAGGTGAGCCGGGTTACTGTGGAATTTCGCCAAACGTAGCTTCTGAACGCCCGCCTCGATTTCATCCGCCAGTTTTTGAAGTTGGTCGACGCGCTCATTCATGGACGCTTCGGGACATTCCTCCGGAATACGCGGTGAGCTGGGCGCCAGGGATTCACTATCGAGCGAGTGGGTTGCGGGGTCGGACTCCCTGGCAGCAATGGTCACCTGGACTTCATCCGAGCCGTTCGACTGCGGCAACGCCAAGGCCCTGACCTCATGCGCAAGCTGTTCGACCGTTTCGTCGAGCAGGCCGGACTGGAGGGCCGCCGCAACCAAAGCGAACTGCGGGTGAGTGCCCAGGTCGTCGGGGGCGGCTTCCGTGCCAAGGGTTTGGCGAATGCAAAGGCTGACGGGCTCCAAGCCGGTGGCCTTGGTTTGTTCCACCCAAGCAATGATGTCGCGCAGAAGCTGGTTATCGCCTTTCGTGAGATACTTCGTGATGGTGTCCCGGAGCAAGGGCTCGTTCGACTCTCGCAGGAGCGCGGCATCGAGTTTCTCCCGGACCGAAGGTAGCTCCCGTTCGGCGATCATCTCGCGCCTGAGTTCCCCAGTTTGGAGACCGGATTCCCGGAGCCAGGTCTCGAACAAATCATCGGTGAACCGGTGACGGGCGGTGAAGCGCATGATCTTGGCCTTTTCCGCCTCGGCCATGCTTTCGTAAGCGAGGCGAAGGGGTTTCAGAGCTTCTCCGGAGGGAGGGGACATGGTTTGGGGAGGGAAGAGGGTAGAGGTGGAAACGGGAAGAGTCGGAGAAAGATCATAGCCCAAGCTAGGCGAAAATCATCCTAAAATTCATAGAAATTAGAATAAAGGAAATCCTAAAGAAAGAATGCGTGAGAAGTCGCTTCAGCGAGGAGGTGTCATCAGGTCGAGCTGGGTTCCGAACGGGCGGGCGCGGATTCTTTGGCAGCAGGAGGCGCGTTCTCAATCGAAGGATCGTCGGACTCGTCGATGACTTCGTTCTCGGGCGAACGAGGAAGGGGCGTTTGGGCACCGGAGGGGTCTCCAGGGGAGGGGTCCTGAGCCGGGACGACCTCATGATCGATCTCCTCGCCGGCCGAGGCGATTTCGGCTGGGGGAACCTGGGAAACCGTGCCCGCAACACCGGTTTGAGGTTCAGGATCTGAGGGAACGGATTCTTCTGGCTGGATCGCTGAGGGTTCCGGGGAATCGTCCGCCGTGGCTTCAGGAGTCGAAACCTGGGGCTCATTTTCGGTGGCGTTCGCATCATCCGATGCTTCGCGGACGTCATGATCGACGGCCGCTGGAGTGGCGGCCTGCGGAAGCGCGGGATCCTCGCCTGTCCCGGTGGAACTGATCGACGCGGAGTCGGCGGCGCCGGTGACAGCATCGGTCGTAGGCCCTGGTTCGGAATCTGGGTGTCCTTTTGTCTCGCCGGAGGGCTTATCGGCTTCTTTTCGGGGCTGGCAACCGAGGAAAAGCGCGCTGGACGCGTATTCGATCACGAGTCCCTCGTCGATGAGCCAGTGAAGGTCGCTCAGGATCGCCGTTTCCGCGGGGGTGAATTCTCCCTGCGGGATTTGGTCTTCTTCGGCCCTGCGCGGTGCCAGGCTCACGACGAGTTCCGAGACTTTGATCCCGGGCTGAGTACGAACGACGTCGATGATCATCTGGATCGAATCCGAAAGGGGGATAGCGGGGTCGATCGGGCGGGGACGGGCCTTGGATACGAAGAGCTTGCGCCCCTGACGTTTGAAGATTTTGAGGCCCTTCTTCTCGAACTGGGCGCAGAGGGCTTTGACGAGTGGAAACGGCCCCTGTCTCGTCCGGTCGATTTGCTGGCGGAGAAGTTGGCTGAGGGGTGGGGCCAAGGATTTCGGCCCCGCAGTACCGGGGACGACGGCGCTGCGCACCTCTTCGACGACCTGATCGGCGAGATGAGCGGTGAGGTGACGGAACAGGGCCTCGGGCGAGTCGAGTTCGAGGCGATGATCGTCGGCTTTGGCATCTGTTTCGTCGTCCGGAACTGGCGCCTCTTCTTCCGGCGCGGGAGTCTCGCTCTCGGAGGATGGAGCCTCCGACTCGGCAGGGGCGGGCCCGCTCTCGTTGGCTGCGGCGTCGTCCATGGCGATCAGCGCATCAGCTTCAGCGGCTTCGGTTGCCTCGGCCGGGGTGGCGGTGGCGGCCTCGGATTCCGGGACGGGGACTTCCTCAGGTGCGACTGCGGATAGTTCCGGGAGGGATTCGGGCTCGCTTTCGTTTGGCGTTTGGACCTTTGGGAAGCGGTAGGTCGTGACGCGGCTTTGTTCCTGCCGCCACTGCTCAATCTTCTCCTCGGCGGTCTCCACCCGGATGCGCGATTTGAATCGCTCGATCGGCATGTTGGCGAACCTCTGCTGGTGGAGACGGATGACGGCGGTCTGGTAGCTGTGATGGTTGGGCGGACCGATCATCACTCCGCTCATTCCACAGATCGCGACGCTTTTGAAATCGCCTTTTGGGGGCTCGGTTTCGGCGATTTCGACGTCGTAATAGTTCTCGAGCGCCGGCGATTGGACGAAGTGCCGAAGGGCGTCCTCCCGTTTCAACCAGAGGGACTCGTCGGCGCTGCACCGGTAGAGGCGTTGCTCGGGCTTCGCCGAGGGGGCGAGGCTGAAGCGCACCTGAAAACGCTTCGGATCTTCGAGGACGACTTTGGCTACGTCGAAGAGGGCGAGAGCCCGACCGGAGAGGCGAATGCGTTTGACGAGGAAATCGACTGATTCGGGCGTGGGAAGAACGTCGGCGACCAGCCATTTGGGGAGTTCGGGGCGCTTTTGCTGAGGCCCATCCCGTCTTTGGTGATGCGGGCCACCCCGTCGGTCACCGCCGTCGTGGCGCCCCCGAGGAGGTCCATCCCTGCGAGGGCGATCGTCGCGGCGAGGAGATCGCCCCTGAGGCGGGCGACCTCGATCGAAGTCGCCGCCACCCGGTCCGCGCCGGGGTTTCCTCGTCCGGGGAGATTCGGGGCCGGGGTCCGAGTCGCGGGCCTCATCCGGCGCGGGAGCCCTAGGCGTCGGTGCGGCATCGAGTTGCGCGACCCAGTCGGGCACAAGTTGGAGACTCGAGAGGTCCAACGGCTTGTTGTCGCCTGCGGAAGATTCGGACATGCGGATCGAATGGCTCGGACAGTGGTGGGAGTCTACAACAAAGGTGCGAAGCTGTCGCACAGGAAAAAGGGGTGGCAGTCGTGGCTCGGAAAGGGCACACTTCAGGCCTGCCCCGGTGGGCAGCTGACGTCCGGACACGAATTGGGAACGACGTAAAGGATGGCGAGACGAACGACCCCCCCGAAATCGAGCACCGGCAGGGCCTTCACGGGTTCAAAACGGGTGTCCCTCCTGGTGGGAGCGATTCTTGCGGGGGGGCTGGCTTCTTTGGCGTTCGGGATCGGGATGCGGCACGACGTGCCGGCTCAGCGCTACGTGGATTTGGCCAATAACCGGGAGGAATTCGAAGCGGGGCGGTATCCTGACTTTTCGTGCGTCTGCGCGGTTGGTCAGGAAGGGCGATTCAGGCGGCTCAGCGTGATCGGCTCCGGTGTTTTGGTGGCACCGGAGTGGGTGTTGACTGCGGCGCACGTGGTCATTTCGCCGGATCAAGAGCGGGGCGATTTCGAACCTGAGCTTCGGATTCGGTTCGGCAGCGACATTCATGAGGGTTATCTGGAGCGCGGCGTCGAAGGTATCGCGCTACCCATCGCCCTGCCGCGATTGCGGCCACTGCTGACGCGGGCCACCCGGAGGGGAGAGGCGGCGGTCGTGCATGCGGAGTTTCACGATCTTGCTCTCTTGAAGCTGGACGCTCCGGTCGAGGGCATCGCACCCGTGAGGTGGGAGACGGAGGAGGTTCCGCTGCTGGGGCAAATGATTTGCATCGCGGGCTATGGGGACGGGGCGCAGGGCAATAATCCGCGGGAGCGGGCTTGGGATCCACCTTCGTTGAGGCGGGCGGCGATGAACGTGGTGGACCGGGACATCCGGGCCAATCCCATCAGCGGAGATCCGCGGGGCGGCATCTTTCTGTTCGACTTCGACAACGGCGAGGCGGAGCGGAACAGCCTGGATGGCCAGTGCCGTGCGTGGCGGGCGATTTTCGGAACCGGCAGGAGTTCGGCGATTCCGACGGCGTTGGAGGGCTCCTCGTATCCAGGGGACAGTGGAGGGCCGGCGTTTGCCCGTTTTGAGGATGGGTGGCGTCTTGTCGGTTTGAGCGGCTACGGCACGGGTTTTCCACCCGGTGGCCGGCGGACGACGATCGAGTATGGAGACATCGTGGTCTACACGAGGATTGCGGATCACTCGGCATGGATCGCCGCGACGGTGGCGGAACGGCTCGAAGAGCCGATCGAGGAAGCACCGGCTCCGATCGTCGAAGTGGAGCCCGTGGATGCGGCGGAGGATCCGGCCGAGGTGACGGCTTCCGAGGAGGAACCCGGGTTGATGGAGAAGCTTCCGGCGCTTCCACTCGCCCCTGTGTTTCGGCGTGAGACTGGGTGAGGTGCGGATTTGAGGAAAGATTTGCTAGACATTAAGAAGGGTGAATAATTAGGTGGTGATGCTTTCTTGCGTTGCTTAACCCAATCATTCTTTCATGACTCCTTCGACTTCTCTCGACGAACAGGAATCGCTCCTCGAGGCTTTCATGCCGGCTGAACCGGACGAAAGCGTCCGCAGCCAGGAACTGACACTCGGTGGCGGCTCCGAACCCGGAGCGGAAACGCTGGATGCGCTCTGTGGCCAGGTGCTCGATTTCGAGTGTGACGAAAGTCATTGGCAGGCTGAACGCCAGCGCCTCGGCACTTTGCCGGAAGCCGTCACGCTGCCGCGCTAGGCGCGCGAGCAGGGCGTGGGCAGTTCCGTTGGTGATCGGACCGGAGAGGGGCGATCCTTTCGGGGGATTGACTTTCGGCTTCGTCCATTAGAAGCTGCCGCCGATGAGACTAGCTGGGCTTCTGGTTGTCACCTGTCTTGCGGGATCTTCGGTCTGGGCGGAAAGCATCGAGCGTTCGATCGAAGATGTACGCTCCGTAGGCAGGGAGGGGGAAGGGAACGTCGAAGCCGGACGGGCCTGGAACACGTTGTCCAAAGCTCCGGTCGAGGCGCTGCCTGCACTTTTTGGGGCCTTCGAGGGTGCGGGACCACTACCGGCAAACTACTTGGGCAGCGCCATCGAGGTCGTCGTGGCGGAGCGTGGCGAGGGCGCACCTTTTCCGCTCGAGACGCTCGGCAATGTCTTGTTGGACCCGAAGCGGGACTCTCGGGCGCGCCGGCTGGCATTTCGGCTGATCGAAGAGCACGATCCCGATTTCGTAAGACTGATTCAGCCGGGCCTTCTGAATGACCCGAGTGTTCACCTCCGGCGGGGAGCGGTTGCCGACCTGATTCGGGAGGCGGACGCGCTGGCCGAGTCGGGCTTGGACGAGGCCGCGCGGCTGATTTACCGGCAGGCATTGAATTCCGCCCGGGACGTCGATCAAGTGCAGGAGATCGCCGATAAAGTCCGCGAGCTTGGCGGAGAAGTGGATTTGCCCCGGCACTTCGGTTTCATCATGCACTGGCAAGTCGTCGGTCCGTTCGACAACACGGGACGTGACGGTTTCGCCAAGGAGTTTCCGCCCGAAAAGGGCGTGGACCTAGCCGCGGCGTATCCGGGCAAGTCGGGCGAAGTCGCATGGCAACCGCTGGTCACCACCGACGAATTGGGGAAGGTCGACTTCAACGAGCCGTATGGACCGCAAAAGGAGGTGGTGGCCTATGCGTTTGCGGAGTTCGTGGCGGACCGGACGCAGCAGGCGGAGATCCGTTTGGGGACGAAGAATGCGTGGAAGGTTTGGCTGAACGGGGAGTATCTCTTCGGGCGCGACGAATATCACCGGGGACAGCGGATTGATCAGTATGTCTTGCCGGTCACACTGCGGGAAGGCGGCAACGAAATTCTGGTGAAGTGCTGCCAGAATGAGCAGGAACAGGATTGGACGGTCCAGTGGGAATTCCAGCTCCGCGTGTGCGACGGAAGCGGAACGGCGGTTCTGTCGATGGACCGCCCGCCGACCCCTGAACCCAAGAAGGCCTCGAGAAGGCCAAATGCATCGTGAAGATCCCTTTCAATCTCGTTTCATGCCTGTTCGTTTGGCTCAGCACCCTGACGGTAGGGTCTGCGAGCGCATCGGATTGGCTTCAGTTTCGCGGTCCGGAGGGAAAGGCGGTGGCGCCGGAGAACGCTGGGCCGTTTCCCCGCACCCTGGACCCCGGGGCATCCATCGCCTGGCGTGCCGACCTGCCTGGACGCGGTTTGGGAAGTCCGATTGTGGTTGGAGACCAGGTTTTCGTGACTGCCGCCAGCGGCCCGGAGCAGGACGTGCTTCACGTGCTTTGCTTCGATGCCAAATCGGGTGAGTTGAGGTGGGAGCGCCGGTTTTGGGCGACGGGGCGAACGATGACCCATGGCAAGACGAACGTGGCAGCTCCGACTCCGTGCAGCGATGGGCAACGAGTTTTCGCGTATTTTTCCAGCAACGACGTGCTCTGTCTGGACCTCGAAGGGACGGTGCTCTGGCTGCGCGGATTGACGCTCGATTACGCCAACGCGAGCAACAGCCTGGGGTTGGCGTCGTCACCGGTGGTCGCGGACGGGACTCTGATCGTTCAAAGCGAGAACGATTCGGAGAGTTTCACGGCTGGGCTGAGTGTGGAAGATGGACGCAATCTTTGGAAATTGGAGCGTCCGAAGGCCGCGAACTGGACCTCTCCGATTCTCGTCGGTGGACCTTCCTGGACGGTGGCTCTGCAGTCGAGCCGTGGGCTGCTGGGGGTGGATCCCGCGTCTGGCGCCACGCGGTGGGAGTACGCAGCTGGCGCTTCGACGATTCCGTCTTCGGTCGCCGCTCCGGATGGGACCGTCTACGTGCCTTCATTCGGGATCACCGCCTTGCGGCCGGAACAGGGGACAGTTCAACCCACCCAGCTCTGGCGAAACGAGCAGATCGGGCCAGGGACGGGAAGTCCGATTGTGATGGGCGACCGGGTCTACGTCATCAACCGGGCGGGAGTTCTCTCAGCGAGCGACCGGTTTTCTGGGGAGCGACTGTGGCGAGTCCGATTGGAGGGGCCATTCAGCGGATCGCCCGTGGGATGGAACGAGACCCTCTATGTCGTGAGCGAGCGAGGCCTTTTGCAGGTCGTGGATGTTTCGGGGGAAGAGGGGCAGACCATCGCGACGCTGGATTTGGGCACCGAGGTGCTTTGCACGCCGGCCTTGGCGGCAAACGCTGTTTTTCTCCGGAACGACGCGGCGCTGTGGAAAGTCGTCGAGCCGGCGGAATGACCGGGCGGAGTTTGTTCAGCACCTTTCCTGCGAGCCTGGGAGAGGTGCTGCCCGCTCAAACATACCAAGGTGCGCTATCGGGCCGGTCATTGGTTTGGGTCGTGCCGGGCTCAACCAGTCCCCAGGACTCCGTGACCTGAAGTCCTTCGGTCGAATCCGCGACGAGGCGGAAGGGGGTCTCCATCTCCTCGATTTCCCGCCCGAACCGTGCGACCTCCTCGAGTCGCGCCGGAATGAGTTGGCTCACGTTCCGGATGACGATGCCACAGATTCGACCCGGGTATTTGGTGACGAGTTCGTGGTAGATTTCGGGGTCCTTTTGGCCGCTGTCGCCAATGAGGAGGAAGGGGTGATCGGGGTAGACCTCCAGGAGGTGGCTCAGGATGCGCAGTTTGTGTCCGCGGTGGCCACGTGGCGCTCCGCGGCCGTGGTCGAGTCCGTGGTCCCGGAGGAAGAGGGGGCCAAGCGGGATGCCGTTCACCTCCAGGAATTCCTCCAGAAAGTCATAGAGATTCCATGGACTGCTCGAAACATAGAAGAGGGGATTGGCTTCGCTGCCCTGGGCCCCGGCCTGGAGGGCTCGATACCAGTTCGCCACGCCGCCAAAAGCGATCCGGGTGTGCGCGTTACTGAAAAGCGTCAACATGACCATGCGGAACGCGCGGGTCGCCCTTGTCATCAGAACGGTATCATCGATGTCGCTGACAACGATCCGTCGCGAGGAGGGGGATGGTCCGTAGAGGCGGGGATGTGCTTCGACCGTCCGGCTTTGGACCGGCTCAGTCACGCGGACCGCGACATCCGGTGGCGCCGTCGCCGCTGAGGGAATCTCCTGGCTGAAGAAGCCACCCTCATCGGCCTGAATCTCGATGGTTCGGCCTTCGCACTCGATGGCGAGTTGGGCCTGGGCGATTTCCGCGCTGAGAAAGCGTCGAGCCATGTTCCGAAAGTTCCGGAACAGGCTGTGATCCTGATGCGCCATCTCGATGCGGCGCCCGATGAAGACCCGGCCCCGGACGTGAACCGAGGTGGGAGTCTGATAGCCTCCGTAGGGCATGACCTGGAGCCAATCCATGCCATACCGGCGCCGGACCCCGGCCTTCACGGATTTGAGGACGTTTTCCATGGCGCCCGGCATCGCGCTGACCATGAGCGAAAGCGCGGGAAGTTTCAACGACGAGCGGCCGCGGATTCGATGCGAGTCAGGTGGAATCTCCGCAGGTCTGACGGGCTGCTTTCAACGTGTTCGCCATCAGCATGGCGATCGTCATGACGCCCACTCCGCCGGGAACAGGCGTGAGGAGGGATGCCTTCGCGGCGACGGCGTCCGCATCGACATCGCCGACGAGCCGGTAGCCCCTGCGGGTCGAAGGATCATCGACCCTGTTGATTCCCACGTCGACGACGACGGCGCCCTCCTTGACGAAGTCGCTCCCGATGAAGCGAGGCTTTCCGATGGCGGCGACGAGGAGATCGGCTTCCCGGCAGACGGCCGGGAGATCGTGGGTCCGGGAATGAGCGACGGTGACGGTGGCGTTCGCGCTGGGGCCGCGTCCCATCATCAGCAGGGCAAAAGATTTTCCGGCAAGCAGGCTTCGGCCGACGACGACCACGCGTTTGCCAGGTGTTTCGACTCTGGCGTGCTGAAGCATCCGAACACAACCGGAAGGCGTGCATGGGGCGAATCCCGACGGGTCCTCCATGACGAGTTTCCCGAGATTGACGGGGTGCAGGCCATCCACGTCCTTCCGTGGATTGATTCGGCGAATGGCGGCGTCGCTGTCCAAATGGCCGGGCAGAGGCATTTGCACGAGAATCCCGTGAATCGACGGATCATCGTTCAGTGCGTCGATTCGAGCTTCCAGGTCGTCCTGAGAGACGTCTTCAGGGAGCTCGATCTTCTCGGAGTGAAAACCGAGCTCACGGCACTTTCGATCTTTGGCGCCGACGTAGGCCTTCGAGGCGGGATCGCTGCCGACCAGAATCACCGCCAGGCCCGGTTTGACGCCTTTCCCGGCCAGGATGCGCTGTTCCTCCTCGATCTCACGGTAAACGGATTCGGCGACGGGTTTGCCTTCGAGCCAAGTCATGTATCCGGATCTTCGACCCGGCCGAGGGCTTCCTCAACCCTGGCTTTTTCGCGGAGGAAAGCATCTTCATCCCCGGTTTGAGCGACCTCCAGATAAGGTCCCAAGCAAAGCTCGACCCGGGAATAGGGCCATGGAATCTGGAACCGGTCCCAGCTCCGGAGCCGCCAGGCACGGTGGTAGATGAAACGGTAGGGCAGGATGGGGGCGCCCGTTTTCTGTGCGAGGATGAGCAGGCCGGGTTGAATCTCACGACGCGGCCCCCGCGGTCCGTCCGGGGTGATGGCAATGTCTTCCCCCTTGCGCAGCCAGCGCTTCATCTCGATCAACGCCGTGGCTCCACGGCGCGAACTGGAGCCGCGAACCGCACCGATGCCGAAAAACTCGGCCATTGATGCGATGACTTCGCCGTCGGTGCTGGCGCTGGTCAGGACGGCGCCGGTTCGCCCCGGGAAGAACCGTTCAAATGCGACCGCCAAGCCGAAAATCGAGTCGTGCCACATGGCGTGAATGAGTGGGTGGGGCGGAGGTGATTCGATGAAACCGGATTCATCGACCACGCGGACTTCGAGGGTTTGGCTGTACCAGCGGATGAGGTGCCCACCCACCTGCCCAAGCCGGCGGGAACGCTGCCTCCGGCGCTCGTTGTCGGGTTTCACGGATCTGACCTTCAGAGGTGGTTGGCCGACGCGAGGTCGCGAGTGAGGGCGACGAACTGCTGCTGTTTGACGCGGTAGAGCGCATGTCGCTCGACGTCCGGTTCCGCGGTGGAATCGGGATCCACCCGGACGATGCGTTCGGCGAGAGAAGCTAGCTCGATCGCTGGCCCTTCGTCGCGGCTCCAGGCATGGGCGGCCTGAAGCGCGGCTCCCAGGGCGGCTCCTTCGGCGGTGGCCAGGTTGACGACCGGGACACCGAAGATGTCAGCGGCGAT
>CAZCRA010000008.1:29765-58777 GCA_964500945.1 uncultured Verrucomicrobiales bacterium | reverse complement strand
TCACCACTGGATTCCTGCGGGCCGACTGGCCGCGATTTCAGGGACCGAATCTGTTGGGGACGTCGGAGGAGACGAATCTGGACTTCGACTGGGGGGAAGCGGGTCCGAAGATCGCGTGGAGTCTCGAACTGAATGAAGGATTCGGTGGGGCGGCGATTGCTGGCGATGAGGTGTTCTTTCTGGACCGCGTTCCCGGCGAGGCGGACGTGTTGCGATGCGTCGCACTGGCCGATGGAAGTGATCGCTGGATGTTCCAATCCGAGCAACCCGGGAGGTTACAGTATCCGGGAAGCCGGGGCGTGCCGTCCGTGGAGTCGGATGCCGTCTATTTCATTGCGGGGTTTGGACAGGTGCACCGGATCAACCGGGAGACGCACGAAGCGGATTGGGTGGTCAACCTGGCGGATCGCTATGGGGCTCAGCCGCCGCGATGGGGGTGGGTGCAATCGCCGCTGATCGTGGGAGATTTGGTCATCGTCGCTCCGATGAGTGAAGAAGTCGGCCTGGCGGCGCTCAACAAGGAAACGGGTGCGGAAGTCTGGCGATCGGCACCCTTCGGCGACAGTCACTCGACGCCGACGCTCATCCGGATGCAGGGGGTCGACCAGATCGTGTTCATCGGGGTGAAGCGCGACGGCGATGGAGGGGTGGGGACGACGATCGGCGTCGATCCGGCGAGCGGGGAGGAGTTTTGGCGGACGACGGTTTATTTCAACAAGATCCCGATTCCGTTCCCGACGAAGATCGATGAGGAGCGGCTGTATCTGACCGGAGGTTACGGGTGTGGATCGGCGATGATCCGTCTCACGAAGAACGGTAACGAATGGGAGGTCGAGAAGCTTTGGGATAGCATGGTGGGAACCCAGATTCACCCGCCGTTCGTCATCGGAGAGCACCTCTATTTCCTGGCCAACGAGAACGCCAATCACCGTGGCGAGAATCGTGAAACGGGTGGGTTGGCCTGCATGGCGTTGAGCGGTGAAATCGTGTGGCAGACCGGAAACGATCCCTTCATGGGCCGCGGTGGAAGCCTGTTGGCGGGAGACAAACTACTGGTTCAAGACGGTGAAACCGGGTATCTCCGCGTTTTCGAACCCTCACCGGAGGGGCCCGAGCTGCTGGCCGAGGCGGATATCTTCGGCAAACGCGCGGAGGTTGAAGAGCAGATCAAGGCTCAGGAAGGCCGGAAGCGAGTTAAGCTGCCCGACTTCCAGTTCTGGTCGCCGATGGCCCTGAGCGACGGCCGCCTGGTCATGCGCGGTCAAACGATGCTGAAGTGCGTCGATCTGCGGCCTTAACAGGGATGGCATTTGGTGAAGTGGCTGCATCGTTTCCCGTAGGACGGAGTGGCACTCTGTTCTGGGAGCAACTGAAGTGGTGACACTTCAGAGGTGGGCGGACGAAATTGGACGCGTTGCTCTGCCGATGTCCGCTTCGGTCCCATTTTCACGAATTTGGCTATGCCCAACCGAGATTCTCGATCAGGCGCCTCGAATCAAGGGCATCGCTGTTTGGCTTGAATTTATTGGGCATGAACGTGTAAAGAAACGTTTATGCCATGTTTTGGAAGCCAGCGTCGGAGCCGGAGCGAGAGGATTCTGGCGGGGCCCTCCCGGCTGGGAAGATTCCTCGAGCGCAAGAGCGACGGATTTTCACTCGTCGAAGTCGCCGTGGCCCTTGGGATCGTGGCGGTCGCCATGATGTCGATCATGGCCCTCGTGCCTCTCGGTTTGACGACGATGCATGAGGCGGTCGAGATCAACGTTCAGACGCGGGTCGTCCAGCAACTGCATAACGAAGCGCGCCAGACGCCTTTCAACCGGTTGAGCGGCGCGCCCGGCGCGTTTTCCGCTCACTCACCCCGCTACTACACGGACGAGGGGGACGAGGTGGCCAGCAGCGATCCGGCGGCGACCTACGTGGCATTCCTGACCGTGGCGCCGCGCGATACCTGGATGGCATTTGATCGCGAGGCGGAAGGATTCGACTCCTCGGCGAAGACGGGTGGCGGCGCCTATGATCGCGGTGAGCTTTCGGAGCTGCTTCAGCGGGTGACGATCGATATTGGTCATTTGGGGGAGACACGCGGGCGGCTGGGGGCTGAACTGGAATCGGTGACGTCGGAGGAACTGGCCGGTTTGCGCGAGGAGCGGATCGTTCAGAGCTTTGGATTCAACCTGGCGGACAACGGGACAGGAAGATGAGCCCGGACCGTTTGATTCCATTCCTGCGGAAGCGGTTTCGAGGCCGCACGGGCTTCACCTTGATCGAGCTGATCGTGGCCATGGTCGTGTTGGCTCTGATGCTCGGGATGATGCTGACCCTGACGGACTCAACGGGGCGGATCTGGCGACAGAGTGCGAACAAGATCGGGGCGTTTCAGGAGGCCCGCGCCGCGTTTGAAGCCGTGACGCGGACGCTTGGCCAGGCCACCCTGGGAACCTACTGGGACTACGACGACCGGGATCGTCCGACGCAGTATCTTCGTTCGTCGCATCTCCATTTCATCGCGGCGCCAGCCACGGAGTTGGTGGGCAGCGGGACGGTTGGGCAAAGCGTGTTTTTCCAAGCCCCCTTGGGACAGGTGGACGACGGCGCCAACTTCGGGGGACTGGAGACCCTTTTGAACGTTTGCGGGTTCTATGTCGAGTTCGGCAGTGATTCGGGGATGATCCCGTCGTTTGTGGGAAGCGGGCGGGCGCGGGATCGTCACCGGCTGATTCAGGTGCGGCAACCTGCGGAGGAATTGGACGTCTACGTTTCGACAGCGGGAGATCCGGGAACGTGGGATGTGGATTGGGTTCGAAAGATCGATCTGGCCACCTTCGGAAGCACCAAGTTCGTCCTCGCCGAAAACATCATTGCCTTCGTGCTCTTGCCAAGGGTTGCGCCGGACGAAGAGGAGCTGCTCGACGGGACGGGGAACGGCGACTATTTGAGTCCGAACTATCGCTATGACAGCCGGGCGTGGGAAAGCGGAGCCGCAAGCCCTCCCGCAGTTGGATTGCGGGCCTTATCGCGGAACCAGCTACCGCCGCTGATTGAGGTGGTCATGGTGGTGATCGACGAGGCGACGGCGATTCGGCTGGACCAGGAGGGGAGGCTGACGGCGGATGCGTTCGGGCAATCTTCGCTGTTTCAGGACGCCAGGGATCTGGACGACGATTTGGAGACGCTGCGGGCAACCCTCGTGAGCGACGCGGTTCGCGCGGACTACCGGATTTTCCGCAGCACGGTGAGTATCAAGGGAGCGAAGTGGAGCTTTGAATAGCGGAAAATCGCACCGGTTTGCCGGTGGGACACAGGAGAAAGTGATGAAGAGTGCATTCATGAAATGGAGAGAGGCCCGTCGGGGCGAGGGGCAGCGAGGGATCGCGTTGGTCTTGGTGCTGGGAGCGTTGGTCTTGCTAACGGTATTAGTCATCGCCTTTCTGATCAGCGTGCAAACCGAGGTTCGAGCCTCGGCCAGCTACCGGGCCAGTGTGGATGCGCGGCAGTTGGCGGAGATTCCGTTGGAGATGATCAAAACGCAGTTGGCGCTGGTGACGCGCGACATCGATTACAACTATCGCGTTGGATCTGACGATGAGAACGACAACTGGAGTTCCCAGCCCGGCCTGATCCGGATGGGACTTTTCGGCGGAGCGGCGAAGCTCTACTCGGCACGGGACATGTATGATCCGCGGGCGGGCGGTCCCCGTTGGGAGGACGAGAGTATGGGGGAGGACATGCCTGCGGATTGGTGGCAGACGCCGGATTTGTTCGTGGACTTGAACGTTCCGGCGCTGACGCCGTCCGGCGATCCGGACAATCCCGAACCGGTCTTTCCCATCGCCGATCCCAATCTGGCGGGACGGGTCGACGGGTTCGTGATCGACGAATCGAACGTGCCTTACAACGGCAATTTGACGACGGCCAATCCGGACGGAACGAAGCGCCAGCTCCCCATGCCGGTGCGGTGGATTTACGTGTTGAAGAATGGCGCGGTGGCGACGGCGGAGAGTGGTGGCGCTGGGGGAGGTGTGACTCTTTCCTCGGGGACCGAAGTGAGCGAGACCAATCCGATCGTCGGCCGCTTCGCCTTTTGGACCGATGACGAGACGTGCAAGCTGAACGTCAACACCTCGGTCGCGGGAGGGCCACCGGCCAGCCGTGACGAGCCGGGATTCTTTTGGGATACGCCGAGAGCGGACAACGCCTTTGAGCGGGAATTGGCGGACAAGCAACCGGCGAACGGCGAGTATCACCGGTATCCAGGGCATCCGGCGATGACGACGCTGGCCCCGGTGCTGAAGAATTTATCGCCCGAGACTTACGCCGCGTTGAGTCCCTATGCCGGTTGGGCAGGGTCGACGGAGGGTGGAACGGTGATCGCTTCCGACGCCGTGGCATCGAAGCGAGACCGCCTCTATGCCTCGGTTGACGAAGTGATGTTCAATCCGGCCCGTCAGAAGAATAGCGGGGCGATTCGAAACGACCTCCTAGAGGGCTACGAGTTCTTTCTCACGGCTCACAGCCGGTCGCCGGAGCTGAATTCCTTCAACCGTCCGCGAATCTGTATCTGGCCGGTTCACGCCATCGACGGCGATGCGCATCGAACGGGCTACGACCGCCTGGCGGCATTCTGCTCGACGTTGGGGAAATCCGGTTCGCGCCGGGCCTACTATTTCGTCCGGCAAGATCCGAACTCGCCGACTCACGATTTCAGTCTTCCGCGCAACCGGGAGATATTCGAATACCTGCGCCAATGCACGGCGACGGCGATGCCGCGCATTCAGGGTGGCGGGCCATCGACTCGCCAACCGTTCGTCAACAAGTTCGGGCGCGATGGGACGGACCAATTGCTGATGGAGATTTTCGATTATATCCGCTGCACCAATCTGGTTCATGACATGAGCTCCCGTCCTGGATTCGTTCCGTTTGCGAAGCAATCCGGGAATGGCAAAGGGCAGGTCGTTCCGGCCTACGATCCTGCGCTGGACACCAAGGGGCTGGGACGTTTTCCAGCTTTCCGGGGACTGACGGTGGTGCTGGCGCTGGCAGCCCACGGGATCGTTGACGCGAGCGAGCAGCCCTTGCCGGGTGCCGATCCGGATTTGGTGGCGCGCAACCGGAGTGACGCGACCGCGGGCGTGGTTGGGGCGGACGGGAACGGTCCTCCGAACTGGATCCGCGTTCAGGCGCTGGTGCTTCCCGACGTCTTCATTCCTTCACAGGGGCATGGGTATGTCACGGCCAATTACCGGGTGGAGATCGAAGGGCTCGACGGATTCCGGCTCGATGGTGAGCCGCTGGGTTTGCCGGATGTGGCCGAGGTGGAACGGCGTGGTGGCGGTTTGCACGACAGGAACTGGGGTGGGCCCGAAGGGGTCGGTCCGTTTCTCAGTGGACGGGAACTGAACCGAAGCGGCGCTCCTCACCAGATCCTTCCGTTTTACAGCGAAACTTCGGGCGATTCGCAATGGTCCTTCGTTCACAACGCCGCCGAGCCCTGGGAGTTTTACGTGACAGATGGGGTGGTCATCGATGCGGGAGGACAATTTGACCGGCTGACCTCGTTCACGCAAGAGGGCGGGCCGATCACGGTTAGGATCAAGACGGGGGACGGCGTGGAAGTGCAGGAGTGCCAGCTCTACTTTCCGGAGGCCGATCTTCCGGCGCCGATGTTATTGAAAGGAAATCGGGACGGCTCGGGAGCGGTGACCTCCTATAACAACGCCGGGCCGGATGTTCAGCATGGTGGTCCGAACACGTGGTGGCGTTATAACGGCAACAACATTGTAAGAACCAACAGCTGGGCGGAGCGAAGGGATCTCGGAGTGCGGAATCCCGCGAGCCGAACCATCAGCATCGATCACGGCTGGTTCGTCGAGATGTTCAGCATGTCGGACGTCATCCGGTCGGTCGAGACCCGGCATGGCGACCACCGGATCACGGCCGGGCTTCGCCGGGCCATCGACCAGGAGACGACGCCCGAGGATGAGCGGCACTTTGCGCCGCACGGAGACTATCATGCTCCACCCGGGGGAGGACGTCCCAGGCAGTGGGCGTGGTCGCAGATCGCGGGGAATGAATTTCTTCAGCGCGATTCGAAGGCGCCGGGAGGAGGCTATGGTGAGGGAGCGAACTACCGCAGCCGGTTCGGCGATCTCGTCGCGGGCGCGGACTATTTCAAACACGCCAACTTCGCGGGGGAACCACCGATCCGCGGGGGAATCACGGCAGCGAGATCCGAGGGAAGCAGAAATCGTCCTGGCGATTGGGACAACGGGATCGCCCACACGATAGACGGCCCTTATATCAACAAGCCGGACGAAGGGAATTTCTTTAGGGGAACAGGTCCCAATGAAGTGCCGTATTTCTATCGGGACTGGGCTTATGTGATTCAGGAGAAGCATTTTTCTCCGAATCGTTTGGTGCCTTCTCCACTGATGTTCGGGTCGCTGCCCACGGGGATCAAGGGAACTTTGCGCGGCCAGTGGAATGCGCCGCGGCCCTGGGAGACGCTGCTTTTCACACCTTTCCCGGCCGCGGGTCGGAAGTGGCACCATCCGAACAACGAGAATCCGGCGGACTGGTGGTTGGCGGACTATTTCTGGATGCCTTTCGTGGAGCCTTTCGCGATCAGCGAACCATTTTCGAGCATGGGGAAGATGAATCTGAACCACCAGCTCTGGCCCTTTCAGCGTTACATGAAGCGGATGACCGGGCTCCACGGCCTGATGGCTAACGAAATGATTGCGGCGATTCCATTGGCCGATGCGAAGACCTACAAGTCATCCGCCAATGCGGACCGGTCGATCCGTCATCGAATCGACATCGATGAAACGGTGAAGCAATTCGACCGGGAAGATCCCGACTATTTATACAATCATCACGCCGCCATCCTGCACGAGGGGAGAATCTGCGACATGAAATTGGTGCCCGAGGGTTGGACTCTATCGAATGTGCACTCGTTTTGGAATGAACACTCGTTGAGCGGTGATAATCTGCGCGAGCGGCCTTACGCGAATCTCTACGCGCGGAGCACGACCCGGTCGAATGTCTACCGGGTCCACGTCTGGGCCCAGGCGTTGAATGTGGGTCGGCAGAGCGCGGATACGTTCGACAGCCGAAGGAACGCGATCGTTGGGGAGTGGCGGGGGTCGTTCGTTCTGGAGCGATACATCGATCCCGCCGATCCTCGTTTGGATGCGGCTTTCCTCGACGCCATGGAGGCGGATTCAACGGACCCGGATTACTCTCTCATGCCGCTATATAAATACCGCGTGGTGAGCACCAAGCAATTCACGCCATGAAGGAAGTATCAATTTCCCGCCTCAGCCCGCGGCGTCGCTGGCGCCTGGGCGCCATGCCTTTGGCGTTCACCTTGATCGAAATGCTCGTCGTGATGGGTATCGTGGCGATCCTGGCGGCGCTGACGGTGCCGGCATTCAACAGCATCGCGCGATCCCACAGTTTGACCACGGGAGGAGAAACCGTGGTGGCGCAGCTGAACTTGGCGCGGCAACATGCGATTTCCCTGAATCGTTCGGTGGAAGTGCGGTTTTATCGAACGCCGAACTCGGTCGAAGGTATGGAGGCTTTCGATCGGATGCAGTTGCTTTCGCTACAGGATGACGGGAGGCTGAAGATGATCGACGCCGCCAAGCCGCTGCCGGAGGGCGTCATCATTGCTCCGGATTCAAGCTACAGCCCGCTGTTGCACAATCCCGGGACGCACGAAGGGGCGGCGACTCTTCGGGATGGGGGGGAGGAGGCGGAGCGAAGTTACGTGGCGTTCTGGATTGGTCCGAGTGCGCGTCCGTCTTTATCCGGTAGCTATCAGGAAACGTTCCTGACGCTCTGGATGGCGCAGCAGGCGACGTCTTCCGGTTCACTGCCTTCCAACTACTTGACGGTCCAGGTGAATCCGGGGAATAGCACGGTGCGGGTTTACCGGCCGTGAAGGAACGAAGGACTTAGCCAACACCGGGACAGATTTTCGCATCAAGGTGTGAAAGCCACTACGTTGCGTGCGATAGACTGGGCACCCTCCGGCGCGCTTGGGTTCGGGGCGCGGAGACTTAGCCCTCTTCGACAGGTGTTGGGGTGTCGTTTGCGCTCCAGATGCGGTAGCGGACTTCGGCGCCGGCCGGGACGTAGACGACGACGGGGAGTTTGCTGTTGTAGCGGAAGAGGTAGGGATCCCCGGCGAGGGATACAAAACGGAATTCCTTTGGTGTCCCAGGTGGGACGCCTATGCGGCTGCTGGCTAGGGGGCCCAAGTCTTCGACGACGTATCGGGTGAAACCCCAGCCTTCGATGTTCACGTCCTGGATGCTGCCGCCGAAGAAGTAGCGGTTGACGCCATCGGTCTCGACGGTTTTGCCCACGATCAGCTCCACCTTGGTGGAAGATTCGTCGTCGAGTTTCGGGAGATGAAGGACGTGACGGGTTTGGCCTTCGCCGGCTGGGGGGAAGGCTTTCAGGTTGTCGGCCGCTAGGGTGGAGTTGCTGATGGTGGCGGAGGCGAGGGATAGTGTCAGGACAATGATTCGGTACATTGTTTCGGTCGTCTACACGATGGCGCAGCTGAAGTCAAGACTGACGCGAGGTGGAGCAGAAACAACGGAGGGCCGGGTTGTGCTCAGTCGCCGAGGCCTGGGATGGGGCCTTCGTAGCCGGTCATTTCGAGATAGCCGCGGCCGCGGATGGGGGTCTGGCCACGCGTCCCCCGGATTCGGACGGTGCCTTCCCAGTAAGCGATCTCTCCGAGGTGGAGTTCCTGATTTGGCAGAACGGCCTCGACGGTGAGTTGGAGGTCGTGAGCCGGGATCGAGGCTTCCCAGGCGATGGGGTATTCCGGGCCGCTTCGACCGCGACGCCAGGTTTGTCCGGCCGGACGAAGGTTGAAGCTGCCGTGGGGCAACGCGGTTTGCGCTCCGCCGGGGGCGACGAGGGTTCCCGAAGTGAAATCGGCCGAGCCATCGGATCGCCGGAGCTGGAAGAGCATGATTTCCCAATCGTCATCGAGCTGGATGGAAAACCAATCCCAGCCCACCTGTCGGTCGTCCAGCAGGCTGGTGCTCCATTCCCGATCCAGCCAGGACCAGCCGGTCACCGAATGCTCCTCCTTGCCCACGTGGAGGGTGCCGGTCGTTTCGAGCCGGGTGAAGGAATAGTAGTGCGAGGCGTTCGAAGGATCGGCGGCCTTGGCACTGATGCCGTTGGCGCCGTGGAATACCGGCGGTTTGTCCGAGCGGAGGTCCAGTTCGAGACCGAAATTCTTTCCGTCCTGACGGTGATGCGCCACGAGCCGGTAGTGGCCGGCATTGGGGTCGAGCGCCTCGATTTGCCAATCGCGCAACCAGGCGGCGCGTTTTGTGGCGGGATCGCTTCCCGCTTCGCCATGGCTACCCCGGACGATGCGCCCGGCATGGTGGAACTCCCGGCCTTCCACATCGGTGACGGCAAGGTGGGCGAACCAGAAGTCGTCGACGACGAATTGGGACTCCACCGGAGGTCGAAGGGCGGGCGGACGGATGCCCTGGCGGAAGATGGTGAGTTGATAGCCGAAGGCGCGAGAGCTGGTCCCGTCCGAGGCGTCGAGGTTTCCGGTGAAATACCACCATTCCGTTTTGAAATCGGGATGGGCGTATTCGTCGCGCGGAAAAGTGTAGTTCCAGCCCGGCTTGGCGCGTTGCCAGCTTTCGTGTGGGGTCTGAGCCGTGAGGGTCGCTGGAGAGAAAGCGCAGAGGATGGCGAGAGCGTGGATGAGCCGGGCGGCGGCGATGGCCAGGGAGGGATCGGGAGAAGAGGGCATGCCGGAAGGTCAGGGCAGGTGAGACGGAGAGTGGTTTGCTCAACCGGTGATACGCATGCCGTTGGCCAGTTGAGCCCGGATCAACTGGGATATTTGTTGCGTTGGGTCGCGGCGCCGCACCGGGCATCCGGGGAGAGAGATCTCCCTACGGTTGGGTGGCGAGGACGCGGAAGTAATCCCGGACCAGATCCCTGTATTCGGCTGGGGCGCCGTCTTTGGGGAGAGAGGTCATGTCGGTATCGAGGGTTCCTTTGAGCTGCGCCCACTCCTTCCGGCTGAGCCCCAGTTGAGCGATGGCTTCGGGCAAGTCGGCCGAGGTTTGGCCCCCGGAGGCCGGGGCCGCGATGGCTTCGCTGGCGTTTTCGGAACCTTGATCGGTTTGGGTCAGGGACTGAGCCTGTTTCATGCCCCCGAGTTGTTGGGCGGCGGCCTGAGCCATCTGTTGGAGTTGGCGTGCGGCTTGTTCGGACTGCTGGGCGGCACCGGCTGCGGAATCGGCCTGGGTGGCGCGTGAAACCTGTTCGTAGCCTTCCGCGAGCTGTTCGGTTTCCAGGGCGTCGCGCTTCTGATCCGGGCTGGGAGCCTGATCTTGGGCGGCCGAGGCGGCAGCCTGGAGCTGCTCGGCGGCGTTTTCGAGTTTTGAACCGGCGTCGGCCAGGGCTTGGCCGGCTTGATTCTGGGCTTGTTGACTCTGCTGAGCTCTGGCGGCGGCCTGGCGGGCCTGCGGGGATTTTTCGGCGGGGGATTGGCGCTGGAGTTCGGAAGCCTGCTGGAGGGCTTGACTGGCTTGCTCGCCTTCCCGGGTAGCGCGGTCGAGTTGACCTTCGGCGGCACCTGCTTCCCGCCCGGCCTGATTTTCCTGGGCCGCTTGGGTGGCCTGTTGGAGCCCGTGCGCCTGCCGTTCGAGGGCGGCGGCTTCTTGGTTGAGATTTTCCTGAAGCGCGGCAAGGGCGGCTTCGGGATCGTTCTCCGCCACGCCACGAAGGGCGTCTGCGATGGCTTCCTGGCGTTCGCGAAGCCTCTCGAGGTCTTCCGCCAGGGCGGCGTCGGGACGAAGCCGTTCTCCGGCATCGGGTGCGCCGGCGCCTGGAGGGGTGTCCGCCTGAAGGGCATCGGCGGCCTTTCGTGCGGCTTCGGCAATCGCCTCTCCGCTTTCCATGGCCTTCTCGACCTCCGCCAGCGCCGCTTCGGTTTGGGGGCTGCGATTGGGAGAGGCGTCGCGGGCAGCCTCCCGGGCGAGGGCATCAGCCAGATCATCCAGTGCTTTCCTTTCCTCCGGAGTCAGGTTTTCGGGGGGGACTTGGCGAGCCATGTCCTCGCGGATTTCGTCGGTGAGTGCTTCTGCGAGGACTTCTTCCCTGGCTTGGTCGTGAGCCTCGGCGAAACCTGCTTCGGCGTTTTGGGCTGCGTCGCGTGCCTCCTCCAGGCGATCGCGCCGGAGTTGGCTGGCGGCTTGCTCGGCCTGGGCGCGACCCTCTTCGAGTTGGCGTTGGGCCGGGGCGGCCTGGGGTTGTTCGTCGCGCAGACGATCGAGAATCCTCTCCGACTCGCGGGTGACGTCGTCCTGAGCGGAGGCTAGGGCCTCACGGAGTTTCGAGGCGTCGTCAGATTCCCGGGCTTCGGCGCCGGCCTCGCGGAGATCGTCCTGACGCTCCGCCAGGTCCCGTGCTTCGGCGGCCATTCTCTGGGCGGCTTCGCTCTGGGCACGGAGGGCCTGCTCTCGAGCAGCGGGATCTTCTCCGAGGAGTTTGCCGAGGTCGCGCTGAACTTCAGCCTGCTCGCGGCGCCACTGATCGAGTTCGCGTGCGGCGTCGCGCTCGACCTGATCCTGCTCTTCCTCCGGGGTTCTCGCGCGGGCGACCTGGGCCGCGGCGGCCTGGCGCTTGGCTTCTTCGGTGAGGCGCCGCTGTTCCAAAGCGAGCGAGGTGAGTTCGGCCACGCGCTCGACGTCATCCCGGCTCTCGGAAAGCCGGTCGACGATGCGGTCGAGTTCTTCCCGCGCGTCATTGAGGTGGTCGCGTGCGGACTCCTTGAGCTGGCGCTGGTCCGCGGCTTCGTCGGTCAGCGGGAGAGTTTCGATGGATTCGAGGGCGGGATCGACGGCTTCAGCGGCGACGTCCGCAAGTTCTCTGGCACGATCCCGGAAGACGGTATCGCTGAGTTCTTCGGCGAGGGTTTCGAGGTCGCGCTGGGCCTGGGTGGCGGCCTGGCGGGCTTGGTCGATGGCTTCGAGGTCGTTTTGGGAAAGCGGATTCTCTTCGTTTTCGGACGAGTTAGAGGGTTTGACCCGTTCGACCGAGCGGCTGGCATCCTGAAGCCGGTCTTTGACTTCGCGAACGGTGCGGCGGATCTCCTCTTCCTGCGACCGGAAGATCTGTTCAGCCAAAGGCGGTGCGTAGCGGTCGATGCGGATCTCGATGGCTTCGCTGAGGACGATTTGGGGACCGCGATAGACGGGCGGGAGCGAATCGGCCAGGCGCAGGCGTGCGCGAAGGGTGGCGGCGTTCTGGAGCGGAAGTTTCGAAAGATCGAGCCATGCTTCGCCGGTCCACGAGCCGTCCTCCGCAGGGACGGGCAGGGGTTGCTCAACGATCGTGGGTCCGTCGCGGCCGCCGATTTCGAGAACGAGTTCGGCGGCGCTGAAGCCGAAATCCTCGGTGGCCCGGTAGCTGAGGGGAACCAGCTCTGAAGGGCGAAGTTTCATCTGCCGGGCCTCGGGGGAAAGGAGCTGGATGGTGGGGGCGGCGTCGCGGAGGGCCCGGATGGGTTGTGGGACGGGATCGTTGGTGTTTCCAGCATCGTCCTCGAGGTCGATTTGCCAGGTCGACTCCAGGTCGCGGGCGAGGCTGAAGTTCCACTGAAAGCTCTGAGCCGGGGGCGGGCTGGCGGGGTTCATGGGCCGGTCGCCCAGTTTCAGCAAGGCGCTGGCCATGGACCGGTTTGCGTGGGCCTCCAGGGTGAGGACGGTATTTTCCAACGCCACGATTTCGGCCGGTGGACCCGAGGTTTCGCGGGGTTCGAGGCCGGTGTAATCCGGGTACTCGTAGCGAACCTGAACGTCCTCGATGGCGGGCGGCGGCAGGACATCGACCTGGAACTGGCGGCTGAGGGCGGCACCGGCATGGACGCGGTAGGTGAAATCTGAAGCGACGTTGGGGAAGACCAGGCGGAAGGTTTTCAGCCCGTCTTCATCGCTCACCAGCGTCATGCGTTCGACGCCTTCCCGGCGCTGGCCGGGATCGAGCCGGCGGACGGTGGCGCGCTGGATGCGGCGGTGGCGAATGGTGACCTCGACGTGAAGGTCGGAACCTTCGATGACCTGGACGTCGCCCGGGGTGACGGTGAGTGAATCGGCGTAGGCATTGCCGACGGGGGCATTGGGAAAAACGGCGCGGACGAGGAGGGCCGAGGTCTGGCGAGGCCAGAGCCCGAAGAGAAGGGACATGGCCGCGACGAGGGCGAGAAAGAACAGGGCCCAGGGGCGGACGGAGGCCGCGCTGAACTCCGCGCCGGGCTTCAGCTTCGAGGCGTCCCGTTCGGCGGCCTGAATGACCTCGGCGATGAGTTCGCGCGAGCCGGCGAGGCTTTCGGCGTCGCGCGACGCCGTGAACTGGACGGCACTGGAGAGGGTTTCCTGGAGTTCGGGGTGGCGTTCCTCCACGTAGCGGGCGACTCCGGTGAGCGTCACGGGTTTGAACGCGGGCCGCAGGACCCACCAGGCAAACGCCGCCGCCGTCAGGCCGAGGGCGGTGAAAGTGAGGGTCCAGCGCAGGGGTAGGGAAAAAAGGGTGAGGGAAGCGTCCAGGGCCATGATGCCGAGGAGGGAGGCCAGGGCGATGCCTCCGGCGAGGCAGATGCCTTTGAGGACGGCGATGCGGCGAACGCGGCGGACCATGGCCTGGAGGCGGCGCTGGAGGGGCTTCGGGAGAGCGCCGGCGTGGGTCTCCATGGCGGATTTGGCGGAAGGGGTCATGGCGTCCAAGGGGCAGTATCGGGACGGGGCCGCCGGATGACAACGGAGAAAAGCGTTGCGCGCGGGCGGGGTTCCGTGAGTTGGTGAGCGCGAAGGATCGACGGACGAAGAACGGATGGAGACAGAAGCGCAGCGATACGATTTGTTGGGACCGGAGGTTTCGCCCCTGGTCTTGGCGGGGTTGGCGTTCGTGGGAGTGGTGGTTTGGCTGGCGAGCGGCCGATTGCGGGGCAGGTGGGAGCGCGGCTGGGTGGGGCTGGTGACCTTCATCGTCCGGGCGGCGCTGGCGGGAGCAATGGTTTGGCTGATGCTGCAGACGATTTCGCGGCTGGTGGTGCTAGCGACGCCTTGGCCGGTATTCCGTCTGGCGCTGGTGGGCGGCGTGGCGCTTCAGGCCGTGATGGCGCTCTACCGGCTCGAGCAGCAATTGGTCGAGCCCAGGCGTGGGCGGTTGTTGTTGACGCTGCGTCTCGCTGCGGTGGTGGTGGTGCTTTTGATCCTGGCCCAGCCGGTGTTCTCGACGCTACGGGAGCGGGAGATCGAGCGGGAAGTGGTGGTGCTGGTGGACGATTCCGAGTCGATGCAGCTCGTCGATGAGCGCCATGCCCTGGGCGATCTTTTTGCGGTGGCGGCGCTGTTCGATCCGAAGGCGGTGGAGGGACGCCCGGACGTGGGGCCAGCGTTCCGGGCCATGCAGCGGCACCTCCGGGTTTTGAACCGGGAAAGGGCTGCGCTGGAAGCGCCGGCGGGCAGCCCTGCAGCGTTTCTCGAGGGTTTGCTCGAACGCCGGCGTGAGCGGGTGGCGACCGGACTGGCCGAAGCGCGTGCCGATTTGGGGGTGGCGTGGGAATCGCTGGAAACGGCGGCGACCGGTCTCCGTAGGCGTGGAGGTGAGGAGGTGGAAGCGCTCGAGGGGTTGGCCGCCCGGATGGAGGAACCGTTGGAACGGTATTTGAGGGATGCCGAGGCGCACCTGCGTTCGGACAACCAACTGGCGCTGACGGCGCAACTGGATTCGGCCACACGGACGCTGGGGGAGCTGGCGGGGCAGCTCGCCACCCTTCAGCCTCAGTTGGACGAGGCGTTTTTCCGGACGCTCGACGCCGCGGCCGTGCAGCGGGTGGAAGCGGCGGCGCGGAAGCCCCGGGGCGAGATTGCGCGGCGGGCTTTGTTGTCGCCAGGCGGTGAGGCGGGGAAGCCCTTCATCGAGATCCTTCGAGAGCGATACCAGGTTCGATTTGCGCGATTTGGCGAGACGGCCGCCGAGATGAGTGGCGAGCGCTGGCTGGAGGAGGGGGTCACGGGCAGCGGGGACGAACCGGAGTCCTTTCGTGCGGCGACCGATTTGACGGCGGCGCTGGAGGACGTGCTGGGGAGGGTGGCGCCCGAGACCTTGGCCGGGGTGGTAGTGCTGACCGACGGGCGTCACAACGGCGAGGTGCCGGTCGAGGACGCGGCGAGACAGCTGGGGACGCAAATTTCGCCGGCTGGGGTCGCCGCGATCGGGAGCCGAATCGGGCCGATGGATGCGTCGATTCTGCGGGTCGAAGCGCCTCAATCCGTGTATTTGGGGGACCGCGTGGGAATTCGGGCCGAACTGAAAATGGACGGTCTGGCGGGGAAAGAAGTGGCGGTCCGGCTTCTGGACGAGGACGGGAGCGAGCTGGCGCGGGAGGAGGTGAAGGTGCCGGAGGCTCGTTACCGGACGGAAGTGAGGCTGTCCCACACGCCGGAGGCGAAGGGCATCCGCGACTACACGATCGCGATCGAGCCGCTGGAAGGGGAACGGTTCGAGACGAACAACGAGTGGCGTTTCAAGTGCGCCATCACGGACGACCGGACGAACGTGCTCTTAGTCGACAGTTTTCCCCGCTGGGAGTTCCGGTATTTGCGGAACTTGTTTTACGGCCGGGACAAGTCGGTCCACCTGCAGTACGTGCTGCTGAACCCGGACCGGATTGAGGGGCAAGCGGCGCCGCCGGCGATTGCGGCGAGTGCCACCCGCGAATTTGGGGAGGCCGAAGCCACCGAGCTTCCGGCCAACGCGGAGGAGTGGCGAGGATTCGACGCCATTTTGCTGGGCGACGTGCCGCCGGGATCGATCCCGGCGAGAACCTGGGGAATCATCGAGGATGCGGTAGCGAACCGGGGCACGATGCTGGTTTGCATTGCGGGCACGCGCTACATGCCACACGCCTACCGGGACGAGACCTTCGCGAAGCTCCTTCCGGTGCGCTACACGCCTGGCCGGGCACCGGAGCGGGATCAGGGCGACGGTTTTCAGTTGGCGTTGACCACGGCCGGGGCGTCGAGTCCGATTCTCCAGCAATCATTGAGCCGGAGTCAGAACCAGGTGATCTGGGATAGCCTGCCGCTACTCCCCTGGCGTTACCGGCCGGATGCCGTGAAGGAAGGAGCCGAGGTGCTGGCGTATGCGGTTCCGGAAGACGGAGACCCGGGTCTGGGCGAGGCGAGTGAGCTCACGGGAGCGGGAAACGCCACCGACGTGCAGGCGGCGCTGGAGGCGCTGATGAATCGCCGGGTTTATGAGCGGGAAGAGGCGCTGCTGGTGACGCAGCGCTACGGGCTGGGGCTGGTCGTGATGATGAACTTTGACAGCACGTGGCGCTTCCGGTTTGGCGTGGGCGACACCTATCATCACCGGTTCTGGGGGCAAATGCTGCGTTGGGGGACAGGCGAGAACCTGCGTGCGGGGAGCGATTTGGTGAGGTTGGGGACGGATCGCTTGTCCTACACGCCGCTCTCGCCGATTCGCGTGACGGCGAAGGTGCTGGAGCCGGGGCGAAAGCCGGTAAGGGGTGGGACGGTTTACGTGGAGGTGTTCAAGGGCGCCCAGCGGTTGCAGCGTCAGTCGTTGCGATACCGGGAGGATTCGAACGGGATTTTCGAGGTCGAACTGGATCCGTTAGCAGTGGAGGGCGATTACCGGCTCGTTCTGGGCGGTGGACCGGTGGAGCGCGCGCTGGCGGCTTCCGGGATGGAGGCGGTGGAGACGGAACTTCAGGTCGTCACGCGGGAGAGCGCCAAGGAGCTGGCGGAGGTGACTGCGGACCGGGATCAGCTGAACCAGGTGGCGCGTCTCTCGGGCGGATCGATGGTCGGTCCGGACGAGCTGCACGATCTGCTGCCGATTTTCGGGGCGCCGCGGGAGGTGCTGGAGGAGCGGCACGACGTGGAGCTTTGGGACCAGTGGCCCCTGCTGGCGCTGTTCGTGGGTTTGGTGACGGTCGAGTGGCTGGCGAGGCGGGGCAGCGGCCTGGCGTAGCTTTCGAATCGTCGTGGACCGGCAGCCGCGCGATGGGTAGGAGGACTGGACTTGTCGAAACGGTGACTTGTCAGGGATGGGGCTCTGATCGAGGGTGGTGGCCATGAAGTCTCTGATGGTGACCGGGGTCGTTTTGGCCGGAATGACGACGATGATGACGCGGGCGGAAGTGAAGACGGAGGAGGTGACGTATGAGGGGGGCGGCGTCGAGATGGAAGGGATGCTGGTCTGGGACGGAACGCAGGAAGGAAAGAGGCCAGCGGTGATCGTGGTCCACGAGTGGTGGGGGAGTAATGACTACGTGAGGATGCGGGCGAAGATGCTGGCGGAGATGGGCTATTTTGCGATGGCGGTGGACATGTATGGGGATGGGAAAACGGTCGATCATCCGAAAGACGCCGGGCAGTTCGCAGGGGAGGTGATGAAAAACGTGGACGTGGCGCGGGAGCGTTTCGAGGCCGCGGTGGAGTTGCTCCAGTCTCGCCCGGAGGTGGACGATCAGAAGATTGCCGCGATCGGCTACTGCTTCGGCGGGAGCGTCGTCCTGCACATGGCGCGGATGGGCGTGGATTTGGACGGGGTCGCCAGCTTTCACGGGAGCCTGGGCGCGAAGGTCAAAGCGGAACCGGGCCAGGTGAAAGCGAAGGTGCTGGTTTGTCACGGGGCGGACGACAAATTCATCAGCCAAGAGATCATCGATGCGTTCGAGGCTGAGATGAAAGCGGCGAACGTCGACTACGAGTTCATCAGTTACGAAGGCGCACTCCACGGGTTCACGAATCCGGACGCGACGGCGAACGGGGAGAAGTTCGACATTCCACTGGCGTATCAGGAGAAGGCCGACAAAGCGTCCTGGGCGAAGCTGGACGGGTTCCTGGAGACGGTTTTCAAATAGGGTCAGGGTGCGCCGTCTCGCTCCATTGCACGTGACGAACCGATGATACCGGACGCCTACCAAGACAGAGTTTCTCCGCTGGCTGAGTTCACCGGGCGATTGATTTTCGACCCGACGCGAAGGCTGGAGGGCGGGGCGGTGATGATGGAGCTGTGGCAGACTCCGGAGGCGCACGCAGAGCTGCGGGGGAAGACGGTCGAGTTGAGCTGGAGCGACGACGCAGAGACGCGGAGTTACGTGGACTTCGTGACGAGTGATCTTCGATTCAGCGGCGAGACGCGGAAGAGTGTTCGGGCCGGGCGGGTGCATCCGCAGCGGCTCGACGGGTTGGAGAACGTGGGCCCGCTCGAGACGCTGGCAGGATTTCGCGCGGAGAACGACATGCAGGTGATGCTGACGGGCTCCATCGACGTGGATGTCGAAGGGAAACGGCTTCGGATTCAGGATCCGCCCATTCAGGTGAAGGGCCGCATTCGATGCCTGGTGCGCTTTGTTGGGCCGGAGACGGAGGGGAGCTACCGGGTCCGTCATTTCGACCGGGAAGCCGGGGAGTTCTCGGGGCCGGAGGAAGTGGTGGAGGTCCACCGGACCGCGCCGGACAACCGGGGACTGGAGCGCACCGACCTGACGGGAATCGAGCGCGATTCTCTGAACGACGCGGGCTGGTATTTGTATGGTCATCGAACGCATGACCGGGGTGAGGTTTTCGTCGTGGAGGCGATGGAACCGCGCTGTGCGTTGTGGCTTCGACCGGGTCGGACGGTTTTGGGAGAGGCGGCGTCGCGCTACGTCTTGGAAGAGATGTGGGCGGGGACCCCTGGGACGGCGGGGCAGGTCCGGACGGTTCTGGCGGATCCGCATTCGTCATCGAGCGAGGAAGCGCTGGAGGATTGGCGCGAAGGAGACAGGGGCCTGGTGCTTCACTTGTTTGGGGGACGGCGAGGGCCCGGCTTCAGCGAGGAGCGTCCCGCGGGTCTGGTGACGGGACATTTTTCGTTCGGCGACGCCACGGTGGTGCGGGATGCGCTTTCGGGCGACTTGCGGTTCGAAATCGTGCACCGGCAGATTTATGCGAACAACAAGCAGGCGATCGTTTCGGGGCCGAATCTTTGGCAGTGCTACAGCGGCGACCTGGAGCGCGGCTGGCTGGCGCTGCGACCGATGTCGGAGGTTATTTTGAAGTTTCCGCCGATGACGCGTGGCTATGAATTCGATCACCGTTTTCGGCCGATGGACGCGTTGATCCGGGAATTGAACGAGATGGGAGCGCGATATCGCCATGGAGACGGGGATGGTTCGGCTTTAATCAGTTCGGTGCATTCCTGCGTTCAAGACTCGAACCAGGCGCTCTTCGCCGCAGTGGTTGAGGCGCGAAAGAGCGCGACATCGGACGGCGATCTAAACAAGTGGCTGAGCGAGAATCCGGATCCGGAGCAAAAGCGTGATTTGGAGACGCTGGTCGCCGTTGGGGACGAACTGGAGAAGTATCTGACGCCGATGGGAGTGCGCCGGGATTGGCGCCGGACCGCCAAAGGGCTGAAGGGGACGCAGCGCGCGGGGTTGGCGAGGGCGTTCACGCAGACCATTCGGGGCTGGAACACGGTTTTTCCGCGGAAAGCGAATGACGGGATCGCGGAGATTTTTCTGCGCCATGGGGCGCGAGCGTGGGTGATCCGGACGAGCATCATCGGGGGAGAGAAGTCGGGTATCGAACCCCTGGCGCCGACCCGGCTTTTTGGTGGTGCGGACAACAAGGTGTGAGGCTCAGGGAGGAGGGAAACCTCTTCGCGGGAGGCAGGATTTGGCCTATTTTTGCTGTCAAGCGGCGTAAAGAGGAAAGATGAGCAGCATGCCCAGCACTCCTTTGTGGTTTCGGATTTACACCGGTCTGGTGATCGCAGTGACGGTGGTGTTGATTTGGTGGGGAGCCGCGGTGACGACGGAAAACGTCGGGATGGCGGTCCCGGACTGGCCGCTGTCGTTTGGGACACTGAATCCGAAGGGCTGGTGGGCGGTTGAGGCGCTCCGGCTCGAGCACGGCCATCGCCTGATCGCGACGTTGGTGGGACTGATGACCTTGGGATTGTGCGCGGCTGCGTGGCTGGGAACGCGTTCGAAGCCGGTGCGGATCCTGTCGACCCTCGCCGTTTTCGCGGTGATTTTGCAGGGGGTTTTGGGAGGGATGCGCGTGCTCCACATCTCGGACACGTTCGGGATCGTGCACGGCTGCCTGGGCCAGAGTTTTTTCTGCCTGCTTCTGCTGACTTTGGCGGCGAGCGGGAACTGGGACCGGCGTCCCATCGTCGACGAGCGGGCGATGGCTGGGTTTCGTGGATTCAGCGCGCTTCTGTTCGCGGGAGTTTTCCTACAACTGGTGTTTGGCGCCGTGCTTCGGCATACTCAACGATTCCATCTCGCGGACGATGCGGTGTTCACGACGGGAGGCGGATTTTTCCCCGGCTTTGGCGAGGCCGACCTTCTGGTTCTCTTCATGCACAAGTGGTGGGCGGTGGCCGTGCTGTTGATGGCCGTGGGATTTGCCGTGGTGGTTTTCCGTCAGGGCGTTCCCCGGTTGTCGCGTTGGGTGGGCCTGGTTCTGGTTTTGATTCTGGCGCAAGTGGCGCTGGGCGTGTCGGTGATTGTGACCGGGAAGACCTTTTGGGTGACGAACTTCCACGTCTTGAATGGGCTGGCCATTCTCGGGACGTCCTTCCTGTTGATGGTTCACTCCTGGCGCAGTCAGCCCGGCTCGATTCTGTTGGCGAAAGAACCCCTCCCGGCGTAAATGACGGGAGTGGGGGAAGCTGCGCCACCGATGGAGCCGGCGAAGAGCCGGCGTCAGGATTTCGTGGTGGTCACGAAGGCCAAGCTTAGTCTGTTGGTCGTCTTTACAGCGGGGGCCGGTTTCATTTCGGCCTGGCCCGGGCCGGGATGGGCGGACTTCTGGAAGCTTTTTCAGACGCTGGCAGGAACGACACTGACCGCGTTTGGCGCTTCGGTTTTCAATCAACTCATGGAGGCCGACGCCGACCGCCGGATGAAGCGGACGGAGGATCGGCCTGTGGCGGCGGGGAGGCTTCCGGCGGCGGGTGCGTTTGTGCTGGGGTGGATTTTGAGTGCCTGGGGGATCGTCCACCTGGCGGTGATGGTGGGGACGGTGCCCGCGATGCTGGCCGGGTTGACTCTGGCGATCTACATTTTCGCCTACACACCTCTGAAGCGTCGCTCCTCGGCCAACACGGTCGTCGGAGCCGTGACGGGCGGAATTCCTCCCGTGATCGGCTGGACGGCGGCGGGAGGCGAGCTAGGTGCCGGAGCGCTGTGGTGGTTTTTTCTTCTGTTCGTCTGGCAACTCCCACACTTCTACGCCATCAACTGGATTCACCGGGAGGAATACCGGAGGGCGGGATTCATCATGCTGGCCAACGAAGACGATTCGGGCCGGAAGACGGCGCGGTGGTCGTGGTGGTCCGCGCTTCTCCTGGCGCCGTTGATGGTCGCCGCGCCCTGGGTGGGGCTGACGCACTGGTGGTTTTTGCTGCCGGCCAGTCTTGCGACGGCTTACCTTCTGTTCCGCGCGACGGCTTTTCAGCGTGAGCGAACCGTGACGGAGGCGCGGAAACTTTTCTTTGTCACGCTGCTTTACCTCCCCGTCCTGATGGGGATTGCGCTGGTTTTCGATCGCGACTGAGCCCGTGTGATTTCCGTGGCGCGAGGGGCAACTCTATGTAATGGGTCGGGCTCCGCCAATGGAGCGGACGAAAACGCCAGGTATGTCGTGAGTCTTGTATCGTTGATCCCCGCAGCCGTGATCTTCCTGGCGGCAGGCTTGATTCAAGGCCTGACAGGGTTTGGATTCGCGATTGTCGCGATGGCGGCTTTGCCGCTCTTCGTTGGGGATTTCCAGACGGTCTTCACCTTGGTGGCGCTCACTTCGATCGTCATCCCTTTTCTCGTTTTTGCCCAGCACCATCAGGGGTTCAAAATCAAGCCGGCGCTGGCGCTTGCTCTGGGTGGATTGGCGGGGACGTGGCTGGGGTTTCACTTCATGGACCGGAACGCGGGAGGCCTCTATTTCGTGCGCCTCTTTGGGGCGGTATTGGTTTTGATCGCCATCGCGGATTATCTGCTGACGAGTGCGTTTCGGCTATCGATGCCCAAGGCGTTTGGTTTTCCCAGCGGTTTTCTGGGTGGGTTCTTTGCCGGAGCCTTCAATATTGGGGGCCCGCCGATGGTTGCCTTTGCTTATTCACAGCCCTGGAGCAAGCAGCAGATTGTGACGGCGCTCCAATTCGCCTTCACGCTATCGACGGGATACCGGCTCGTGCTGATGCTGAGCAACGGGTATTTTTCCAGTGGGCAGGGTTTGGATTGGAGCCTGCTCAAGACCACGGGGATTCTCTTTCTTCCGACCGCTGTAGGCGTCTTCGTCGGCGGCAAGCTGCTGCACAAGATTGACAAGGATCACCTGCGGCAGTTTGTGCTCGTGGCGGTCGGTCTACTTGGAATCAAGTATCTTTTGTTTCCGGGCTGAATTCCTGAAAGCGGGCCAAGTATTTGGCGATCATATCGAACTCGAGATTGACGCGATCGCCGGCTTTCCGCTGTGCGAGATTGGTGACGGCAAAGGTGTGTGGCGTGATCCAGATGGAAAAATCCGCCGGTGTCAGTTCGGCGATCGTGAGGCTCATGCCGTCGATGGCGATGGAGCCTTTGAAGATAGTGTAGCGAGCAAAGGCCTCGGGCAGTTCGATGGATAGGATGTGGTCTTGACCAGAAGGCCGGAGGTCGACCACGGAGGCACAGCAATCGACGTGTCCTTGAACGAGATGCCCGCTCAAGCGGTCGCCCATCTGAAGGGCCCTCTCGATATTGACGAAGGACCCGGGTTCCAAATCACCGAGGTTGGTGCGCTTCAGCGTCTCTTCGAGGAGATCGAATTCGACGCCGCCGTCTGGTCCGAATCCGGCGACGGTGAGGCAGCAACCGTTGATGGCCACACTTTCACCCAACTCCAACTCGTCCGAAATGCGTGGGAGATGGATCGCAAGCCGGGCGCCCGTCTCAACGGGTGTAAGGGAGGAGATGCGGGCGGTGGATTCGACGATACCGGTGAACATGAGGTGGCAGGCGGGAGATGGCTTAGAGAATCGTGAGGATGACGAGCAGGAGGAGAGCCGCGACGACCGTCAGTCCGATGGGGATCGTCCGGTTATCGGGGGGTGAAGGTTGGGCCTCGCCGTGGTCGCCGCCGGGGGAGGAGCGATTCGGGCGGGAGAAGGTCAGCATGGCCGAGCCGAGGGCTGCGGGAAGATTTTCGAAGAGTCTAGCCATTGTCCGGATGGTTCCTCCGGTCACGTGTTTTCCACACGCTTTCAGAAGTCCATTGAGTCCGCGATCGCAGACTCCGAAGAAACTACGACCGCCGTTCGTCCAGAGCCAATCGGTATCGAGGTAAATTGATTTGGAGGGTTTCAGGAGTGGCAGGAAGAGGAAGCCGGCCAAAGTGGCCAGCAAGATGAGCTGGAATTGAGTGATGAGATGGGGGACGGTGTAGGGTTGGTAGTGTGGATCGAATGGCAGGATTTGGTATAGGCGCTCCGGATAGCACCCGAGATAGATGCAGAGCGAGGCCATCACGAGCATGCCAAGATGCATGCATAGCGGGGCCTCTTTCGGGCGGAGTTGGTGGGTGTCCTGCCCGAAGAAAACGTGGTAAATGAACTTGATGCCCGCATAGAGGATGACGCCGGCCGAGGCCATTTCGAGCACGAGCCAAGGCCAGAAAAGCTGTTCGTGTTCCGCGGCGTAGATGATGATTGTCTTGCTGGTGAATCCACTCGTGAAAGGGACGGCCGCGATGGTGAGAGCGCCGATGAAGCCCCAGAAGAAGGTCCAAGGCATGGTGCGGTGGAGGCCGCCGAGATCGCTTGCCAAGCTGGTCTTCGTCCGGTAGATAACGGCGCCTGCGGACATCCATAGCAGAGACGTGTAGATGATTCCGCAAAAGGCATGGGCCACGGCCCCGCTGATGGCTTGTTCCGTGCCGATGCCAGCGGCGCAGACTTTGAAGCCGACCTGGTTGATGATTGAATAGGCCAGGATGCGCCGAATATCGTTTTGCAGAAGTGCGTAGATGACGCCGTAAATGGCCATCACACAGCCGACCCAAATCAGGATTTCCCATTCGGGGAAGCCCCGGAGCAGGGTGTAGACAGCGGTCTTGGTGGTGTATGCGCTAAGGATCACTCCGCCCGTGATGCTGGCCTCTGGATAGGCGTCGGAAAGCCAGGCATGAAGAGGCGGCGCGGCGGCATTCACAAGGAAGCCGAGCAGGATCAGCCATGCCCCGGGGCCAGCGGTGTGAGGATCGAAACGGTCGAAGCCAAAGGAGCCGGACTCGGAAGCGGTGAAAACGAGGCCGGCCAGAAAAAGGAGTCCACTGACGATGTGCAGGAGGAGGTAGCGGAAGGCTGCGGCAGATGAACGTTTCGTGCCGTTGGAAAGGATCAGGACCGTGGAAGCAACGGCCATGATCTCCCAGTTGATATAGGCGGTGATCAGATCTCCGGCAAAAATGGTTCCCAAGGCGCTGCCAATGTAGATGAGGGCGGAGGCGTGTTGGGTTGCTTGGCGGACGTAGAAGGCATAGATGAAGACCGCGAGAGCATTGATGGCGAAGATATATCCAAAGGCTTTGCTGAGCCCATCGACCCGCAGCCATTCGAGCGGTTCGAAGCCGGGAAGGAAGGACGTGGTGAAAGAGGTCGATGGATCGGCCGGTAGCCGGTGCACGGCGTAAAGGGCGGCGGCGGCCAGCAGGATCAGGAACGGGCTTCGAAGGACCGGTTTGATCAGAGGCACGAGCAAGGCCCCTGCCAAGAACAAGAAGCCCGGAGGAAGTGGAGGAAAATCAATCATCTTCTGGGCTGGAGCGAATCGTTTCGTCGACCGTGGCAGAAGCACGGACAAACACGCCGAGGATCCTCGCTAGGATGATGAGGATGGTGCAGGCGACGAACCCCATCGTCGCGTAGGCGCCGGGAAAATTGTGAAACGGGGCTTTGTCACCGTTGGCTGCTTGGGAGCGGACGAAAAATTCGGCGGCCAAGCAGGCGAGGCTTCCGGCCACGAGCAGGCCCCACAGCAAGATGCGAATGGGTAAGCGGGCAAAGAAGCCGGGGTAGGGTGGAGCGCTCATTTGGAAGAGAAAACGGTCTCGATCAGGGCGAGGGGCCAACCCGCTCCGAAGAAGAGAGCCAAGCTAGTGAGGGCGGTGATCACCAGGGGGATGACGCAGGTAAGAGGCGCTTCGGAAAGAGAAGGGCCGTCCGAGGGCTCGCTCGCAGGAGGTGCGTTAAAGAAGGCTCGGATGACGATGGGGAAGAAGTAGGCCACGTTCAACAGGGTGCTCAGCAGGAAGACGGCCAGCAGGAAGGGTTGGTCGCTCTGTAGCGTTCCGATCAGGAGTTGGAGCTTGCTGATGAACCCACCGCTTGGCGGCAGGCCGGCCACACTCAGGGCGCCGATGGCGAAGGCGCTCATCGTCCACGGCATGCGACGCCCGATGCCGTCCAATTGACTGATGTATTTCTTTCCCGAGGCCACGTAGATCGCGCCGGCGCAGAAGAAGAGGGTGATTTTCCCAAAGGCGTGCATGACGATGTGAAGGACGCCTCCGATGAGTCCCGCCGACGAGAGGAGGGCGACTCCGAGCACGATATAGGACAATTGGCCCACGGTGGAGAAGGCCAGCCGGCGTTTCAGATTGTCCTGGCTCAGCGCGATCAGGGAGGACGTGAGGACGGTGAACGCGGCGATCCACGCAGCGACGATGCCCAGATCAAACTCTTGCAACAGATCGGTTCCGAAAATACCCGTCACGATCCGGACGACGCAGAAGACACCGACTTTCACGACCGCCACCGCGTGGAGAAGAGCGGAAACGGGCGTCGGGGCGACCATGGCACCAGGCAACCACGAGTGCAGAGGCATGAGGCCGGCTTTGGCGAACCCGAACAGGAAAGCGATCAGCAGAACCAGCGTTTCGGTTTTACCGACGTGGCCCGCCAGTACGCCGTTGAGAGAAAACTCGAGGTCGCCGCCCGATTTCCCGTAGACATAGATCAAAGCGGGGAGCGCCAGTCCAATCGACGCGATCAGCAAATGGCTGAGGTAGGTTCTGCCTCCGTTTCTAGCCTCCCGGGTTTGCTGGTGAGTAACGAGAGGGTAGGTCGAAAGCGAGAGGAGCTCGTAGAAAAGATAGAGCGTGAGCAAGTTCGCGGAAAAAGCCACCCCAAGCGTCGCAGCGATCGACAGAGCGAAGAAGCTATAGAATCGGGTTTGGTTCGATTCCTTCGTGCCGCGCATGTATCCGATCGAGTAGATCGAAGTCGGGATCCACAGGGAAGATGCCACGAGCGCAAAGGTGAGACCGAGGCCATCGACGCGAAATGCGATGGGGACCGAAGCGACGACGGGCGGCGTTTGAAGGACGGGCAGGTCTCCTCGGATCACGGCGGGGATCATCGAGGCCACGGTCCATAGGGTGAGGCCACCGGCCAGAAGGGTGAGCGATTCCCGGAGGTTGGGCCAACGCCCCAAAGGGACAAGCAGGGCGGCCGCGGCGAGCGGGATCAGCAGCGCATGAAGTGGGGTGAGCGAAAGCACGTCCATGCGCTTAGCTGGGCAACTGGAGCGGGACTCCGGTGAAGGTTGAACGGATCAGTTCCACGATCTTCGAGTTGAAGACTCCGATGGCGATCACGGCAGCGGCCGCGATCCACAACGACAGGAGAGCCATGGGCGGAGCTGGATTGGCGGATACCACGGGTTTGGGTCCAGCGTTTTGCGAATCGATGGAGGAATCTTTTCCGAAGAACATCACTTCGATGACGCGGAAGAAAAGAAGCGCGTTGACGAGGCTCGATACGAGCAGAGCGACGACGTATTCCCAGTGAGCGCTCTCAATGCCGGCCCTGATCAAATACCATTTGCTGAAGAATCCGCAGGTTGGTGGAATGCCGATCATGGAAAAGGCACCGGCAAGGAAGGCGGTCGAGGTCCAAGGCATCTTTGGCAGGAGATGGCTGAGGGAGGCAATCTCGTGAGTGCGTGTCGCCCGCCAGAAGATGCCAGCGGCGAGGAACAGGCAGAGGGTCATGGCGGCATCACTGACCAAGTGGAAGACGGAGGCCGTCAGACCGGCTTCGGAGCCGAGCCAGAGGGCGCCGACCATGTACCCCACCTCGGCGATCACGAGGAAGCAGAGCATGGGTTTGAGATTTTTCTGAGCGAAGGCCAGGATGGATCCCGCGGCGATGGCGAGGACGGCTAGCCAGACGATCAGCCGGCTCCAGTCGAGGCTTTCAAAGGCGAAATCGAAGCCGAAAAGGCTCCAAATCATTCTCACCATGACGTAAAGCGACACCTTGGTCACCAGCGGGGCCATGAGGCATGCACTGGTGGAGGGGCTGAAAGTGTAGGCGTTCGTGAGCCAGCCATGTAGTGGGAAGAAGGCCATCTTTACGAACAAGCCCGTCATGATCAGAACGAAAGCCAAGTGGACCGAAGGCGATTGAGCCAACTGTTGTGCTTCGATGACGGACCGGATTTCCTCGATGTTCAGAGCACCCGTTTTGGCGTACAAGTAGCCCACGCCGAGCAAGTAGAATGAAGCGCCGATCGTCCCCATGATGACATAACGAAAAGCCGCGATCGAGGCCTGACGTGACTTACCCATGGCAACCAGCGCGTAGCTCGTCAGGGACGACACTTCCAGCATCACGAAGACGTTGAAGGAGTCAGCCGCGACGCAAATGCCGATGAGGCCGGTGGTGAGAAGGAGGAACAGGGTGTAGTAGGGTGCGACTTTGCCCGGGGTTTCCTCCGGCACCCGGCACAATGAATAGATGCCGGCGACGACGGAAACGAAAGCAATGACCAGGACGACGATGGCGCTGAGTGGATCGACCACGAGGTGGATTCCGACAGGGGGCTGGCCGCTCCATCCTCCGAGTTCGTAGACGAGGCGTCGAGTGGGATCCGCGGCGACGGCTTCGACGAGACGCACGCTGGCGGCCAGGGTGAGAGCCAAGCCAAGGATGGTCAGCGGGAAGGCGAAGCTGGGGCGCCAGAGCCCGAAGAGTGTCACGAGGATAGCCGTGAGCAGGGGCGTCAGGACGACGATGACGGGGAGCTGGTTATCCATCGGAGGATTGGATCTGTTCGAAGATCTCGTCTTCTTCGATGGAGCCGTAGTGATAGAACACCAGTTGGCAGATGGCCAATCCGACACCCAGCGTGCTGACGCCGACCACGATGGCCGTGAGCATCAGGACGTGAGGGACGGGGTTGGCGTAGGCATCCGCATCGATGGCTGAGGAATGATGTTTCGCGTGGTCTCCATGGCTGCTTTCCACCCCATCTTCGCCATGGTCACTGTCGTGCGTCCCGTTCGCGGATGCCTGGTGCGTGTGGTGATCGTGATGGTGCTCGAGAATGGGAATCGTGGCGTCCGCTTTGACGCCTAGCGACACAAAGAAGAGAATGATCGCGGTCTGAAAGATGGACATCCCGATCAATTTCTTGACCAGGTTGTTCTTCACGATCATCGCGTGCAGGCCGATGAGCAGCAGGATGGCGTAAACGTAGTGGTTGAGGTGCTCAAGCATTCGTGAGGCGATCGAGATTGCGGGATTCAGAAACCTTTGACCAAGGCGCCCCGGGAGGCGAGGTGAGCGTAGATGGAGAACATGATGGCGGCGACGGTGAAGGCAACTCCGATCTCGACGCCCAACATGCTGTGATAGCGGGCCATTACGGGGTCGATGGGGACAGCACGGCTGAGACGGGAGTAATCGAGAAAGTTACCTTCGAGAAGCTGGCAGGCCCATCCAAAGCCGGCGAAGATGAGGATGCCGGCGGCGGCCAGAGCAAGGCATAGCTTAGGAGGGAAGCGGGCCAAGGCGCTTTCGAGATCGCGGGAGACCGCGGAGAGGATGAAGCTGGCGCCCAGGATGATCCAGTCGATGGAGATCCTGCAGCTGCCGCT